>JBIIME010000035.1:0-12771 GCA_044338175.1 Rhodoluna sp.
GCTAAGACCTCCTGCGCCGATGGTACTGCAAGGGTGACCTTGTGGGAGAGTAGGACACCGCCGGACTTAATTTAGGAGATGGTCACCAATGTATGTTGGTGACCATCTTCATTTAAGGACAAGTTGCTCATGAACGATGACAGAGACAAAAGGCCAAGGCCTTCGCGTCCTGAACGCTCTCGACCATCGGGCCGCGCAGCGCGTCAAGAGCCAGAATCAGAAAGACCTGACTGGCAGCAACTAGTTGAGCGAACCCGCGATCCAAATCGTGAGAAATCTCCTGTAATTCCAGATGCCATAACTCCAGATGATGTTGATCTTGGGGTCCGTGTGCAACTGAAAACTCTCACACCAGAAAACGCCGAAATGGTGGCAAGACATCTTGCAATGGTGAATCTATTGATTGAGCAAGATCCAGAGCTTGCGCACAAGCACGCACTGGCAGCAGCTAGGCGAGCGGGAAGAATTGCCATAGTTCGAGAAACTGTTGGAGTAACGGCGTATACCGTTGGCGATTACACCCTGGCGCTTCGAGAGTTATTGGCCCACCGCAGAATTTCAGCATCAAATGATCAGATTCCGCTAATAGTTGACTCAGAGCGAGGCATGAACAGACCAGATCGTGCCCTAAAGATGGCCCGCGAGGTAGACCGCAAGAAGCTGACCCCAGCTGTACGAGTGAACCTGGCAATCGTTACTAGTGGAGCAAGACTGGATCTTGGTGAAAACGAGCTTGCCTTGGCAGAACTTGAAATTCCAGAGCTAAACCCAGCCAAGGTCTTTTCCTACTCGCCACCACTGTTTCGCGCCTATGCCGACACTCTTGAGTTACTTGGTCGCAAAGACGACGCCAAGAAATGGTTTGATTTAGCAAAGCGTGCGGAAATTGCTCTTGCTGGCAAGCCAGAAGATGTTCTAGAAATAATTGAAGAAATTGAAATTCCGAAGTTAGCCGACAGGCCTGCGCGGACTTCATCTGACGATGGAACAAGAAAACCTTTCGGTAGGGCTAGTTCTGGTAGCCGCGACTCCGGGAAACCCCGCAGGGGATTTGATAATCCAGGCGGCGAACGACGAGGTGCACCTCGTGGCCGCTAAGGTACTAGACAAATTCGAAACTCTACTTTTGGACTTAGACGGTGTCATCTATGAAGGTGGCCGCGCAATCATTGATTCCGTTGAATCGATAACCGCACTTCAGGCCAAAGGAATCCAAGTTGGCTACGTAACCAACAATGCATCTAGAACAAGCGAAGCAATTGCCGAGCAGCTTAGATCTTTTGGTTTGGAGCTAAAAGCTGAAGATGTCATCACTTCAGCCCAGGCGGGAGCAGGCCTTCTGCAACAGATTGTTCCTGCCGGATCAAAAGTGCTGGTGGTTGGCGGCGAGGGACTTCGTTCAAATGTTTTACTTGCGGGATTCGAAATCGTCGAATCAAGCAAGGATTCACCAACTGCTGTTATTCAAGGTTTTGATCCATCGGTTGGCTGGAGACAGTTGGCTGAGGCTAGTTATGCAATTCAGCAGGGCGCTAAGTGGGTAGCCACCAACCAAGATTGGACTATTCCTAGAGAAGAAGGTCTTGCTCCGGGCAACGGCACGCTTGTGTCTGCAGTTCACACCGCAGTTGGACAACTACCGGTTGTTGCAGGTAAACCGGAAAAAGCAATTTTTGAAACGGCACTGTCGCAGTTTGGAACGTCGAGCGCGGTCTATGTTGGCGACCGGTTAGATACCGATGTGATGGGGGCCAATAGATCAGGTATCGGCTCGGCTCTTGTGATGACGGGTGTGACTACCCGCAAAGAGCTATTGGCCGCAAAGTCTGACTCGAGGCCGACCTATATTCTTGGAACCCTCAAGGAGCTATTAGCTGGCTACCAGCAACCCACAAAAACAAAGCGTGGTTACAAACTAGGTAGCGCCGAGGTTGAGCTGCTAGGTCAAAAGGTTGTTGTGAGCTACGGAGACCCGAAGTCATTGAAAGCTCTAAAGTGCGCTTGTTTGACTATCTGGGATAGTGGGGCACCTATACATACCCTCGATGTCGAGCAAGCGTTATACGAATAAGCTAGTAACAAAGGAAAGGTGATCATGTCGGAGCTATTGGACCAACTCGCTGTTGAGATATCCAGCGCACGTGAATTGCCTCTTGCCGAGCAACCTGCAGCCTTCGAAGCCATCAGATTAAAGCTCGAAGCCATGATTTCTGATAACAGGCCACAAGAAACTGAGTAATCTTCGAATCGATTCGCACCTTGTAAACATTGGGCTTGCAAGATCCAGAGGTCACGCAGCTGACCTGGTAAAAGCCCACAGAGTCTTCATTGGCGAACGAGAACTAACTAAACCCAGTCAATTAGTTGACATCGAAGCACAGATAGTTGTCATTGCGGCAGACGAGTATGTCTCGAGAGCAGGTCTAAAGCTCAAAGGAGCGCTAGAAAAATTTGCCGAAATAGATGTAGTTGGCAAGTGTGCGCTGGATGTTGGAGCCTCCACGGGAGGCTTTACCGACGTCTTACTAAGATACGGAGCAAGCCGAGTTGTCGCCATTGACGTAGGTCACGACCAATTAGCCCCTGAATTACAAACAAACCCAAGGGTGCTATCTTTTGAAGGCATCAATGCCCGCGAGGTGACTATGGCTGAGCTTCGCGAGCTCACTGGAATTGCAGACCTAGAGTTTCAGCTGGTGGTTGCGGATCTCTCCTTTATATCAGTCACCTTGGTGCTATCGGCTCTAGCAAAGGTGGCTCCTAAGGCTGATTTTGTACTACTTATAAAGCCCCAGTTTGAGGTTGGAAAGCAGTCTTTATCTGCTTCTGGAATAGTGTCGGATCACAGACTTAGGGCCCAAGCTATCAAGCAGGTTGTGGATTGTTGTAACGAACTAGGACTTGGGGTGCTTGGATTAGAGCGTTCAGAGCTACCTGGCACCCACGGGAACATCGAGTATCTAATCTGGGTTGCTAGTTCCGAGCGACCAAATCAGTCAAAATGGACTGAGAGAATTGAAAAACTGGCTAGGGAGGGAAAATGAGCGCAAAACGTCTAGTTCTGCTGGTTTCCCATACCGCCAGGGATGAAGCAATTGTTGCAACCTTAGAATCAGCAAAAGCACTGCTGGCTGCCGGAATCATTCCAGTTATGACCAAAGAGCAACTAACCGAAACCAAAAAGGTTGCTACCGGCGAGGCAACAAAGACCATGGAACAAGTTCTTGAACTTGGATCCGACTGTCAAGAAACCGAGCTCGAGCTAGCAGTAGTGCTTGGCGGGGACGGCACTATCTTGAAAGCTGCCGAAATAGTTCGGGAATCTCAGACTCCGCTACTGGGTATCAATTTGGGTCACGTTGGATTCTTAGCCGAGAGCGAGAAAAATCAGATTGGCTCAACCATCGAGCGAGTTGCTAACCGCGACTACCTGGTGAAGGAGCGCTTAACCCTTGATGTCTCGGTATTACTAGAGGGTAAAGAGGTATACCGCTCCTGGGCCCTCAACGAAGCGGCAGTGGAGAAAAGCGCTCGCGAAAAGATGCTCGAGGTCGTTGTTGAAGTAGACAGTAGACCGCTATCAAGTTTCGGTTGCGATGGCATCGTTATGTCCACGCCAACCGGCTCAACTGCTTATGCTTTTTCCGCCGGAGGCCCGGTAGTCTGGCCTTCGGTTGATGCGCTGCTACTTGTGCCAATAAGTGCCCACGCGCTATTTGCAAGACCACTTGTAATCAGTCCGGGTTCGTTGTTGGCTGTTGAAGTTTTACAGCGATCTCCTGGTCATGGTGTGCTGTGGTGTGATGGCCGAAGGACAACCGACCTCCCGGCAGGTGCCCGCGTGGAAGTTAGAAGGTCAGACAAGCCCGTAAAGCTTGCCAGAATCAATCAAGGACCTTTCACAAACCGTTTGGTCAAGAAGTTCTCTTTACCGGTTGAAGGTTGGCGCGGACCGGATTCAAAAAAGGGTTAGCTCGTGATTGAAGAGATTCTAATTCGAGACCTCGGGGTCATCAGCGAAGCAAAACTAGAGTTTGGGCCGGGACTCACTGTTCTAACCGGGGAGACCGGTGCCGGAAAAACAATGGTGCTAAACGCGCTTGGACTATTACTTGGCGAACGCAGTGATTCTTCTGCTATCCGAAAAGGACAAGAGCAAGCCTTCGTTGAAGGCAGATGGTTACTTGCCGATTCAGCAATGAAGCGAATTCGCGAGCTGGGAATCGAACTGGATGACCAAGAGCTACTGGTCAATCGTTCAGTTTCTGCAGAGGGCAGATCACGCGCGTCACTTTCTGGTAAATCAGTTCCGGTTGGAATCTTGTCTGAAATTGGCGATCAACTTGTGGTGGTTCACGGCCAGTCCGATCAGATCAGATTGCGCTCAGCGGCCGCGCAGCGCGAGGCACTGGATCAATTCGCTGGAGATGATCTTGCAAAGGTTTTGAACCAGTACGCGGCAGTGTTCGCAAACTGGAAGCAAGCTTCTTCACGCTTGATTGAGCTAACTACCCAGCTGGATGCTAGATCTCGCGAGGCCGACCAGATTAGATCGGCTGTTGAAGAGCTCACCGCCTTGGATCCAAAACTAGGAGAAGACGTTGAGCTATCTGACAAGGCTTCGAAGCTAACTCACCTAGAGGAGCTTCGCATTGCAGCTACCGAATCGCACAACCAGCTAAGTAGTGAAGGTTTCGATGATTCATCCGATGCCATAACTTTGATCGGCAAAGCCAGACGATCCCTAGAAGCAGTAAGTGAGCACGACCCAGAGCTAGCGGCTCTCGCCGAGCAGCTAAAGGAAATTGGATACTCACTAAATGAAACCAGCGCCAGCATTTCTGGTTACCTAGCTTCGCTAGATTCTGACGGCAGCGCCGAGCTCGAAAGAATTCAGCAAAGAAGAGCAGATCTAACCTCCGCGATGCGAAAGTATGGCCCAAGTCTTGAAGAGGTGATTTCTTTCTTGGAAAATTCTGGAGCGAGATTACTTGAGCTAGATTCTTCCGACAAGGAAATCCAAGAGCTATCTTCTGTGGAGCAAGCCTTGAGTAAACAAGCAATTTCTCTGGCCAAAACCATCACAGATCTTAGAATCAAGGCTGCGGCAGAGCTTGCAAAGTCGGTAACCGCTGAACTGGCCGCTCTTGCCATGACCGGCGCCTCACTCGAGGTGACAGTCACTCCCTCGTCGGAGCTTGGATCACACGGTGCCGATCAGGTGATAATCCTGCTTAGCGCCTACCCGGGAGCTGAGCCAAGACCCCTTGGCAAAGGTGCCTCCGGGGGAGAGCTGTCCAGGATTATGTTGGCCATCGAGGTAGTTCTTGCCAAGAGTGAGCTTGCCCCTACCTTTATTTTCGACGAAGTTGATGCCGGTGTGGGCGGGGCGGCAGCTACCGAGGTCGGTAAGAGGCTAGCTACCCTGGCCCAAAACGCCCAAGTTATCGTTGTCACCCATCTACCGCAGGTGGCAGCTTTTGCCAATAGACATCTAAGAGTTCTAAAAAGCGTCAGTGATCAATACACCGCTACCGATGTGGTGCGCCTAGAAGGCGAAGCCGTGGTGGAAGAGCTAGCTCGAATGCTTTCTGGATTGAGTGAATCTGAAAGTGGAAAAACTCACGCCAAGGAACTCTTGGAGTTGGCAAAGGCGTCACTCTAGAAATTTTTTCCGTGTCGTTTTGGCTTGGTTGCGACTAAACCCAAAAACTGAGTAAACTAAAATTCCATGGTAGAAACTGTGGATCCGGGGCGTACAAGACATATATTCGTCTCCGGCGGAGTTGCCTCCTCATTAGGAAAAGGCCTCACAGCAGCCAGTCTCGGAAATCTCCTTAGAGCACGCGGTCTTCGCGTCGTGATGCAAAAACTGGACCCATATCTAAACGTTGACCCAGGAACCATGAACCCGTTTCAGCATGGTGAGGTTTACGTAACCGAAGACGGCACCGAAACTGACCTAGACATCGGTCACTACGAGAGATTTCTTGACATCAACTTGTCAAAAGCTGCCAACGTCACAACCGGTCAGATTTATTCAACTGTTATTGCCAAGGAGCGCAGGGGAGAGTACCTCGGGGATACCGTTCAGGTTATTCCTCACATCACGGACGAAATCAAGCGTCGCATGAGACTGCAGGCTAACGAAGAGCCAGTTCCCGATGTAATCATCACGGAAATTGGTGGCACCGTCGGTGACATCGAATCTCAGCCGTTTTTGGAAGCCGCCAGACAAATAAGGCACGACGTGGGTCGTGACAATGTGTTCTTTGTTCACGTATCGCTAGTTCCATACCTAGGACCATCGGGTGAGCTAAAAACTAAGCCAACACAGCACTCGGTAGCAATGCTTAGATCTATAGGTATCCAGCCAGATGCCATTGTTTGCCGCTCGGACCGGACACTTCCAGAGTCAATCAAGAAAAAGATTGCATTGATGTGTGACGTGGATATTAGGGCTGTTGTAAACGCCGCCGATGCCCCAAGCATCTATGCAATCCCTACTGTTTTAGACAATGAAGGACTAGACGCCTACATCATCAATTCGCTAAGCCTCAAAGCCGGCGAGATTGACTGGAGCAGGTGGAGCTCAGTTTTGAGCGCCGTGAACGAACCAAAACATGAGGTGACCATCGCCCTGGTAGGTAAATACATTGAGCTACCAGATGCCTACCTTTCTGTAACCGAAGCCTTGCGAGCTGGAGGTTTTGCACATCAAGCTAAGGTCAACATCCGCTGGGTGGCATCCGACCTTTGTGAATCGGAAGAAGGTGCTGCAAGTCAGCTTTCCGATGTCGATGGAATCTGTGTTCCTGGAGGATTTGGCGTTCGAGGCATCGAAGGCAAGCTTGGAGCACTTAAGTTTGCAAGAGAGAACAAGATTCCAACTCTTGGTTTGTGCTTGGGATTGCAGTGCATGGTTATTGAGTTTGCAAGAAACGTCCTGGGCCTAGAAGATGCATCATCAACAGAATTTGATCCGAAAGCCAAGCACCCGGTGATTGCAACCATGGCCGAGCAGATTGATATTCTCGCTGCCGGTGAAATGGGTGGCACCATGCGCCTCGGATCTTTCGAGGCGAAACTTTCAAAGGGTTCAATTGTTGCTGAGGTTTATGGCAGCAATGAAGTCACTGAACGCCACCGCCACCGCTACGAGGTAAACAACTCTTACAGGGATCAGCTAACAGATGGCGGAATGGTTATCTCCGGGACTTCTCCTGATGGCTCCTTGGTTGAATTTGTTGAGCTGTCAAAGACAGATCACCCTTACTATGTTTCGACTCAAGCCCATCCAGAATTCAAATCCAGACCAAATAAGGCTCACCCGCTATTTGTTGGTTTAGTTAAGGCAAGTCTGGAGCGTCAAGAGTCCAACCGACTCTTTGAGGTCAAGGATGCCTAACGACCAGAGCGTCGAAATTGCGTCTATAAAAAAGACACTTTTACACAAAGGCATGGTCTGGGACCTAGTTTCCGAAACCTTTGAATTCAATGGCGTTGAACTAACTCGCGAGTACGTAGATCACACCGGTGCGGTAGCTGTTTTGGCTTTCAATGAGAAAGAGGAACTGCTTCTAATGAAGCAGTATCGAAGACCGGTGGGGAAGTTCTTAATGGAATTGCCTGCTGGATTGCTTGATGTGCCGGGGGAGTCGCTCTTGGATTGTGCCAAGCGCGAGCTTGCTGAAGAGGCAGGTTTAGATGCAGCTAGCTGGTATGAGTTGATTAGTTTTCACACCACACCCGGTGGCAACAACGAGGCGATAACAATATTTGTGGCGATGGAGCTTTCTGAAACCAATTTGGTTTTCGAGGCAACTGGCGAAGAGGCAGATATGCCTAAGTCTTGGGTGCCAATAGCGGAGGCTGTCAAGCTCGTGCTAAACGGTCAAATCATGAGCCCAAGCGCCGTGGTTGGCATCATGGCCTATCAGCTCAGTAAAGACGACTCTCTAAGAAGCTAATGAAAACACTCGCGCAGCTAGTTGATGATTACCTTCGACACCTGAGCATCGAACGCGGACTATCTAAGAACACTATTTCGGCGTATAGGCGAGATCTGAGTTCATATCTTGGCTATTTGGATAAGCAAAAGATTTCCGAACCTTGTCAGATTCTGGAGTCACATATCACCGGCTACGTGAGTTCAATCTCGGAATCTGGAGCACTGTCTGCTAACTCTGTGGCAAGAATGCTTGCCGGGGTCAGGGGACTGCACCGGTTCTGGCTCTTTGAATCCATAACAGCTGGAGATCCAAGCTCGATGGTTAAGCCGCCTAAACTTCCAAAGCGGCTACCTAAGGCAATTAGTATTTCTGAAATTGAGAAGCTAATCGAAGCTTCGGGGCCAGATCCAAAGAAAATAGAAGCCGGAGAACCTGATCTAGCGAGAATTCGCGACCGGGCAATTCTGGAGCTGCTGTATGCAACTGGGGCCAGAATCAGCGAACTAACCGCACTGAACCTAGATGACCTCGTGGACCCAACCATGATTCGACTGTTTGGAAAGGGGTCCAAGGAGCGAATTGTTCCGGTCGGAAGTTACGCCCAGAACGCCCTCGAGGTGTATTTGGTTAGGGTACGTCCCGTGCTGGTCAAAAAAGGTAAAGGCACTCCTGCTCTGTTTTTGAATCAGCGCGGTAGCAGACTATCTAGGCAATCTGCGTGGCAGATTATTAGCGACTGTGCCGATGCTGCCAAGATTCAATCTGAAGTTTCACCGCATACGCTGAGGCACTCTTTTGCAACCCACCTTTTGGAGGGCGGGGCTGATGTTCGAGTCGTGCAAGAACTGCTGGGTCACTCTTCGGTTGCCACTACCCAGATTTATACGCTTGTGACAGTCGATGCCCTGCGAGAGGTTTACGCTACCAGCCACCCAAGGGCCAGGAAATAGCGGTCGCATCGGGCGGGTAGGCTATTAGCTCGGGAGGATTCATGGCACAGCGACCAGCTAAGAGGCCGGTTTTTGACACCCCCGCACCCCTGCAAAGTCACGGTCCCGCAAGAATCATTGCGATGTGTAATCAAAAAGGTGGCGTGGGTAAAACCACCACGGCAATCAACCTAGCTTCAGCACTTGCAGGCTATGGCCGCAAAGTATTGCTAGTTGACTTCGACCCACAGGGTGCGCTCTCAGCAGGGCTAGGGGTTGTGGCCCACGACATCAAAACAATTTACGATCTCATGGTTGAAAAAGACCTAAAAGTTCAAGATGTGATCTTGCCTACCGGCGTAAAAAACTTGGATGTTATACCAGCGAACATCGACCTATCCGCAGCTGAGGTTCAACTAGTCAACGAGGTTGCTAGGGAACAGATTCTGGCTCGAGTGCTTAGACCAGTTACTGACAACTACGACGTTGTAATCATTGACTGCCAGCCCTCGCTAGGACTTTTGACCGTGAATGCCCTAACTGCAGCCCACGGTGTTTTGATTCCACTGAACTGTGAGTTCTTTGCTTTGCGTGGCGTAGCTCTTTTGATTGAAACCATTGAAAAGGTGCGAGACCGCTTGAATCCAGCAATAAAGCTTGATGGCATCTTGGCCACGATGTATGACCCGAGAACTCTGCATGCTAGGGAAGTAGTTGAAAGATTGTATGAAGCGTTTGGCGATCAGGTTTTTGACACCATCGTGCACCGCACCGTGAAGTTCCCAGATGCCACAATTGCCGCTGTTCCAATTACGGAATTTGCCCCAACATCAGATGCCGCCGAGTATTACCGCACCGTGGCAAGAGAGTTAGTGTCTCGTGGCAACGCCCCATAACCTCGAGGTCCTAGAACCCGAAAAGGATAAAGGTTTTGCGCTTAAGCTCAGTAACTTCGAGGGTCCATTTGACCTCTTGTTGTCACTTATTTCCAAGCACGAGCTCGACATCACTGAGATTTCACTCAGCCGCGTAACTGATGAATTCATTCAGTATGTAAAGCAGCTTGACGAACACGAAGAGATGGAACAAGCCAGCGAGTTTCTGGTTATTGCTGCCACCTTGCTGGATCTAAAGATCGTCTCCTTGCTTCCAAAGGGAGAGCTTGTTGACGCAGAAGATGTTGCCCTGCTGGAAGCAAGAGATCTTCTGTTTGCAAGGTTGCTGCAGTACAAGGCGTTCAAGGAAGTATCTGGCTGGTTCGCAACCAGGATTGATATGGAATCAACCCGTGTTGCTAGAGATGTTCCAATCGAAACCAGGTTCCGCGAAAGCACCCCAGAGCTTGTCTGGACCATGACCCTCGAAGAGTTTCATGCGCTATCGCAAGAGGTATTTACCCCTAGGGAAATCCCTGGAATTGGACTTACCCATCTTCATGCGCCAGCAGTCAGCATTCGTGAACAAGCGACCGAAGTTATCTTGCGACTTCGAAAAGCCGGAAGCTTGACCTTTTTTGACCTAATTCGCGACGAGCCAGATCGGGCCAAGATCGTGGCCAGGTTCCTTGCGGTACTTGAGCTTTACAGACTTTCTGCTATTTCCATGCAGCAGGATGGACCTTTGGCGGATCTACTAATTACTTGGCAAGCGGATAACTTTGATGATGAACAACTAGCAACCCTGGGAGCAGACTATGACGCGTGATGAGAATCAAGGAACCGAGAACACCTTGCAAGAAGACAGCATCGAAGGAGCCATCGAGGCCATCTTGATGATTACCGACGCCCCGATCTCGCTGGTGGCCTTAGCAACGGCCTTAGAGATACCAGTGAACCAGGTTCGCGTCGCTGTCGCAAAGCTGCGCGATGACTACGACGGTAAAGACGGCATTAGCGCCAGAGGGTTTGAACTTCGCGAAGTTGCTGGTGGCTGGAGAATCTATGTTCGACAGAATTACGACTGGGCTGTGAAGATGTTTATAGCCAATGAAAACCCAACCAAGCTTTCGCAAGCTGCACTCGAAACTCTTTCGGTTATTGCATACAAACAACCAATCGCAAGAGGGCAGATAGCTTCCATTCGAGGCGTGAATGTTGACTCGGTTGTTAGAACACTCACATCCAGAGGTCTAGTTACCGAGCTGTATACAGATTCTGAAACCGGTGCAATTCACTACGGAACTACTTCGTTGCTACTGGAGCAGCT
This sequence comes from Rhodoluna sp., assembly GCA_044338175.1. GTDB lineage: Bacteria > Actinomycetota > Actinomycetes > Actinomycetales > Microbacteriaceae > Rhodoluna. The sequence continues at coordinate 11,087 of JBIIME010000035.1, forward strand.
AGGCATAAATTCTTTGGATCAGCTACCTCCGATTAGCCCTTACCTGCCTGATATCCATAGCGATTTCAATGAGCGATAGAGAATCAACCGAGGGCATAAGACTTCAGAAGGTAATGGCTAGTGCTGGGGTGGCATCCAGAAGAGTTTGTGAAGACCTGATTTCCTCCGGGTCCGTCAAGGTCAACGGCAAAGTTGTCAGAGAACTTGGCACCCGTATCAATCCGGAAATTGACAAGGTGGTAGTCAAGGGCACCCCGATTCAACTCGATGTATCAAAGGTTTATCTGATGCTGAATAAGCCGGCTGGGGTAGTTAGCACCATGCAAGATGAACACGGCAGGCCTGATCTTTCTCAGTATGCACTTGATTACGATCGCATCTTCAATGTCGGAAGACTGGATGTTGATACCACTGGGCTTTTGTTGATGACCAATGATGGTGACTTAGCCCATAAGCTCATGCATCCCTCCTTTGAGGTTTCCAAGACCTACCAAGCCAAGGTGCACGGCCAAATCACCCAGCCGGTTCTAAATCAGCTGCTTGCTGGAATCGAATTAGAAGATGGCCCAATCAAGGCCGATAAGGCTAGGTTTCTGTCTGCTTCTGGAAACCACAGCCTTGTCGAAGTTGAGCTTCACAGCGGTAAGAACCGAATTGTTCGAAGAATGTTTGAATCCCTAGGGTTTCCAGTGGTAGCGCTAGTAAGAAGACAGTTTGGCCCACTACATTTAGGCCATCTAAAGCTTGGTGCCGTGAGGCAACTGTCTAAAATAGAGCTCGGAGCAATTTTGAAAGCCGCTGATAAGAAAAGGACATAGTTATGTCGATTCGAGGTATTCGCGGTGCCATCCAGCTCGACACCGATGAGCGTGCTCACCTGATCAAGTCCACAGCGGAGCTTCTAACCAAGATCCTGCACGATAACAAGGTCAACGAATCCCAATTGATTTCTATTCTCTTCACTGCCACCCCAGATGTGAAATCGGAGTTTCCAGCACTAGCGGCCAGAGAACTTGGCCTTGGTGATGTCCCTTTGATGTGCTTTGTTGAAATGGATGTAGCAGGGGCTATGCCGAGAGTCATAAGAGTTCTTGTAAACGCCGAGCTAGATACCCCAAGAAGTGAAATCCAGCACGTCTATCTTCGTGGAGCCACAGCCCTGCGCTTGGATCTGGCCCAGTGAAAGACTCGAGACTAACCGGGCCAATTAAGATTGTGGGCACCGGCCTTATTGGAACATCCATAGGTCTTGCCCTAGGAAGTAAAGGTCTTGAGGTTTTTCTTGAAGATTCCTCCCCGGCGGTATTGAACCTGGCTATTGATTTTGGTGCGGGTAAAAAGTGCGAAGCGGGTTTAGAGCCTCAGCTAGTAATTGTCTGCACACCACCTGATGTGACAGCTCAAGTTATTGCGGGGGAGCTCTTAGCTCATGAAGCCGCAACTGTGACCGACGTTGCAAGCGTAAAGGGAACAGTGCTGACCGCTTTGCAGCAACAAGGAGTTGAGCTTACAAACTATGTCGGTTCTCATCCAATGGCAGGACGCGAACAAACAGGTGTCCTTGCTGGCAGGGGAGATCTCTTTACAGGAAGACCTTGGGTTATTACTCCAAGCAAGGACTCGTCCAGGGAATCTGTTTTGCTAGTTGAGTCTTTAGCGCACGATCTTGGCGCAACCATTGTTTC
>JBIIME010000005.1:0-38132 GCA_044338175.1 Rhodoluna sp.
CCAGATCCCTTGTTTAGCAAGCCCGATGGGCCTAGAACCCGCTAAAAATCGACACCCACAGCAATCCTTCAGGTAATACCTCAAGGTTTCGTGTTAGCTTGAAAAATATGTCTACGAGACGCAAATCATTTATTGCCGTAATCGCGAGCCTAGGTCTAGTTCTTGGAACTGCACTGGGTGGTCCCTCGTTTGCAAACCCTAACTACCCTTCAGCTGCTGAGGTTGCCGCAGCCAAAGCGAACGTGACCAGCAAGCAAAACATGATCGTTCGAATTGAGAACTTGATTGCGGATTTGGAAGATGAACTAGAGCCACTAAACCGCGAAGCCAGCATTAAATCTGAAATCTATAACGTTGCAAAAGAAGAAGTAGCGGTAGTCACTAGAAAAGTAGAAGTACTGCGCGTGCAAGCCGAAGAGGCGCTCGCCGAAGCTGACGAAGCCGCTGAACAGCTAGGGCAAATTGCTTCTCAGATGTTCCGCGGTGGCACCGGTGGCACATCTCTGAATCTTTTCCTAAATTCTGACGTAGCTGACGACCTTTTATATCAACTCGGCGCCCAGGAAAAACTAGCCCAACAGACTGAGATTATCTATCAGAAGTCTCTGGAGAGGCAACGCTTGGCAAAATCAGTTACTGATGAACTAGCAGCTGCCGAGGCAGAGCTTGCAGCTATTGCGGCAATCGCAGAAGCTGCGTTTGTGGAAGCTCAAGCAGCCGCCGATGCGGTAACTGCAAAGCTAGAAGAAAACAGGCGGCAGAATGAGATTTTCTATTCACAGCTAGCAAGCCTTCGTAACACTGCCTCTGATCTAGAAAGACAAAGAGCTGAGGGTCTTGCTTGGGAGCGGAGGCAAGCACAAGGTGGCGGATTACCCCTAGTTCCAGAGCTTTATTCAGTAGGAGCACCTGACCCAACCAAGGTTGCTCAGGCCATTGCGTTCGCTAGAGCTCAACTGGGTAAGCCATATCGCCTTGGTGCAACTGGACCAAACGTCTGGGACTGCTCTAGCTTGACCATGAAATCTTACGCAGCAGCAGGAATAAACATTGGTGTGCACTCAGCGTCACGCCAATTCATGACCGCATATGATCGACGTCAACTAGTTCCACTCAGTCAGCTTCAGGCCGGGGACTTAATTTTTTGGTCAACAAGTCGTGACTACTGGAATCGATCGGTTTTGAATAAGTATCACATCGGAATTTATTTGGGCAACGACCTATTTATTGAAGCTCCGAACCCTTCGGCACCGGTGCGAATTAGAAACCTAAGCGGTAGAACTGGTGAATTAGTTCCTTATGCGGCAAGGCCAACTGCCTAAAAAGAATTAGTGCTTGTAGTTTGCCTGCGCCTGAGCAATTAACTTTTCAGCCTCAGCTTTTCCTGCCCACTTACCAACTTTGACCCATTTACCTGGCTCTAGATCTTTGTAGTGCGTGAAGAAGTGCTCAATTTCATTTTTAGTTTGCTGGGGGACGTCTTTGATATCTTGAATGTGATCCCATCGCTTATCTCCTGCAGGAACACACAAAACCTTCTCATCGATTCCCCCATCGTCTTCCATTGGCAAGACTCCAACTGGACGAACGTTAACAATTACTCCTGGGTAAACCGGAAACTCAAGCAGCACTAGAGCATCTAGCGGGTCGCCATCACCACCCAAGGTCTTGTCGAAGTAACCGTAGTCGGTTGGGTAAACAAAAGGTGTGTAAAGCACGCGGTCTAGGTGCACGCGACCTGATTCGTGGTCCACTTCGTACTTGTTCCTAGAACCCCGAGGGATCTCGATTACGGCTTCAAACATTGCTCTCCTCAATAGGCTTACCTAATAAAGATTATCTAATCAAAGGATTTATTGTGCCTCAACGCAAGCGGCTGAGCCCAGCACAGGGAGCAATCCGCCACGCAATTCGCGAGGTCCTAGCCGCAAATACCAAACCGGGTCAAAAACTGCTTGTCGCCGTATCGGGCGGGGCAGACTCATTGGCCCTCGCCTCGGCGACGCTATTTGAATCTAAGAAACTGCAACTACAAGTTGCAACCGTCACTATTGATCACGGATTACAAAAAGTGTCTGCAACAGTTACCGAGCAAACATTAGACAAGCTTCACCAGATTGGCATTACTGAAGCCTGGAGTAAAAAAGTAAAAGTTGGAGCCAAAGGTGGACCAGAGGCTGCCGCCAGAGATGCAAGATATGAAGCACTCGAAAGCATTCGCATTGAAAGCAAGTCAGATTTTATTGTTCTAGGTCATACCGCTAACGATCAAGCAGAGACGGTTTTGCTTGGACTAACCAGGGGTTCTGGCTCTAGATCACTTTCTGGCATGAGCGTTAGAAGCGAGAAACTGCTTCGGCCGCTACTTTCTATTGATAGAAAAACCACCGAGCAGTTTTGCAAAGATGAAAACATTTCTGCCTGGCATGACCCGCAAAATAAGGACCTCAAGTTTGTTCGAGTTCGAATTCGAAAGCTGGTTCTTCCTTTTCTCGAGAAACAACTAGGAAACGGTATTTTCAGTAACTTGATTCGAACCAGCAGCCAGCTGCGAGAAGACGATCAATACCTGAGCTACCTAGCAGCCAAGGCTTTCAAGAAAATTGCCAAGACTGGTTCAAGTTCGTTGAGCCTGTCTCAACCGGAGTTGCTGAAGTTGCCTGAGGCAATTCGAAATCGAGTGATTAAATCCGCAATTGATTATTTTGGGGTCGATTCATCCAGGGTTCACGTTTTGGCTGTCGCCGATTTAGTTTTGAACTGGCATGGTCAAAAGCCTCTGGCGCTCCCAGACGTTAGAGTAGAGCGCAAAGGTAATACCATCACACTCAAAGCTACCCAGGAGAAGTAATTGGATCTCGAAGCTGTATCTTCTGAAATCACGAAAGTGCTTGTTACAGAAGAACAAATCAAAACTCGCATCACAGAACTCGCCAAGGAAATTGATTCCCACTACGCCGGGAAAGATCTTTTACTGGTTGGTGTACTAAAGGGCGCAGTGATGTTTATGGCGGATATGTCCAGAGCCCTACAGACTCGGGTGCAGATGGACTGGATGGCAGTTTCTTCTTATGGATCTGGAACCACATCTTCGGGAGTAGTTCGAATTCTGAAAGATTTGGACACCGACGTACTTGGCAAGAACGTTCTAATTGTTGAAGACATTGTTGACTCCGGCCTGACTCTTTCTTGGTTGGTATCCAACCTGGAAGCTCGCGGGGCAGCTTCTGTGGAAGTAGTAACCCTGCTCAGAAAGCCGGAGGCGGCCAAAGTAGAAGTAGATGTGCGCTGGGTTGGGTTCGAAATCCCCAACGAGTTCGTGGTCGGCTATGGGTTGGACTGGAACGAGCGGTACCGAACCCTACCGGGGGTAGCGGTTTTGTCACCCTCTGTCTATTCCTAGGAATCTGCCAGTCTGCCTGGGATAACCTAGGAGTCTATGAATCTCAAAAAAATCTTCTCAGGCCCGTTTGTCTGGATATTTCTAGCCATCCTCATTTTGGTGGTTGGAACAAGCCTTATAAACAATCAAACCTTTCAGCAGGTTGATACCAAGTATGGGCTGGAGCTTATTGAATCCGGCAAAGCCAAGTCCGTAAAAATACTTGACGGTGACCAAAGAGTTGATGTTGAACTAATCAACCCCGATAAAGAGTTTGGTTCTCAGGTTCAATTTTTCTATGTGGCACCCAGAGGCGATCAAGTTGTTGAAGTAATCACTAACGCAAATATTGCAGAAGGTTACAACGACGAAGTGCCGAACACCCCTTGGTATTTAGCACTGCTTGGTTCGCTGCTGCCATTTATTCTGATCGGTTTGATTTTCTGGTTCTTACTTTCTTCGATGCAAGGTGGCGGCGGAAAAGTAATGCAGTTTGGAAAATCCAAAGCCAAGATGGTGACCAAAGAATCATCAACTGTCACCTTCAAAGATGTTGCCGGAATTGACGAGGCTCTTGAAGAACTAGAAGAGATCCGAGACTTTTTGAAAAAGCCCGAGCGCTTCAAAGCTCTTGGAGCAAAGATTCCGCGAGGTGTCCTACTCTATGGCCCTCCTGGAACGGGTAAGACATTGGTTGCGAAGGCAGTAGCCGGTGAAGCTGGAGTTCCCTTCTTCTCAATTTCTGGTTCTGATTTTGTAGAAATGTTCGTAGGTGTTGGAGCTTCCAGAGTGCGTGACCTATTTGAGCAAGCCAAGCAGGCTTCCCCGGCCATAATCTTTGTTGACGAAATCGATGCCGTTGGTCGTCAGCGTGGTGCTGGCATCGGTGGCGGAAACGACGAGCGTGAGCAGACCCTGAACCAATTGCTAGTTGAGATGGACGGTTTCGACTCAGACACCAATGTGATCTTGATCGCCGCTACCAACCGACCAGATGTTCTAGACCCAGCCCTATTGCGTCCCGGAAGATTTGATCGCCAGATTGGTGTTGGTGCACCAGATCTTGCAGGTCGTGAACAAATTCTTCGAGTGCACGCCAAGAACAAGCCAATCGCTGACGACGTTGACCTTGCGCTAATTGCTCGCAGAACACCTGGCTTTACCGGAGCTGATTTAGCAAACGTTCTAAATGAAGCAGCGCTACTTTCTGCAAGAGAGAACCTAAAAACAGTTACAGCTGAAATCATCGACGAAGCAATTGATCGAGTAATCGGTGGACCACAAAAGAAGTCTCGCTTGATGAAAGATGAAGAGAGACTAAACACCGCTTACCACGAGGCCGGTCACGCTCTGGTTGCTGCTTCGATGAATCATTCCGATCCAGTTACCAAAGTAACTATTTTGCCTCGAGGTCGCGCCCTTGGATACACCATGGTTTTGCCAATGGAAGATCGTTACTCGGTAACGAGGAACCAGTTGCTGGATCAAATCGCTTACGCACTTGGTGGCCGCGCCGCTGAGGAAATAGTTTTCCACGATCCAACCACTGGTGCATCTAATGACTTCGAGAAGGCAACAAAAATTGCAAGACAGATGGTTACTCTCTTTGGGTTCTCATCCGCAGTGGGAGCAGTTTCTTACGGTGGCGGTGGCGAAGTGTTTATCGGTCGCGACATGGCTCAGGCGAGAGAGTACTCAGACGAAGTTGCGCATCAGATTGATTTAGAGATTCGAAAGATTCTAGACACCGCTCATGACGAGGCCTACAAAGCATTGAATGTGAACCGCAAGGCTTTGGATCTTATGGCTAAAGAGTTGATGGAAAAAGAAACTCTGAATCAAGATGACATCGCTAGAATCTTCAAGGGCATCAAGAAGTCCCCAAAGCGCAAGCCTTGGTTATCCAAGGCCTCTAGGCCTGGATCCAAGAAGGGCCCAATTGCTATTCCTTCTAAAGGTTCCACTACAGCCAAAGTGGCAGCAAAGAAAAAAGCTGACGCCGAAAGCGCAAAGGACTCAGCCAAGGTGACTTCTAAGAAGAAAGCAAAACCTGCTGAAAAAAAGACCACTCGGGTAGTTAAGAATAAGTAATTGGTTGATATAGATCGCATTAAAAAAGCGGTGACCGAGTTACTCACCGCTATTGGCGAAGACCCCAACCGCTTTGAGCTAAAAGCTACTCCAGAAAAGTTTGCCGATGCCTATCAAGAGTTTTTTAAAGGCGTTGGGGTGGACCCACTGAAAGTTCTTGAAGATACGTTTCCAGCCGAGCAAAACGATGTGGTGATTCTCAAAGACATCGAACTGGTTTCGATTTGTGAGCATCACCTGCTCCCTTTTACTGGTGTCGCACATGTTGCCTACCTACCCAAAGACAAAGTTGTTGGTCTTGGACGCATTCCAAAACTTGTTGAAGTACTTGCCGCTAGGCCACAGCTCCAAGAGAACCTAACTGCTCAAATAGCCGAAGCTATCCAGAAAGGGCTGGATGCCCAAGGTGTGTTGGTAGTAATAGAAGCTAGACACCACTGCGTTGCATCTAGGGGAGCAAGACAACCCGAGGCAAACACAGTGACCGTGAAGGCTCTTGGCAGATACAGTGAAGCTATTGATCGCCAAGAGATAATGGCTCTGATTTCCAAGTGAAGACGTTTTCAAGACCACTAATCATGGGGGTAGTAAACATCACCCCAGATTCCTTCTCTGACGGCGGAGACTTTCTAAGTGCTAATGACGCGCTAAATCATGCTCTTGAACTTGTTTCCCAAGGCGCCAACATTGTTGACCTGGGTGGAGAATCAACTAAGCCTGGGGCCCTCAGGATAAAAATCGAAGAAGAACAAGCCAGGGTCATACCTGTTATAAATGCCCTTACCTCAAACGCGGACTTTGTTGCGAGTGGTGCAAAGATCAGCATCGACACCATGAATAGCGAAACAGCGTTGTTAGCTGTGCAAGCTGGTGCATCAATCGTGAATGATGTTTCTGGCGGTTTAGCGGACGAAGAAATGTTTCGCGTGTTGCAACCTCTTAGTTGCAAGTTAATCATCAGTCACTGGCGAGGCTTTAGCGAAACCATGGATTCACTGAACAACTACGAATCCGTTGCAGCCGATGTTGCTAAAGAGCTTCAGGCCAGGGTAAGCAAGGCTATTGATGCCGGTATCTCAAGAGACCGATTGGTTATTGATCCAGGCCTTGGCTTTGCAAAAGACATAACCCAAAACTGGCATCTGGTTGCAAGGCTAGACGAGCTAGAGAAACTTGATTTGCCGATTCTCGTTGGCGCCTCAAGAAAGCGGTTTATCGCAGGAGCTTTAGAGCCCGATAGCCAAGGTGAAGTTAGCAACCAGAGGCGAGATTTAGCAACCGCTGTATTGACTGCACTTCTTCTTCAAAGAAAGCTTTGGGCGGTCAGAGTCCACAATGTCTCGACCACTCTGGACGCCATTCAGGTGGTCGAAGCCTTGGCAGTTGCAAATGAAGATACCGGTGGGCAGAGTTAGACCATGACCCAAAAAATTGAGATTCGTGGCCTAAGAATTTTCGGCTACCACGGCGTCATGGAGCACGAAAGAAAAAACGGACAGTACTTCATTGTCGATGCCAAAATCTGGATTGATAGTGAGAGAGCTTCTGCAACGGATGACATTGCAAACACCGTTAGTTACGCAGAACTAGCCAAACTTATTTCTAAGAATGTCGGACAAAACCCAGTGAATCTTTTAGAAACACTTTCGCAGCGACTCGCGGATGAGGTGTTGTTTGCTGCTAGCCCATGGGCGAGAAAGGTAAAAATAACCGTTTCTAAACCCGATGCTCCGATGGATCTTTTCTTCGACACAGTTGCGGTGACAGCTAGCGCCAAGAAACCGAACTGATGTTTGGCTGGAAGATTGCGGTTCTAGCGCTGGGCTCCAATCTTGGAGATCGGGGAGAAACCATTGATTCTGCGATCGAACAACTCGGAGTTCACCCAAAGATTCGTGTCTTGGAGCAATCTCCACTGGTGGAGTCAATTGCAGTGACTGAATCAGGCCTCGATGATTCAAAACCCAATTACCTAAACGGTGTTGTCAAAATTGCCACCAAATTGAAACCCGAAAAGCTTCTCAGGGCCACTTCAGAAATCGAACGCTCGCACGGTCGAGTGAGGGAACGCCGCTGGGAATCAAGATCATTAGATATAGACATCATTGCCTTCGAAAACAAAAAGCAAGCAACAAGGACTCTAACCCTCCCACACCCAAGGGCTCACGAGCGCGCGTTCGTGTTAGTTCCTTGGTCACTAATGGACTCTGAGGCAGAACTTATTGGATTCGGAAAAGTTTCTGAACTAGCAGAGCCAATCAAAAATCAAGTCTGGTTGCAAAAATGAAACCGACAAAAGCAAGCCTGGTATTGGCTGTGGTCTTTGGTGCCACAGTGCTTTCTTTTCTTGCCGTTCGGTTTCTGGTTGCAAACGGCATGGCTGTTCCAGCTTCGCCGACGAATCTTCTTGTCACCCTTGCGGCCATTGCTGTGATTCTTTTGGGGTTATCAGTTCCAATTTGGCGATACAAGGCATCACTTGCTCAATACAGCAAGGGACCAAGACCAAAACGGGTCGACCCGTTCTACGCGGTTCGAGTTGTGCTTCTTGCTAAAGCGAGTGCGATCACTGGTTCAGGTTTTGTGGGCTGGCATCTGGGGGCGATGATTGCCCAACTGAGTTTGCCTGTAAGTTTTACTGCAGCACTACTTCAAAACAGTTTTGGCTTAGTTGCCAGCGTGGTACTCACCGTGGCAGCGATTGTGTCGGAACAAATTTGTCGACTACCCGATGAGCCCAAAGACAATCAGACAGATCAGATGGTGAGCAATTGAAACAGGGAAGACTAAACATCGGCCTTGTCGGTGGCGATGCCATTGGAATCGCAATTGCAACAGCCTTGCAAGAAGCGGGGCACCTGGTTGTTGCAGTGCCTAAAGATCAGTCTGACTCTAAAGACAAGCTAGAACTCTTGTTTCCAACTGCCAAGCCCTTATCGAGTGAAGAGATCCTTGCGGCATCAGATCTAGTGCTACTTGCGGTGCCGGCAAGCGAAATAGAGTCCACAGCAGCAAGCTTTGCTGAATCAAATGCTTGGCGAGCCGGACAGCTAGTAGTTCACTTTGCCCCACATCACGGCCATGAGATTCTTTTCGCCGCTACCTCGCAAGGGGCAATTGCGCTAGCTATTCACCCCGCCATGCACTTCACCGGGACAAGTCTTGATCTTCGCCGCATGAAAGAAAGCTACTTTGCAGTTAGCGCTCCACAGGTTGCGCTTCCGATAGCTCAAGCACTTGTTATTGAAATGGGTGCCGAGCCGATCATTATCGAAACTTCACAGCGCGACAGTTACGCGGAAGCCATTGAGGTTGCTAGTAATTTCTCAGCCATGATTGTGAATCAGGCTGTCGGGTTACTAGAACAGGCGGGTGTTGAAAACCCAGCATTAGTTATTGCCCCAGTAATTGAAAGCGCTGTAGATCAAGCTCTTTCCAAAGGGCACCGAAGCATTGATCCAAGCGAACTACTGGATGATCAGTAAATGAAGACCATTCGCACCGTATCTGAGCTTCGGGATGAAATAGCTCAGGCCAGGCAAAGCGGCAAGAGAATCTCTTTTGTCCCAACCATGGGCGCAATTCACGCGGGCCACTTGTCGCTCATAGAAATAGCCAAAAAACAATCAGGCCTTGTTGTTGCTTCTATTTTTGTGAATCCTCTGCAGTTCAATTCCACAGCCGACTTTGATCTTTACCCAAGAAACGAAGCCGCTGACACCGCAGCTTTGGAATCCGCAGGGACAGATGTTTTGTTCTTGCCAGCCGTGGAAGAGATTTACCCAAACAAAGATATGAAGAGCACCCGGTCTGCTGGGCCCATTGGAGAGCTCTACGAGGGGCAGGCAAGAAAAGCTCACTTCGATGGCATGCTCACGGTGGTTGCAAGATTGTTCGAAATTGTTAGCCCCGATGTTGCAGTCTTTGGAGCTAAAGATGCCCAGCAATTGTTTTTGATCCGAAGGATGCTGAAACAGGAAACGGATTCCGAATGGGCCAGCAAATTGGAGATTATCGAAGGCCCAACTATTCGAGAGTCAACGGGCTTGGCGTTATCAAGCAGGAATCAAAGACTTAGTTCTCACGAGGTGAAAGTTGCGCTATCACTATCGGAGGCGCTTGACCAAGCACACAAGTCAGCTACGTCTGGCGGAGGAATTTCGAGCGCTCACCGCGAGGCAATGAAAGTCTTTAGTTCAAATCCAGAGGCTAAACTTGATTATCTGGCATTTGTTGATCCAGAATCCTTTGAAGCTTTAGAGGATGGTTTCACTGGCCAGGCACTGATGATTGTTGCTGCAGAAGTGGGCAATGTTCGACTGATTGACAATAGGTCAATCACTTTCTAGGAGCAAGATGAGCGAGAATCTCGAGAACGAGGCAGAAGACCTCCCCGAGCAGATTGCCATTCGTCTGTCCAAGCGCGAAAAACTTCAAGAAACGGGAAGCGCTTACCCGGTCTCACTTCCAATCACTCACACCGTCGGAGAAGTTAGAAACAAATTCCCAAACTTAGAAATTGATGTTGCAACTGGTGAAAAGGTTGCAGTTTCAGGTCGCGTAGTCTTTGCTCGCAACACCGGAAAGCTTTGCTTTGCCACCTTGCAAGCCGGAGATGGTGAAAGAATCCAGGCCATGGTGAGCCTTGACAAAGTTGGCGAGGAATCTCTCGAGCAGTACAAGGAATTAGTTGATCTAGGAGATCACCTGTTTGTCGAGGGTGAAGTAATTACTTCTAAGCGCGGCGAACTAAGCATCTTGGTTGAAAGCTGGAAAATGGCCGCAAAAACAATTAGGCCTCTTCCTAATATGCACAACGAACTTTCTGAAGAGTTCCGTGTTCGCCATAGGTATATCGACCTGATTGTTCGAGACCGAGCTAGGGAAGTTGTGAAGATTCGATCTCAGGTGATGCAGTCGATGCGTAAGACCTTTGACCAAGACAAGTACCTAGAGGTAGAAACACCAATGCTTCAGGTTATGCACGGCGGGGCATCGGCTAGACCATTCAAAACACATATGAACGCGTTTGATGTTGAGCTTTACCTTCGAATCGCTCCGGAACTTTATTTGAAGCGTGCTGTGGTTGGCGGGTTGGAAAGAGTTTATGAAATCAACCGTAACTTCAGAAACGAAGGTGCTGACTCCACTCACTCACCGGAGTTTGCAATGCTTGAGGCTTACCAGGCCTACGGGGATTACAACACCATGGCTGACCTAACCCAGAAGCTAATTCAAAATGCGGCGCAGGATGTTTTTGGTACCCAGGTCATCGAATTAGAAGATGGTGAGAAAAACGATCTGTCCGGTTCCTGGGATCGTATCTCGATGTTTGATTCACTCTCTGCTGCAGCTGGAGAACAGATTACACCTCTTACTCCAATGAGTGAACTCAAGAAGATTGCCGACAAGGTCGGAATTGAAATCGATCATCCACTCCAGGGTAAATATGTCGAAGAGTTATGGGAGCACTTTGTAAAGCCAGGACTTACTAAACCAACCTTCGTAATGGATTTCCCAGTTGATACTTCACCGCTAACTCGCGACCACCGCGACAAGGCAGGAGTAGTAGAGAAGTGGGATCTATACATCCGCGGTTACGAGCAAGCAACTGGTTACTCGGAGTTAGTGGACCCAGTAATCCAGCGTGAAAGATTTGTAGCTCAAATGGCACTTGCCAAATCTGGAGACCCAGAAGCTATGAAGCTCGATGAAGAATTCTTGACGGCTTTGGAATTTGGAATGCCACCATCTGGTGGAATGGGAATGGGCATCGACCGACTGCTGATGACCCTAACTGGACTTGGAATTCGCGAGACAATCTTGTTCCCGCTGGTGAAGTAATAATGGAAAACGTAGAAACCCCAGAGCTAACTGGTTTGGAATGGGTGGCAGATTTTGCTATGTCCACAATTCCCCCAATCCTGATGGGGATAATCTTCTATGTGGTCATGCGGGCTATCTTTAGGGCGGATTCCACCGAGCGCAAGGTTTATGCCGAAATCGAAGCCGAAGAGCGGGCCAAGCGCAAAAAGCTGCCTAACGCCTAGGGCGAACAAGCCCCCAAAGGGCTCTCCTGGCTGGTTAACATCTTTATCTAGACGTTATTAGCGGCGTTACAAGGAGCATAGAAATGTTTGAGAAATTTACCGATAAGGCAAGACGCGTCGTCGTTTTGGCTCAGGAAGAAGCCAAGCTTCTAAATCACAACTACATCGGTACCGAGCACATTCTTTTGGGTCTTATTCACGAGGGAGAGGGAGTCGCCGCTAAGGCTCTAGAGTCTCTTGGCATCAACCTTGATTCAGTTCGCGATCAAGTTCAGGAAATTATTGGCCAGGGTCAGCAAGCTCCCTCAGGTCACATTCCATTTACTCCACGCGCCAAAAAAGTTCTTGAGCTTTCTCTTCGCGAAGCGCTGCAGCTAGGCCACTCATACATCGGAACCGAACACTTGCTTTTGGGTCTTATCCGCGAAGGTGAAGGTGTTGCCGCTCAGGTGCTTACCCGTCTAGGAGCAGACACTAACCGTGTGCGCCAGCAAGTCATCCAGTTGCTTTCCGGATTCCAAGGAAAAGAAACAGTTCAGGTTGGTGGCGAGCAGGTTGCTCCGCAAAAGGGTTCACAGATTCTTGACCAGTACGGCAAGAACCTCACTCAGTCAGCTGCCGAAGGAAAGCTCGACCCAGTTATTGGTCGTGAGCGCGAAATCGAACGCGTCATGCAGATTCTTTCTCGCAGATCAAAAAACAACCCAGTTCTAATTGGTGAACCAGGGGTCGGAAAAACTGCAGTGGTCGAAGGTTTGGCACAAGCTATTGTTCAGGGCAATGTTCCAGAAACTCTTAAGGGTAAGCAGCTTTACACACTAGATCTTGGTTCTTTGATCGCAGGTAGCCGTTACCGTGGTGACTTTGAAGAAAGACTAAAGAAAGTAACCAAGGAAATTCGCACCCGAGGCGACATCATTACTTTCATTGACGAGATCCACACACTAGTTGGTGCCGGTGCAGCTGAAGGTGCAATCGATGCCGCATCAATTTTGAAGCCGATGCTTGCAAGAGGTGAGTTGCAGACCATTGGCGCTACAACTTTGGACGAATACCGCAAGCACTTTGAAAAAGATGCAGCCCTTGCTCGAAGATTTCAATCAGTTCAGGTAAACGAGCCGAGCTTGCCACACACCATCAACATCTTGAAAGGTCTTCGTGACCGCTACGAGGCTCACCACAAGGTTTCAATCACTGATGGCGCAATCGTTGCAGCCGCTTCACTTTCAGATAGGTACGTAACCGACCGGTTCCTGCCAGACAAGGCAATTGACCTTTTGGATGAAGCTGGAGCCAGACTAAGGCTTTCTATTCTTTCCTCACCTCCGGAGCTTCGTGAAATCGAAGAGCGCATTGTTGGCGTAAGAGTTGAAAAAGAAAAAGCAATTGAGAACCAAGACTTTGAACTGGCTGCCTCTAAGCGCGATGAGGAAAAGAAACTCATCGGAGAAAGAGCTCAGCTAGAAAAGCAGTTCCGCAAAGGAAACGTGGCAGCTGCAGGAGTCGTTGACGAAGGACTTATTGCCGAAGTTTTGGCCCAGGCAACTGGTATTCCAGTATTCAAGCTAACCGAAGAAGAAAGCGCCAAGCTGATCTTCATGGAAGACGAGCTACACAAGCGCGTCATCGGTCAGCAAGAAGCTATTGCCGCTCTCTCCAAAACGATTCGTCGTCAGCGCGCTGGATTGAAAGATCCAAAGCGACCATCTGGTTCGTTCATCTTTGCAGGACCAACCGGTGTTGGAAAAACAGAGCTTGCTAAAGCATTGGCAGAGTTCTTGTTCGACGACGAGAATGCACTTATTTCTTTGGACATGTCTGAGTATGGCGAGAAGCACACCGTATCTCGCTTGTTCGGTGCCCCTCCAGGATTCGTAGGATTCGAAGAAGGTGGCCAGCTAACCGAAAAGGTAAGACGTAAGCCATTCTCTGTTGTTCTATTCGATGAGATCGAAAAAGCCCACCCGGACATCTTCAACTCACTACTTCAGATCCTTGAAGAAGGTCGTCTAACCGATGGTCAGGGTCGCGTAATTGACTTCAAGAACACAGTCATCATCATGACAACCAACTTGGGTGCCAGGGATATCTCTCGTGGAGCCATGGGCTTTAGCTTGGAAGGCTCCAGTGAGAACGACTACCAGTTGATGAAGGCCAAGGTAAACGAAGAGCTAAAGCGCAGCTTTAGACCGGAGTTCCTGAACCGTGTTGACGAGACAATTGTGTTCCCACAGCTCTCACAAGTTGAACTACTACAGATTGTCGAGTTGTTCATCAAGCGCTTAGCCATTCGACTAGAAGAACGAGACCTAACTCTTGAGCTAACCACGAAGGCCAAAGAGCGCCTAATGGAAATTGGTTACGAGCCAGCACTTGGTGCAAGACCGCTTCGTCGAGCAGTCCAGCGAGAAATCGAAGACCGCATCAGCGAGCAGATCTTGCAGGGAGAGTTAAAAAACTCAAGCCACATAGTTGTCGACTTCGCCAACGGCGAGTTTACTTTTACTAGCAAGCTGAGAGAGTCTGTAGCTCAAGCGGTTTAGCCTCTGGTTACAGATTTCTATAACAAGAAAAAAGGCGGCTAGCTATGGATAGTTGGATAGATATCCTCACCGACCCACACCATCTATTGGCAGATTTTCTGATGAATGTAGGTTTTGAGATTGTGTTTGCTTGGATTACCTATCTGGTTCTTCTAAGGGTTTTCATTAGAAAAGGAAAAGGAAAACACAGGCCCAAGTAACCAAACCAAAGAGAATTTGGCAAATTTGCTTCGCAACACAGCCACGCCTAGTCAAAGCTTGAAACCTGCCGCAGTAAATTAGAGGAATGTCTCAAACACCCAGACCCTTATCTCCTGCGGTTTACCGCAGACGCCGCATAGCCTCCGCGTTAGTACTAGCTCTCTTAGTAGGTCTTATTTGGGCTGGAGTGAATGCAGCCGGATCCTGGTTTGCAGCATCACAGGCACCAGAAGAGGTCACTCTTCCTGAAGGAGTTAACGAGAGCAGCGTGGTTGTTGAATCAGGTCAACCTTGCCCTCCGGGGACTGTCTCTGTTATGGCACAAGTTGGCGATAGCGCAGGGGTGCTGATGAACAGATTTAGTGCTGATCAATCGCCCCACATCTGGTTTACGTTGACCAACACAAATTCTGTGGATTGCACATTCAATGTCGGAACAAAAGTTCAGTACTTCACAATCAAATCCGGGGACCAACCAATTTGGACTTCAAGGCAGTGCACACGAGAAGATCTCACAGACTCCGAAATGCTACTAACCGCCGGTCAAACAATTAGCAGCGAGCCGTCAGCCTGGGAAAAAGTATTTTCGAGCCAGACGGGTTGTGGAGTAGATGAGGCCCCAGTTGTGACCGATGGAGCTAGCTACCACCTAGAAGCCGAAGTAAATGGAGAGCTTTCTAATAACGACCAGCAGTTCGTTTTAGATTAATTCTTCAAGCCAGCAGCAAGTGCTTTGGTTAGCTGCGTAAAAGTAGAATCGATTACTTTCGTGAAGCCCAAGCGTTTTGCCTCATTTTGCCTAATTGCCGCTTGATTCACTTTTCTAATTTCTCCAGCAAGACTGATCTCACCAAATGCCACCACATCGTGTGAAATAGGTTGGTCCTTAATGGCTGAGGCAATCGCAAGCGCGATGGCAAGATCTGCGGCTGGTTCTGAAATCTTTACGCCCCCCACAGTTGAAACATAGACATCTAATTCAGAAAGCCTTAGACCAGCTCTTCGTTCTAGAACAGCAAGGAGCATCGCAACTCTAGATGCATCCACACCGTTGGTAACTCGCCTTGGCTGGGCAGTTGAGCTTTTGACAACCAACGCCTGGACCTCAGAGATGAGAGCCCTCTTGCCTTCCAAAGTTACGGTCACGCAGGTTCCAGAAACTTGAGTTTCATTCCTGGAAAGAAATAATCCACTCGGGTCTGTTACCTCAACAATTCCGTCCCCGGTCATTTCAAAGCAACCAACTTCGTCGGTTGGACCAAAACGATTCTTGAAAGATCTAATAAATCTAAGACTGGTTTGTCTGTCTCCCTCAAAGTGACAAACCACATCAACTAAGTGCTCCAAGGCACGAGGTCCTGCAACCGAACCGTCTTTGGTTACGTGGCCAACGAGAATAATAGGAAGATTAGATTCTTTTGCTACTCGAATTAGGTTGGCAGCAACTTCGCGAACCTGAGAGGGCATACCTGCAGCGCCATCTATTTCACCTGCAAGTATTGTTTGAACTGAATCAACAATCAACAAGTCTGGCTTTAAGTGCTGCACTTGACCAAGCAGAGTTGACAAATCATTTTCTGAGGCCAGATAGAGGTTCTCAGATAAAGCACCAGTTCTATCGGCGCGTAGCTTGATCTGGCCCGTTGACTCTTCGCCGCTTACGTAAAGAACACGAAGGCCTGACTTGGCGCTGTTTGCGGCAACTTCAAGCAGGAGCGTTGACTTACCAACACCAGGTTCACCAGATAGTAAAACAACAGCCCCTGGGACAATTCCGCCACCTAGAACTCGATCGAATTCGCCCACCCCTGTTGGCCTGGAGTGGACTTTGTCCGTTGAGATTTCAGTGATTGGCTTGGCTGCAAAGTCTTCACCGATTAGAGCTGGCTTTATAGAACGCACGATACCTGTGCCTCGACCGGACCCAACAGCGGTTAGTTGAACGGTGTCCCAAGCTTGGCATTCGCCACAACGCCCAACCCACTTAGCTGTGGACCAGCCACACTCCACACAAGAAAACTCTGCCTTGGTCTTTGCCATGATCCTCCAATAGCTTCCAAACTTACCCTGACCCACCGATAAGCATGTGGGCCTAGGCTTAAACCATGGAAAACACGCAGATAGCAATTCTTGGAACCGGCTCGATGGGTAAAGCCATTCTC
Organism: Rhodoluna sp.; assembly: GCA_044338175.1. Classification (GTDB taxonomy): domain Bacteria; phylum Actinomycetota; class Actinomycetes; order Actinomycetales; family Microbacteriaceae; genus Rhodoluna. The sequence continues at coordinate 16,430 of JBIIME010000005.1, forward strand.
AGTGGTCTGATTGCTTCTGGATCTAGCGCGGCAAATGTTCGAGTGACCACCAAGTCTCAAGCCAGTGCCGACGCTATAACTTCTGGACATGGAATCCAAGCCGTAGCCATGGAATCAGAGTCAACTGCTAACTCCTCAACCGCTAAAGATGCTGACATAGTGATTTTGTCTGTGAAACCGAACATGATTCTTGAAACGCTAAAAGAAATTGCCACATCTCTCAAGCCAAACTGCTTAGTTGTCTCCGTCGCAGCAGGTATCACAACCAAAGCGATGGAAGAGCAGCTATCTGGCAATGCAGCAGTTGTTAGGGCTATGCCAAACACTCCATCGGTTGTGGGGTTAGGTGTGACTGGCATTAGCAAGGGTTCTAATGTCTCAGATCAGCAACTAGATCTAGCCGTAAAGCTGTTTTCTAGTGTGGGGAAAGTATTGGTTGTTGATGAGAGCAAAATTGATGCTCTCAGCACAATTTCTGGTTCTGGCCCAGCTTATGTTTTTTACTTCGCTGAGAAACTCATTACTGCAGCCAAGTCACTGGGATTTAGCGACAGCGAGGCGAGCCTGATGGTGAAGGAAACTTTCCTTGGCTCTGCCACCTTGCTAGCCACCTCAGCTAGCTCGCCAGAAGAGCTTAGGCAACAAGTGACGTCTCCAAATGGAACCACGATGCAGGCAACTGGAAGATTTGACGCGGCAGATTTGGAAAAAGTGTTTATTGAAGCAACTGAAGCAGCGTTAGCCAGAGCCAAAGAGTTAGGTAGAGTTAAACCATGAGCGATATTTTCAAAGCACTAGCAAACCCTAAAGCCCGTTTGGTTATAGAGACACTGGCCAAGACTCCGTCTTCGACGGTGGCAAAGCTTGCTGAAGCCAGCAAGGTTTCTTCTGATCAAGTAACTACACATCTAGCAACCTTGGTTGAGTCTGGACTTGTTCGGTCAACCGGTTCCGGTACCAGCAAGAAGTACTCGATTAACGCTAAGGGGTTCACTCCATACGTAGCCTGGTTTGCAAAGGTAGCTGAATCGCAAGCCATGGCAAGACTTGAGAAGCAGGTAACTGAACTTGGCGGCAAAGTCGGTAGCGCAGTTTCGACCGGTACTAATTGGGTTGCAGATCAGGTAACTTCCAAGGTTGACATCAATCCCAAGAAATTAGGGAACCAACTAGGCAAGATGATTGCTGATGTCAAAGTTGAAGCTCAAAAAGAAGTTAAAGGTGTCAAGAAAGACGCTAAGAAAATTGCCAAAAGCATAAAAGCCCGCATTAAGGCCGGGAAGTAATTTCTCCCAAAAGTGTTTCAACCTTTAGCTTGATTGCATCTCTAATCTCTCGAACTTTTTCAATTGGCTGATCTTTAGGGTCATCTAAAGGCCAATCAAGGTAAGTCTTACCTGGGAAGTAAGGGCAAGCATCCCCACAACCCATTGTGATTACGTAATCGCTAGCAATTACCTTTTCGTCAGAAAGCTTTTCTGGAACGGAAGAGGATAAATCAATTCCTTCCTCTAGCATCACGGCCATTGCCATGGGATTTATTTGGGTTCCAGGATCTGTGCCAGCAGACAATACCTGAACACTTTCTCCGCCAAGATGTTTTAGGTAGCCAGCTGCCATTTGTGAGCGCCCCGCGTTATGAACACACACAAACAAAACAGTTGCTTTAGTTTCCACTTTTAGCCTCTTTTCTTGACGCGAATCAAAACCTCATTGTGTTTTAAGAATCCTGGTTTCCAGGGAGGATCGAATCTAGACCAGTAGAGATTTCCATCTGGGACTAGACCGGCTTTGGAAACTTCTTCTAGGAGCTTGGCTCCTTCTTTTTCGAATTTTTCCTTGTTCCATGAGCCACCGAATTTTCTGGCTGCTGCTAGGTGAGCAGGCACCGCAATGAGCTCTACCTTCGAGTCTGCGGGCGAGGGAGTATTGGATTCGTCCATCTCTTCTGGCATTACAAAACGAACTTTATGCCTGCTGGTCGAAACTGATTCCTGGATAACAGGAGCCGTCATCGCGATCGCCTGTCTAGCCTTGTTGTTTCCACTTATGAAGTTCACCAATGGCCTGAACCCCATGCTTCCTGCGTTGATGAAGTCGCCTGTGACCTCAGTCTCTATTTGCATACCTGCTGGATAGTCGCGAAGTTCCATCTCTGCATACCTTTTAAGCACGCTATAGGGCTGTTGTTCGGTCATGTTTCTAAGTGTAGTTAGAGCAATTAACTGGCAACCAACTCCTAGTAAACGGAAGGGAAAATATGACCAAAGTTGAGCGGTTCAAGCGCAACAGCTAAGCTAGCTAAGTTGCCCAATCGGGCAAGAAAATAAATGAGGTTTCCGTGGGTTCAGTAATCAAAAAGCGTCGCAAGCGTATGTCTAAGAAGAAGCACCGCAAGCTACTTCGCAAGACTCGCCACCAGCGTCGCAATAAGAAGTAACCGCACTATTCGCGGTTAGCTTTTAGTTCCCGCTTCTTGAAATCGTAAATGGGCCAATCTGCCGCCTTCGCGTATCTAGTCAAAATTTTGTCTGGGTTAACTGCAACCGGATGTCCAACGGCAGTAAGCATCGGAAGATCATTCTGTGAATCGCTGTAGGCATAAGAACGTTTAAGGCTCAAGTTTCTATCTTTAGCGAGGGCCTTTAAGGCCTTCCTCTTTTCAGCACCGTGAATTGGCTTTCCAACTAACTTCCCGGTGAGAATGCCATTTTTTCTTTCCACCTTGGTACCAATGGCACCAGTGAGACCAAGCTCGTGAGCGATCACATCACCTAGCTCCTGAGGTGCTGCGGTAACTAACCACACTTCTCTACCTTGCTTGATGTGATCTTTCGCAAGCCTTACAGTCTCTGGCCAAAGCTTCAGCTTGATGTGCTTTTCATAAACTTCATCAACAAGCTCTTGAAGATCAGAAACTCTCTGACCCTCCACAAGTGATAGTGCCCTATCTTTTAAGGCGCTTAGCTTGGTGTTGTTTTCACCTTTCCAGATAAACACAAATTGATGCCAGGCGAAGCGCCAGAAATCTTTTCTGCTGAAAAACTTTCTTTCAAAAGCGGATTTACCAAATAGGAAGCTGCTGGATCCGCGCAAGATGGTGTTATCAACGTCGAAGAAAGCAGCTGATAGTTTGGACTGCTCTTTCTTTGCGGACTTAGCTTTATCGGACACCCGCTAAGTTTAACCTGTGGCTACAGTTATTTCTCTCCAGCTTTTGACCAAACCGGGCTGTCATCTATGTGATGAGGCCAGGATGGTTGTAGAGACCGTGGTTTCCCAGTTTCGTAGCGTTCACGCTGGTGTAGCGGCCAACATTCAAGTTCAAATTGATGAAATCAACATTTTGGAAGATCAAGAGCTATTAAATCTTTTCGGCGAAGAGATACCTGTCTTACAAATTAATGGAAAAACTCACGGCTACTGGCGAATCGATCCAATTCGTCTACTTGCAGCTCTAGAGGAAACGGTTAGTTAGGGCTCTAGTCGGTTTGGACCGCGGAACAAGAAACCAACTTCACGAATACTTGGCTGGTGCAACATCAGCATGATTACTCGAAGTAATCCCATTCCAAAACCACCATGTGTTGGAGCTCCGTAACGGAAGAAGTCGATGTAAGTTTTTAAACCTTCTGGGTCAAGGCCTTTTTGCATAGCTTGTTCGATAAGAACATCAACGCGGTGCTCACGCTGGGCACCGGTAGTGATTTCTGTTCCACGCCAGATCAAGTCATAGCTCTTGGTTAGATCTTGGTTGTCTTCGTGTCTCATGTGATAGAACGGGCGCACACTGGATGGGTAGTCAGTTAGAAAAACAAACTCGTGGTTGAAAGTTTCGGCAACGTGAGCTGCAATTTGCCTTTCGCCTTCTGGATCCATGTCGCCACCGCGAACTACCTCATGACCGCGGGCTTTCACAATGTCAACGGCTTCCGCAAGTGGGATTCTTGGAAAAGGCCTGGTTGGAACAACAACGTCGATATCAAATAGTCGCTTGATCTCTTCGCCATGCGATTCCTTGACAGCTGAGATTGCAGCGACCATGAGCTCTTCTTGGATATTCATTATGTCTTCGTGGGAATCAATCCAAGAAACTTCCATGTCGATTGATGTGAACTCAGTCGCGTGACGAGAGGTAAAAGATGGGTCCGCTCTGAAAACTGGGCCAATCTCAAAGATGCGTCCTAGCCCTGCCATCATGGCCATCTGCTTATAAAACTGTGGTGATTGGGCCAGGTAAGCAAAACCTTCAAAATACTCAAGCTTGAATAGCTCTGCGTTGGACTCCGAAGCTGATGCCATGAGCTTCGGGGAGTGAATCTCTGTGAAACCGTTTGCTAGCCAGTAGCTTCTCCAAGCGGCCTCAATGGTGGTTTGCACCTTGAAAACCAGATTCATTTCTGGACGCCGCATGTCTAGAAAGCGCCAGTCCAGCCTCTTGTCAATCGAAGTGTCATCAGCAATTGGGGTCTCTGGCTCAGAAAGAGTAACGATCTCTAGATCATCCAGTTGGATTTCTAAACCGCCAAGCTTGACTCGTTCGTCGTGGACCAGGCGACCCATGACCCAAATGAAGCTTCCGTTGGTAAGAGTCGAGACTTTATCTGCCAGCGCATCTTGATCTTCGGGTCTTGGGTAGGTGACCTGAACGTCGCCTGACTCATCCCTGAGAATGATGAATTGAATGCGTTTTTGGTCCCTAAGTTTTTCAACCCAACCACCTATGACAACGGGACCATCTTTCATGGCCGCTAGGTCTTTTACTAAGTGTCTTTCGCGCATCAAGTTTGCTTTCTTTTTCTGGCTCAGGCCCCAAGTTTAGCGGAGGGTAGACTTGGTGTTATGCCCGCAACCCGTATCCATCTGGTGCGCCACGGAGAAGTACACAACCCCGATGGTGTGCTCTATGGGCGTTTGCCAAACTTTGGTTTATCCCAGTTGGGGCACCAAATGGCTGAAGTCTCAGCCGATCACATCCGATCTAGTGGCGCCAAAATCTCTCGGTTATTCGTTTCCCCTCTTCAAAGAACACTCGAGTCTGCAAAGCCAATTGCCGAGCGCTTCAATGTTCCAATTGAAGTGGAGGACGAAATCATCGAGCCAGCTAACATCTTTGAAGGTCACTCAGTGAGCCTGAAAACCATCGCTCGAAACCCTAGATTCTTGCTTCGCCTTCACAATCCATTTCGTCCATCCTGGGGAGAGCCCTTCCTTGAGATCCAGCGCAGGATGGTGAGCGCTATGGAAAGAGCCTGGGCAGAAACTGCCTCAGGAGAAGTGGTTATGGTGAGCCACCAGCTACCTATCTGGATGGTCCACCGCTACAGCCAAGGCCAAAGACTCTCGCACGATCCTCGTCAAAGACGCTGTGATCTTTCCAGCATCACGAGCTTCGAATTTGTAGAAGGCACGCTAACGGAAGTTGATTATCAAGACCCCGCAAAACCACTTCGCGTGAAGGCTACCGATCGGGGTGCTGTTTGAAAAAAGTTGCCATCGCCATAACTCTTGCGGCATTTGTTCTAACTTCTTCTGGCTGCACTACTGACTCTTTGGCCGAACAATTCCGCGAAGGCGATAACAAGAACTACATCGCAGGAGATGGAACAGTAACCGAATACGCTTTGGGCTCGAGACCAAAAGCTGCTGACTGGTCTGGAGTTAGTGAAAGCGGAGACACCCTTTCAAGTGATCAACTGACCGGTGTGATTACCGTAATGAACTTCTGGTACGCAGGTTGCGCCCCCTGCCGAGTCGAGATGCCGGAACTAATTGAACTGCAGGATCAGTTTCTTTCTGACGAGGTTCAATTCATCGGTGTCAACGTTAGAGACACACCAGAAACAGCGTTAGCTTTTGCGAGGCAAGTAAATCTAAATTTCCCATCTGTCATGGATGCCAAAACTGGATCTGTAGTTTTAGGATTCACCGGTGTAGTTACCCCGCAAGCGGTGCCAACAACATTGGTTATTGATTCCGAAGGAAACGTCTCTGCGAGAGTTCTTGGAAGAATCGATAAAGGAATTCTTGAGGAGCTAATCAAGACCGTGGTCAGGGAGAAAAATTGAATCCCGCTGAAATAGTTTTAAACGGTTCACTGTTTGCCGCCATTCCACTGGCTTTGCTAGCGGGCCTTATCTCGTTTGCTTCGCCCTGTGTGCTGCCACTGGTTCCTGGCTACTTCGGATACATCACCGGTGTCGCTGATGGCTCTGTAAAAAGATCAAGAATGATTATCGGATCTATTCTTTTCGTTCTGGGTTTTACCGCAGTGTTTGTTTCCTTCGGTGCACTGTTTGGTGGAATCGGAATGTTGATTTACATCAACAACTTGGCCTGGGTGCAGCAAGTTCTTGGAGTGATCATAATTTTGCTTGGACTGGTATTAATCGGTCAGTTCTCTTTCCTGCAGAGAACTTTCAAAACTTCTCTGAAACCAAAGATTGGACTCGCTGGAGCACCGCTATTGGGTGTGGCATTTGGTCTAGGTTGGACCCCTTGCATCGGTCCAACTCTTGCCGCTGTTCTGACTCTCGCTTCTGATGCCGGGTCGCCGGGTCGCGGAGCGCTATTGGCGTTTTTGTATTCGATCGGAATCGGATTGCCATTCATTGCAATTGCCGCAGGGTTTGGTTGGGCTACCAAGTCCGTAGGTTTTGTGAAAAAGCACATCAGAACTTTCAACATCGCCGGTGGCGTGATCTTGATTCTTCTTGGTATCGCACTAGCTACCGGACTATGGATCGGTTTCGCATCTTGGATTCAGGGGGTGTTCGGTGTCTTTACCCCAGCGCTATGACGCTCCTGATATAGGTCTAACTGGTTGGTCCAGATGGATCTGGCGACAACTAACCAGTATGAAAACCGCTCTCATACTTCTATTACTTTTGGCGGCTGCGGCTGTTCCAGGTTCGATCTATCCTCAGCGCTCGGCTGATCCAAACGGTGTAGCGCAGTTCTTCGATAACAATCCCGGGTTAGCTCCGGTTCTAGATTTTTTCCAGCTGTTTGATGTTTACGGATCAATTTGGTTCTCTGCAATTTACATTCTTCTTTTTACTTCACTCGTTGGATGTGTTCTTCCAAGAACCAAGGTGCACTATGAAGCTATTCGCCAAGAACCAGTCAAGACCCCAACATCTTTATCTCGCATGCCTGCATATCAAAAGTCCACTACCCCCAAAGGCCTAGACCCAGTGCAGGTAGGAATGCAGATTCTAAAAAGCAGAAACTTCAGAGTGATCAAGCGCGGGAATTCAATTAGTGCTGAAAAGGGATACATGCGCGAAACCGGAAATCTGGTTTTTCACTTATCACTTGTTGGAGTACTTATAGCAGTCGGAGTTGGCGGTGGCTACAGCTTCTCGGGACAAAGAGTGCTGGCAGAGGGTGACACTTTTGTGAACAACCTTGCAGGGTTTGACTCCTTGTCGCCAGGTCTGTTTTTCAACCCGGAGACTCTGACTCCGCTTAGCGTCACGCTGGATAAGTTTGAAGTCGACTACGACTTCAGCAACGAGACCAACATTGGAGCACCGCTAGATTTTCGTGCCACAGTAACCAGAAAAACCTCCCCCGACGATCCAGGTGAAACCTCGCTGGTTCAGGTCAACTCGCCTTTAGATGAGCCAGGTGCCAGCTTGTACCTAACCGGTCACGGCTATGCTCCAGAGATCACAGTTCGAGACGCCAACGGGGACATCAGCTACTCGGGTGCAACAATTTTTCTTCCTCAAGATAACAACATGACGTCCATTGGAATCATCAAGGTTCCAGACAATCAACCAGAGCAAATTGGAATTGTTGCTTTCTTCTATCCAACAGCGGCAGAGCTCTCAACCGGTGCATACACCTCAATGTTCCCTGGGGTTGTGAACCCGCTGATCTCTATGAATGTCTACACCGGTGATCTTGGGCTAGACAGTGGTCAGTCATTGAACGTTTATGCACTGGATACCGACAGACTTACTCAGGTCGCTGGTCGTGATGCACCAAGCCCAGGAGTGGTTTTGGAACTTGGTCAAACCAAGGATCTTCCAAATGGTTTAGGTACCGTAACTTTTGATGGCATCAAGCGATTTGCCTCTCTGGATATCGCACACAACCCAGGTCAGGCTTGGGTGCTGCTGTTTTCACTACTTGCTTTGGGTGGAGTGATTGTTGGGCTGATTACTCCTCGCCGCAGAGTTTGGGTTAAAAGCACAGCTTCGGGTTTTGAAGTTGCAGCACTTTCCAAGCGAGACGATCCAAGACTTGAAGAAGTTGTTAGAGAATTAACTCAAGAGATAAAAAAAGGAAGTAAATGAACTCCGTTGTCCTGAATGAAAGCCTGTCCCAGACCTCTTTACTGGTGGTTTTTGTTTCTATGCTGGTTTTCACCGCTGCTTTTTTGGTATTGGGCTGGCACCTTTCTAAAGCCGCCAGCAAAAAAGTTAAAGAGGTCAAGGCCTCATCAGCCCTAGAGCGAGTCGGGCTTTCTTTGGCTGTCATCGCAACCCTGGTTTTGGCAGCTGGCGTAATAATGCGAGGAATTGCCGCCTCGAGAGTTCCTTGGTCAAATCTTTACGAGTACTCAATTACCGGTGCATTAATTCTCATGATGATCTTCTTGATTTCTATTCGCGTTCAAGAAGTAAGAATCCTTGCCACATTCGTAGTTGGATTTGTACTGTTAGTACTCGGCACGGCTGTATCGCTTTTTTACGTAGAGGTTCAGTCGCTGATGCCAGCACTGCAAAGCTTCTGGCTAGTGATCCACGTTTTGGTAGCACTTTTAGCAACGGCATTCTTCAGTATCGCAGCTGCGCTATCAACCGCTTATCTACTAAAGACAGCTAATTGGGTTGAAAAAGCAAAGACCAAGGGAGTTGCGAATTTCAAGCGCGTAATGGGAATCTTTCCAAAGAAAGAAACTCTTGAACAGCTCGCGTATCGATTCAACATCGTTGGTTTTATTCTTTGGAGCTTCACATTAATTGCAGGTGCAATTTGGGCAGAGCGTGCCTGGCACCGCTACTGGGGTTGGGATACCAAAGAAGTGTGGACCTTTATTATTTGGACAATCTACGCCGGTTACCTCCACGCCAACGCAACAAGAGGTTGGACCGGTAAGCGTGCGGTCTGGTTAGGACTTGTCGGGTTTGCTGCAGTTGTATTCAACTTCACCATCGTGAACATGTTCTTCAAAGGTTTGCACGTTTACTCAGGACTCTAAACCTAGAATCCTTGAGCAGCGTTCCAACCTAGCGATCCACCAGTCAAACCTGTGATCTTCTGCTTTCAAGATTTCTAGCGATGAAGTATTAATCTCTGGACGACGAAGCTCAAGGATTCCATTTTCAGGAATCAACCGGTCTGAAGATAGATCTCCTCCAAAGAGGAAACCTGTGCCAAGTCCGGCGTCATAATTTAGTTCCGGAAGACATGAAGCAAAGTGCAATTCAGCAGCCAAACCAATTGAAGACTGCATCGCACTGGAGGCGCAGATTTCAAGCCGTGAAGAATTGGCAACAGCTAAACCGCTGGCAATACCGCCAAGTGGTGCACTTTTTAGAACCAGCAAGTCAGCTGCCCCAGCAAGTTCAACCGCAAGTGGATCAGAGGATTTTCTGACTGATTCGTCAGCTGCAATTCTCATTTTTGACTCTCGCTTGCCAATCTCAACTCGTAGCTCAGCTAGCTCGGGAATTGTCGCAACGGGCTGTTCAAAAAATTCCAGTTCAATTGAGTTTTTATCTAGTTCAGAAATCATTTCTAGAGCTTGTGGTACTGCGTAGCCGCCGTTGGCATCTAGGCGCAATTTGACATCGGGGAATAAGTTTCTAACTTCAAGAATGCGGGCTATATCGTCTGCAATCTCTTGCTTTGGGTCGGCAACTTTGATCTTGACAGTTGAGAATTTTCCAGCACGACCCAGCACCTTGGCAACCTCATCGGCTGGCACCGCCGGCAAAATGGCGTTTACGGGAACCTGTTTTCTAACCGGTTCTGGAACCGTTTCATAGCCCCACTCGATGGCGGCTTGTAACCAGGTGGCGGCTTCCTCGTCTTGGTATTCGGAAAAGGCTGCCCATTCACTCCAGCCATTAGGTCCTTCAAATACCAGTAACTCTCGTTCAGTTAGCCCGCGGAATTTGGTGCGCAGCGGAATGCTTACAACCTTGGCGGTAGCAACTAAGTCATTCAGGCGAGGCTTCACATTGTTAGTCTAGGAGCATGGCAAATCAAGTTTCTGAGCTTTTCGACGCCAGCATTTGGCACCAAGTGCCAGGTTTTGAGAAGCAAACAGATATTACTTATCACCAGCACAAGTCATTAGGCGTTGTGCGAATTGCCTTTAACCGCCCTGAAGTGCGCAATGCCTTTAGACCAAAAACAGTTGACGAGCTAGCCGCTAGCCTCGAGAACGCCAGGACCAATTCAAAAGTTGGTGTTGTCTTACTAACCGGTAACGGACCATCCGCTAAAGACGGTGGCTGGGCGTTTTCAAGTGGCGGTGATCAAAGAGTTCGTGGCAAAGACGGATACCAGTACGCAGACGATGAACAAAACCTAGACCCTGAATACTCGGGCCGCCTTCACATTCTCGAGGTGCAGAGGCTGATCCGATTTATGCCAAAGGTTGTTATTGCCTTGGTCCCAGGCTGGGCAGCAGGCGGGGGACATTCCTTGAACGTTGTTTGCGATTTGAGTATCGCAAGTATCGAGCACGCTAAGTTCAAGCAAACCGATGCCGATGTTGGATCCTTCGATGGTGGTTTTGGTAGCGCTTATCTTGCGCGCCAGGCTGGTCAGAAGTTTGCTCGTGAAATCTTCTTCTTAGGTCAAGAGTATGACGCCAATAAGGCGGTGAGCATGGGGGTAGTAAACCTAGCGGTAGCACACCAAGACTTAGAAAAAGCAGGGCTTAAATGGGCTGCAGAAATCATGAGAAAGTCACCCACTTCGATTCGAATGCTGAAGTATGCATTGAATGCAGTTGATGACGGTCTTGTTGGGCAACAGCTTTTTGCAGGAGAAGCAACTAGGTTGGCCTACGCAACTGAAGAAGCTGCTGAAGGCAAAAACGCATTCTTGGAAAAGCGCGCTCCAAACTGGGCGCCATATCCTTGGCACTTCTAATCAAAAATGCCCAAGCCATTAGTCGTACTTCCTGCTAACGAAACCGTAAAAGCCTTGCAAGTGATGCTGGATGTAATCGCTTCTAAAAAAGCTCTTTTTGTTTCATCACCGGCAATCAATGGCGTGATGCCAGTGATTGAACCAACACCAGAATTTGTTGATGATCACATAGCTTGTGTTGTGGAGAGCTCGGGGTCTACGGGAGTTCCAAAGAGAATTTCTATTTCACTCAAAGCACTCGAGCACGCTGCAACTGCCGGGCAGGAAAGATTGGGTCCAGCTGGTCAGTGGTTACTAGCCTTACCAATTAACTTCATTGCCGGGCAGCAGGTGCTGTTGCGATCGGTTCTTGCAGATACACAACCGGTGATGATGAATACCGCTTTACCTTTTACCACCGAAGCCTTCTTCCGTTCAGCAAACATGATGAGCCACAGCAATAAGTACACATCTCTTGTCCCAACCCAGCTAGCAAAGCTGGTTGCTGCTTGTGAGATTGACCAAGCATTACTCGAGATCCTTAGAGGTTTCAGGGCAATTTTAGTTGGCGGGCAAGCAACCGCTCTTGAGCTTCAGGAACGAGCTCTCGCACTAGGACTAAAAGTGGTTATCAGCTATGGCATGACTGAAACTTCCGGTGGTTGTGTCTACGACGGAATTCCGCTTGAAGGTGTGAGGCTAAAAATTGCACCCGATGGCAGATTACTTATTCAGGGGAAAACTTTGGCTGAGGATCAAGATGATTGGATTTTCACCAACGACCTCGCGGAGCTTTCCGAGGGAGGCAAGTTGGTTATCTTGGGACGGGCTGATCGAGTAATAATTTCCGGGGGGCTGAAGGTTTCACTGGATCGAGTTGAATACCTGGGCTCAGAACTTCCTGGAGTTGAAGAGATTGCAGCGGTAGCAATTAGCGATGACACCTGGGGTGAGCGAGTTGGTGTTTGCTACGTTGGCTCCCCGGAGGTAGCCGACGACATCGCAAATCAACTTGCTGCGTTGTTAGGTCCTGCCGGGAAGCCAATAAGGGTAATCCGCGTTGATAAACTTCCAAAGCTTGCAACATTGAAAATCGATACCCTATCGGTTTCAAAGTTGTTTTCTCAGGAGTCAATTTGAATAAGAAGAAAATTCGCCTCTGGATTGAGGGAGCAAGGCTTCGCACGCTTCCACTTGCAATTGCACCAGTAGCAATTGGAGCAGGAGCTGCCGATGCCATGCAGCGCTTTGACTTACTTCTTACTGCTCTTGCACTGGGCGTTGCTTTGTTTTTACAAATAGGCGTCAACTTTGCCAACGATTATTCTGACGGCATTCGAGGAACAGATGACAAGAGAGTTGGACCGCTGAGACTTACCGGGTCAAAATCCGTTAAGCCGGAGTCCGTGAAAACCGCTGCGATGTTGTTTTTCCTATTAGCGGCAGCAAGTGGTTTTGAGATTGTTGTCATAACCGGCCAGTGGTGGCTAATTGCAGTGGGGCTGATTTCAATTGTTGCAGCCTGGTTTTACACCGGAGGCAAGAATCCCTACGGTTACGCAGGCTTAGGGGAAATTGCTGTCTTTGTGTTCTTTGGGTTGGTGGCAACAATGGGCACCGCATACATTCAAATAGGATTTGTCGATCTCAACTCAATACTTGGCGGTATCGCGGCTGGAAGCTTTGCGGCCGCTGTCTTGATGGTCAATAACATTCGTGACATTGAAACCGACAAGAGCTCGTCGAAGAAAACCCTTGCTGTTCGGATGGGAGCCAAGTGGTCCAAGAGACTATTTCTTCTTATGATCTGGTTCCCGTTTGTGATACTTCTCTACTTCACACTGCTCTATCCAGCTAGCTTCTTAGCCTTCGGGGTTGTATTTCTATTGGGTCCAGCAACCGTCATTGTTTTGACTGCAAAAACTGCAAAGGAGCTAGTTTTGGTTTTGAAGCTAACTAGCTTCGCTTCTCTGGCTTACGCCCTACTTCTTACCCTCGGGCTTGTCGTCGTCTTTTTCTAAATCGAGAATTCTGTTCTCGAAGTCTGCGTCCAAATCTGGAGCAGCTGAATGTTTGTCTTTACCAAACTGCTTGTAAATCTCTTTGGAAAGCGCATCCCGCTGTTTCTGCAGAAATACTAGGGAAACTGCCAACGCGAGGGCTCCGGAAACCAGTGTGGAATAGAGCCAATCGAAGCCAAGAACAAGGAAAATCGCCAAGAAGCCCGCGAATAGACCCAATCGAGCAGCAATAAAGACTATCCAAGGATTTTTCATAGTTTCATTCTAGGTTTCTATCTGGCTTAGAGTTAAACCATGGTTAGAACACTGCTTTTCATTTTCGCTGCTTGGTTGTTATTTACTGTTTTTGTGACAGTTTTTGCTGCCAGCGCCAAAAAGAATGAAGTAAGAAACCTACCCAAGTGGGCCTGGATTGTAATTTGTCTATTTGTCCCAATCATTGGTGGATTGCTGTACCTGGTGCTCGGCAGACCAATCGGTGGTCCAAAGAACCGATTTGGTAGAACCAAAATTGTGGCCCCCGATGACGACCCGGCATTTTTGCGCGATCTTTCGGACAAGCTGGAAAAAGAGAAGCCTGAAGCTCAAAAGCCAGAGACTGAACCGGATGAGGATTCTGGCGACAGTGCCAGTAAGGATAAGTCCTAACTCCAATGCAGTCGGCAGCTCAAGTTTTTTCAGCAAACCTCCTCGCAGCTCTATCAGAACTAGAAGTTGAGGAAGTATTTCTCTCACCTGGATCCAGGTCACAATCTCTTGCTATTGCCGCTCAACAGCTTCACGATGCCAACCGGCTGGTACTTCGAGTTCGCATCGACGAGCGCTCCATGGCGTTCACCGCACTGGGTGCTGCTAAAGCTAGTGGAAGGCCGGTTGCGATTGTCACAACATCTGGAACTGCGGTAGCGAACTTGCTTCCTGCTGTGCTGGAGGCAAGCCACAGCGGCGTTCCACTTATCTTGCTAACCGCGGACCGCCCTGCTGAACTGCGTGGGGTGGGAGCAAACCAAACCACCAATCAAGTCGGCATCTTCGGAGACTCGGTGAGATCCTGCACAGATGTCGAAGCACCAACTGATCCAGTCGACACCAACTTCGTAAAAGGACTTGCTGAGAAAGCCGTTGCAACAGCTCTAGGCATCAACCAAAGATCCCCTGGACCGGTGCAGCTAAATCTTTGTTTTAGAGAACCGCTTTCTTCTGCTGAGCCAAACGCAAGTGATCTTTACCCTGGAGCCAGACTCAGTGATCAAGAAAACTACCAACCAACCTTCGCTATTTTGTCAGGCGAAAAAAACACAATCATGGTTGCTGGAGCAGAAGCAGGGTTGGAAGCCCTCGAAGCTGCTGAAGCATTCGGCTGGCCAATTTTTGCAGAGCCCAGCTCGAGATGCCGCGTGGGGGCGAACGCAATAATCGGTTACCCAGCTCTTTTGGAAGAAGAGAAAGATCTGACCGAGGGAATTCAGCGCGTGGTGGTTTATGGAAAACCAACTCTTAGCCGCCAGGTGCAAAAACTTATCGCACGCAAAGATATTGAACTGGTTGTAATCAAATCCAAATTAATGGGACCGTTTAATCCCTATGGAAACGCGAGTGAAATAGCTGATGAGATTACAGTCAACGGTGAAGTCAGTAATGACTGGTTGGCAAGGTGGAGAGTAGCGGCACACAACTGGCTCTCAGTTCAAGAAACTGGAAAATCACTTGATCGAAGACAAGTTATTGAGATTGTCTACGACGTCAGTGAAATCGAAGACACCATCGTGCTTGGAGCTTCTCGAATGATTCGCGAAGCCGACACCTGGGCTCCCGCTAAAGCAATACAGGTATTTGCAAATAGGGGATTGGCTGGAATTGATGGAACCATCGCAACAGCTACCGGAATAGCTCTTGGTGGCGAAGGGTCTTTCACCCGGGCGATCATCGGAGATCTAACCTTGATTCACGATGCCTCTTCGATGATTGAAGACAGTGAAGAAGATTTGAATCTGCAGTTAATAATGGTTAACGATCAAGGTGGATCACTCTTTGAAAAACTTGAAGTTAGAAACGTTGTTGAAGAATCAGTCTTTGATCGAGTGTTTAGAGCTGGTCAAAAAGTAGATTATTGGTCGCTCGCAAACGCTTACGGTTTCAGTTACTTTTGTCCCACCAACGAAACTGAGTTACGTGAGGCACTTACTAAAACGGGCCGAGTCCTAATCGAAATCAAGCTCTAACTCAGAGCGCCACGAATCGGAGCAAACTTCAGCTCGGTTTCTGCCAGTTCGTCCTGCGGATCGGATTCGGAAACCAAACCACACCCTGCAAAAGCTGTAATGACGTCTTGCTCAATAAATCCACCGCGAATTGCGATAGCCCACTCTCCGTCACCGTCAGCACCAATCCAACCAACTGGCCCTGCGTACCCGCCACGATCGAAAGGTTCTAGTTCGCTTATCAAATCCTGCGCGGCTTTTCTTGATGTTCCTGCAACAGCAGCGGTGGGATGCAAGTAGGCAGCCAAATCCAAAACAGAAATATTCTTCTTGAGCTTTCCGTAAACATCACTGGCGAGGTGCCAAACATCTGGCAGGGCCAAGGTGAATGGCTTTTCATCGGTATCAACTGTCGTGCAAAACGGCGAGAGCTCCTGAACCATCGAGTCCACAGCAAACTCGTGTTCATGCAGATTCTTTTCAGAAACCAAAAGCCCGGCAGCAATTTCTTTATCAGTTTCATCGGTTGTTCCCCTGGCTGCGGTTCCTGCCAGTACTCGAGCAGAGACCTGCCCGTGAGAAACGCGCACCAAAAGCTCTGGCGATGCACCGAAGTTCCCAGCCACGCTGTAAACCCAGCAACTTGGGTATCTAACTGCGAGATTCCTAAGTGCTGTTCGAAGATCAAAACCAGTGGGCAACTGGGCAACTATGTCCCTGGCCAGTACAACTTTTTGAATGCGACCGGCTCTGATTTTCTCGATCGCGACTTCGGCTTGGCTCATAAAGTATTCACCGCTCATTGCACCGTCGTGAAACTTCAGCTTTTCATTGGCTCGATAAGTTGATGGCTGAGTTAGAAAATCAACACTGATTGAATCTTCGCCTTCAGGGAGAATTTCTGTAATCCAACTGCGTCCATCTCTAGTTCCAAGAACAAGTCTTGGGACCACAAGGACCGAATTGATCGTGCTGTCTTCAGAAAAAGTTACAGAACCAAAGGCCACAAGTCCCGTGCATTGAATACGCAGCGAATCGGTCACTTCTGCAAGCAAAACCTGATCGCGCCAAATGCTTGCGAGGTCTGAGATGCGGTTTGGTCCAGAAGTCTCGAATCTAGCGACCTCGCCAAAACCTAGTATTCCTTGTCCGCCTCGAATGAATACGGTTGCGTCTTCTGGAAAGTGCTTGGTTATGTCGAAGCCTTCAGGCGTGGCAACCTCGCGCGTTAGAACGCGGAGTTTTCCAAGTTTTGACATTCAAACCAGTTCTGATCGGGACCAAATATGGCCGGCTCTCTAAATTCTAAGTCAAAGCTAAGATTGAATAGTGAGTAAAGCTGACCTATCCAAAAACCCGCAACAAGTAGCGGAGATGTTTGATGGTGTAGCGAAAAACTACGACAAAGCTAACGACTTACTCTCATTCGGCTCAGCCAGAATCTGGCGTAAAAAGGTAGCCAAACTAGTAAATTCCAAGCCTGGTCAAATCATTCTGGACCTAGCGGCTGGTACCGGGTCTTCCTCCATAGTGTTTATGCGCGAAGGCGTGAAAGTGGTGGCAGCAGACTTTTCCCAAGGCATGCTCGAAGAGGGAAGAAGAAGGCACCCGGAACTCGAGTTCGTGTTTGCCGACGCTGCAAATCTTCCCTTTGCTGACCAAGAGTTTGACACCGTAACTATTTCATTTGGCATCAGAAACGTTGAGAAAACCGAGGTAGCTCTGGAAGAAATGCTTCGGGTGCTAAAGCCCGGCGGCAAATTAGTGGTTTGTGAGTTCTCTAGAATCCCAAACAAGTTCTTCAACAGTCTTTACCGCTTCTATTTGCGTAACATTCTTCCAACCCTGTCAGCTTTGGTTAGTAAGACTCCAGAGGCTTACAGCTACCTAGCCGAATCAATCGATACTTGGCCAAGCCAGCAGGAATTGGTAAAGATCATTGAAGCGGCTGGTTTTGAATCCGTAAGTTACCTAAACCAAACTTTTGGGATAGTTGCCATTCACAGCGGCTTCAAACCTAAGGCGGTCTAGATGGCGCGCACAGCTCTTCCAAGACAACTAAGAAAAGTCGCCGATAAGGAACTTCTAAAAAAACTAGAAATTGGCTTAGACAAAGTTGAGCTGCAGTTGATAGAGGCCGTCAAGCACACAGATCCAATTGCCAAGGTAACCACTCGGCACCTGATTGATGCCGGTGGAAAAAGAATTAGACCGATCCTTGTTCTTCTTACCTCGCAGCTCGGCGAAGCTAATCTCGATGAAGTTATTAAAGCTGCGGTCGTGGTAGAGCTAACTCACATCGGAACCTTGTATCACGATGACGTGATGGATGACGCACCGAGAAGAAGAGGCGTTGACTCAGCTCATGAAATATGGGGAAACAACGTAGCAATTTTGACCGGCGATTTACTGTTTGCAAGAGCGTCACAGTTGGTTTCCAAGTTGGGTGAAAAAGTACTTACTATCCAGGCAGATACTTTTGAAAGACTTTGCCTTGGTCAACTAAACGAAACAGTTGGCCCACAAGATGGCGAAGATCCAATTGAGCATTATCTAAGAGTTCTTGCAGATAAAACCGGATCGCTCATTGCAGCATCAGCTGAACTCGGTGTGATTTTCTCCGGCGCGGATCAGGCACTTCGTGAGCCGGTAAGAAAATACGGTGAAGCGGTAGGTATCGCTTTCCAACTAATCGATGACTACATCGATGTCCATTCGGACGGTTCGGTTTCGGGAAAGACTCCAGGTACTGACCTAAGAGCAGGCGTTCCAACCCTGCCAGTTATGTATCTAAGGCAGGAAGCCAAGAACGATTTGGAGGCGGCCAAGTTGATTGACATAATTGACTCCGGCCTCGACGATGAAGCCAAACTCCAGACCGTTCTTAAGGCTCTCAAGGACCACCCTGTAACGGAGCGAACCTACCAAGAAGCCAAGAGATGGGCTGCGCAAGCTATTAGTGCATTGGACGAATTACCAACGGGCCCAGTTCGTGAAGCTTTGAATTCTTTTGCTGAAGCGATCATAGAGCGCAGTAAATAAGTTTTAGTAAAAAAGGAATAGATAAATGTCTAAGCTCAGGCTTGCGATTGTGGGTGCTGGTCCAGCGGGTATTTACGCAGCTGACCTAATCATCAAATCCGAACTTCGTGACTTTGACGTCTCTATCGATCTTTTTGATTTACTTCCTGCGCCATATGGACTCGTTCGCTACGGAGTTGCGCCAGATCACCCACGAATCAAAGGGATCATTAGAGCCCTCTATGAAGTGCTTGACCGAGGCGACATCAGATTCTTTGGAAACGTTGAATACGGCAAAGACATAACTCTTGATGATCTAAAAATGCACTACAACGCAGTTATCTTCTCAACCGGTGCCGTAAAAGATGCCAACCTAAACATCCCAGGTATAGATATTGAAGGATCTTTTGGTGCGGCTGCTTTTGTGAACTGGTACGACGCTCACCCTGACTTTGAACGTAGCTGGGACCTAAGCGCCAAGGAAATTGCGGTTTTGGGAAACGGCAACGTAGCTTTGGACGTTGCCAGAGTTCTCTCAAAGCCAGCTGAAGCCATGCTCTCAACTGACATCCCAGACAACGTGTATCAGGGACTCCGCGCATCACAAGCTACCGATGTTCATGTCTTTGGCCGGAGAGGACCTGCTCAAGTGAAGTTCTCGCCGTTAGAACTTCGTGAGGCAGTTCACATAGAAGGCGTAGACACCATCGTTTATGACGAGGACTTCCAGTACGACGAGGGATCACAGAAAGCTATTGACAGCAATAACCAAACCAGGGTGATGGTGAAAACCCTAGAAGAGCTTCGATCAAATGAGATCACTGGCGCCAAGCGCAAACTGCACCTGCACTTTTTTAGTGCACCGGTTGAGATTCTAGAAAAAGATGGCAAGGTAGCCGGCATCAAGATTGAAAGAACACAGCTCGATGGAACTGGAAACGTGAGGCCAACCGGCGAGTTAAGGGAGATCCCGATTCAGGCTGTTTATCGCGCGGTTGGGTACTTTGGCTCAGAGTTGAGTGAAGTTCCGTTTGACGAAAAAGCCGGTGTAATCCCAAACGACAAGGGTCGCGTTTTAGATTCAGACGGGAAACACATTCAAGGCGTTTACGCGACCGGATGGATCAAGCGCGGTCCAGTAGGACTCATTGGACACACCAAGAGTGATGCAATTGAAACCATTGCTCAGATCATTGAAGACAAGAACAATTGGTGGCAACCGGCATCTCCATCCGAGGATTCAATAACCGATCTGCTCACTTCGAGAAAGATTGATTTTGTTGGCTGGCCAGAATGGCTCAGAATCGATGCCGAGGAAAAGCGGTTGGGTGAAGCCGAAGAGCGAGAGAGAATCAAGCTTGTTGAGCGCGAAGACTTCCTAAACGTTGCGAAAAAGAAGTAGCTCACATGCCCCTACCCCCAGCAAGACTAAAGAGTGCACAAACAGCACTTTCTGTTTTCTTCTTTACCCAAGGATTTGTTGCAATCACCTTTATCCCACGAATCCCTGAAATTATCGAACAGATTGGCGTGTCGTTTGCGGTCTGGGGTTTGATTATTGGATTTGCAGGAATTGGTTCTTTGTTGCCGCTATTAGTTGCGAACCGGTTGGTTGGAAGATTCGGGACTAGGCCAATCATTAACCTCTCGAGCGTATTTATAGTGCTGTCGGTTATGAGCTTGGCGTGGGCACCAAATGGTTTTGTTTTCTTCCTGTTCCAAACCGTGATGATGTTCAGCATGAGCTTTTTCAACATTGCAATTAATGCTCAATCAGTGATGCTGCAAAAAAGAGTTAAGAAAGTGATTATCGGTAAGTTCCACGCCGCCTGGAGTATCGGGGCAGGGGTAAGTGCTTCGTTATCTGGAATCATGGCCAGCTTCGTTTCGCTCCAGATTCACTTGTTTGTTGTTCCTCTAGTTTGCTTAGTGGTGTTCCAGGTTTATGTTCGATCCATGCTTTCTCCTGAGGAAGATGGCCATAAAGAAGAGAAGCAAGCATCTAAGAAAGTGCCATTCTTCAAGTCCCCAAACCAGCTTTGGCTATTAGCCCTTGGACTATTTACTGGAGTGTTCCTAGAGCTAGTGATGATGGACTGGTCCGCCCTTTTCTCACAGGAGGTAATGCTGCTCTCACCAACTTTGGGAGCGGTACCTTTCGCATCATTCATGCTTGCCATGATTGGTGGCCGTCTATTGATTACTCGAGCAACTGAGAAATACCACATCAGTGAGCTATCCAAGTGGGGTGGAATCTACGGGTCGATAATGATGGCCATCGGGCTAGTGGTGGCTCCGCCAATTGTCGAGCATGATCAGATTCTTGCCCTAGTTGTTCTTTCACTGTTTTGGGCGCTGGGTGGGTTTGGTCTTGCTCCTCTTGTTCCCTCTTTCTTTGGAGCAGCTGGCCACGTTTCTGGCCTCACGACTTCACAGGCCCTCGCGAGAATGTCGCTGCTGAACTCACTGGCTGTAATTGGCGCCAAGGTTGTCATGGGTGGTTTGGCTGAGAGCGTGGGTCTTCAGATAGCTTTCGTCCTGCCAATTGTTTTGATGTTTATTGCGGGAATACTTTCGGGAAGACTTGCCAAGCAAGCTAAGCGCAAGGAAGCTGTTGAAAACGCTTTCCCAATTACTGGTTCACTAACGGTAATTGACGAACTGTAGATCTACTTCTAGATCTTTAGATTTCAGCAGAGCCTGAAGCTCCTGCAAATCATCTCTAGATTTACTAGAAACCCGAAGCTCGTCGCCTTGAATTTGGCTCTTGATGCTCTTGGGGCCTTCTTCACGGATGACCTTTGAAATCTTCTTGGCTTGTTCTTGGTTGATGCCGTCTTTTATTTTGGCTTCGATGCGGAATTCTTTACCGGAAGGAAAGGGCTTGCCATCTTCCAGGCTTTTTAGAGAAACTCCACGCTTTACAAGCTTGCTTTGGAAGACATCAAGAATTGCCTTAACTCTTTCTTCGCTATTGGCTTTCATCAAGATCTTGTCGCCAGATTGCTCAATCGATGCACCAACACCTTTGAAGTCGTAGCGTTGTTCGACTTCTTTATGCGCCTGGTTTAAGGCGTTTGCTACTTCTTGTGGGTCAACTTTGCTTACGATGTCGAATGAGGAATCAGCCATGCGGTTAGTTTACCCAAGCAGCCATTGGTTCTCAGGCAAATTGCAGTAGTTAGCGTTTGGTAAATATTGGTATCCTTTTAAGGCATCCAAATCCGACTTCATAGATTTTGCTGCATGGCTAGTTACCCAAGCGGCCAAAGGGAACTGACTGTAAATCAGCTGGCTCAGCCTTCGGGGGTTCGAATCCCTCACTAGCCACATCGGGAAAATCCCCGCTAACAGGAATTC
>JBIIME010000036.1:0-12223 GCA_044338175.1 Rhodoluna sp.
CTGGCAAGCTTCAGGAAGTTTCTGGAGGTTCCGGTTCAGGTACCAAGTGCACCAGCTTTGCTGAGTGTGCTGACATCATCATCGGCGGCGGAGTCGCTGACTACGATGGTGTTTCTGGTCCAATCACATTCGATGAGAATGGTGACCCAACCGAGGCGAGCATCGGTGTATACGTCTACCAGGACGACAACACCTACGTTCCAGCCAAATAAGCATCAATTAGAAAAACCCCCGGGAGCAATCCCGGGGGTTTTTCGTTTAAGTTATTTCTTTACTCGCCTAGGGTTCCCAGGTAGAGTCCGATAACCTTTGGATCGTTTAGAAGCTCTCTTCCGCTTCCAACCACAGCGTCCTTACCCTGATCAAGCACGTATGCCCGGTCCGAGATCTGGAGGCAACGGCGGGCATTTTGCTCAACCATGATGGTTGTCACACCCGCCTTGTTGATCTCAGAAACACGAATAAAAGCCTCGTCTTGTCTTACGGGGGATAATCCAGCCGAAGGCTCATCTAGTAGCAATACCTTTGGGTCCATCATCAGCGCTCGGCTCATGGCCACCATCTGGCGTTCTCCACCAGAAAGCGAGCCGGCACGTTGCTTCAGTCTCTTACCGAGCTCAGCAAAGATCCCGGTGACAAACTCTAGGCGCTCGTCATAGCTCTTAGGGTTCTGGAACAAGCCCATCTGAAGGTTCTCTTCAATTGTTAGAGAAGGAAAGACGTTATTGTTCTGTGGAACGTATCCGATTCCCTTAGCTACCAATTGGTTTGCCTTAAGGTTCGCGATTGATTCTCCGTTTAGCAAGATCTCGCCCTCGCGAACCTTTACAAGACCAAAGATTGCTTTGAGAAGTGTGGACTTACCGGCACCGTTTGGGCCAATGATTCCAACAAGTTCTCCCTGGTTCGCGAAGAAGTTAGCACCATTAAGGATGTTTACGCCAGGAAGATAGCCCGCAACCAATGATTTGGTTTCAATTACTGGAACATTAGTCATGGTTTACTTCTTTCCCTTGGTTGGCAAAGTGATTCGCCCGGTGACTGTTCCAAGATCAGTGTCTTGATGAGAACCGAGGTAAGCATCGATAACGGCTGGGTTCTTCATAACCTCATCTGCTGGACCTTCTGCAACTACTCGACCCTCAGCCATTACAACAACCCAATCGGCGATGTGTCTAACCATATGCATGTCGTGCTCGACAAACAATACGGTCATACCCTCGTTCTTTAGATTCAGAACGTGCTCAAGAAGTGACTGGGTTAGAGCAGGGTTCACTCCAGCCATCGGCTCATCAAGCATCACAAGAACTGGATCGGTCATTAAGGCTCGAGCCATTTCCAATAGCTTGCGCTGACCACCGGAGAGGCTGGCAGCGAAGTCGTCCTTCTTGGCGTCTAGCTTGAACCTCTTTAGAAGCTCTAGAGCTTTTTCTTCAATCTCCTGCTCCTTGGCTTTCCATAGGAACGGGAAGATTGAGAACATCAACTTCTCTCCACGCTGGTCCTTGGCACCGAGCTTCATGTTCTGCAACACGGTAAGTAGGCTCAATGCCTTGGTGAGCTGGAAGGTGCGGACCTGACCCATCTGAGCCACCTTGAAAGCAGGAATACCCGCCAGGGACTTTCCTGCGAAGTTCCAAGTTCCGGTGTCTGGCTTATCAAAGCCAGTCAGCAAGTTAAACAGTGTTGTCTTACCGGCACCGTTAGGACCAATCAGGGCCGTTATGGCACCGCGTGGAATCTCTAGGTGCTCAACGTCAACGGCTACGAGGCCTCCGAATTTGCGTGAGACATTGTCCATGGTGATGATCGGATCTACTTTTGGTACACCTGGACGAATGGTTCCAACGTGCAATCCGGTGGTTTTAGCTGCGGGCTTTCCTGGCAGTTTTGCGCTACTACTTGACAAAGGTCAGCTCCTTTTTGTCTCCAAGGATTCCTTGAGGACGGTAGATGACAAGAAGCATGAGACCCACTCCCACCAGGATGAACCTGATAGTCGAAGCCTGAATGCTACTAATGAATGGGAGGACTCCGCTGGAAACCAGCTGAGGTAGCACGTTCGATAGAAACGCTTGAAGAACCCAGAAGATAACTGCTCCGAGCACTGGGCCAAACACGGTTGCCGCCCCACCTAGAAGTAGTGCTGTCCAAACGAAGAAGGTCAACGAGGTCACATAAACACCTGGGTTTACCGATGATGGTAGAGCGTAAATGATTCCACCCAAGGAACCAAACACTCCACCAATGATTAGTGCTTGCATTTTGTAGGCAAAAACGTTCTTTCCAAGTGCTCGAACGGCATCCTCGTCTTCGCGGATACCTTTGATGACTCGACCCCATGGGCTCTTCATAAGTAGTAGCAGCAAGAAAGCACAAATGGCCAAAGTTATTAGGCCCAGGATTAGAACCCAGAACTCGATGTTGTTGTAAGTCCAAGGACCGAATCCATAGTCGCCTTCTGGGAATGGGTTGGCCGCTCTGAAGCTGTTGTGGTATCCAGATAGACCATCGGCGCTACCGGTGACATCAACAAAGGCGTTGGTAAGAAATAGCAGGCGAAGAATTTCCGCAGCAGCAATAGTCACAATAGCCAGGTAGTCACCGCGAAGTCGCAGGGTCGGGATTCCAAGAATCAGTGAGAAGATAACCGAAGCAACCAAGCTAACTAGAATTCCCTGCCACCACTCAAAACCGAAGGTGAGAATCGAGATTGCATAACCGTACGCTCCGATGGCCATAAAGCCAGCGATACCAAAGTTCAGAAGTCCTGCGAAACCGAAGTGCATCGCAAGCCCTAGAGCGGCAAGAGCGAAGGCCATAGTGGCCGGGCTCAGAAGACCTTGAGCGGTGTTGGATAAAATTGCAGACCAGTCCATAGCTCTTTCCCTAACCTATTCGTTCTTTTCGACCCAGGATTCCCTGCGGTCTTACTAGCAAGATCACGATCAGAACGACCAACGCTCCTACGTACTTTAGATCCGAAGGGATCACGAGACTTGAGACCTCAACCAAAAGACCTACTACCAAAGCGCCAAGCAGGGCACCAAAAGCAGTTCCGAGGCCACCAAGGGTCACAGCGGCAAAGATCAACAGCAGGATCTGAGCTCCCATGTCCCACTTGATACCTGGGCGGAAGTAAGCCCACAGCACTCCAGCTAGACCAGCCAGTCCGGCTGCGACTATCCAAACAATCCTGATCACACGGTCAACATCGATACCGGAGGCGGCTGCTAAGTCTGGGTTGTCAGAAATAGCACGGGTAGCTTTTCCGGTTTGGGTGTTCATGAGCCACCAGGCGAATACGACGATCACCACAAGGCTCAAAACCATCGACGCAATATCAATGACGCTTAGCGAAGTTGCTCCAAACAGCCTTATCTTCGGGGAGTCAAAGCCAGGAAGTTGTGATGTTCCTCCTCCAACAAAGAATTGGAACAAGTAACGAACAGCAAGAGACAATCCAATTGACACAATCATCAGTTGCACGAGGCCAAGCCCACGTCTTCTAAGCGGGCGCCACAGACCTGAATCCAGACCCCAACCCATCAGACCACTAAGTACAACTGCAGCTGGAATTGCAATCCAAATTGGAAGCTCCAAGATGCCGCCGAGGAAAAATGCGGTGATGGCACCGAAGGTGACCATTTCGGCGTGCGCGAAGTTAGATAAACCAGTTGTTCCAAACACCAATGAAAGTCCAACGGCGGCTAATCCAAGCATCAAACCAAAGTTCAAGCCATAAATGACTCTCGCGATTACTTGATCAAATAGGCTAACTACAATTCGCTCACCGGCACCAATGAAGAAGTTCTTAGTTACGCTTCCCGAAGGCCCGATTTCAACGGTTTGTTCCGCTCCACCTTCTTCTATAACCGCAATTCCGGAAGGCAGGGTCTCCTGGTCAAGAGTTACTGTGTAGCTCACTTCCTCAGGAACACCGATGTACCACTTACCTTCTGCGTCAGTGACAGTTTCAGCGGTGTAGCCACCACCGGAAACGACGATGCGAACCCCCTCTAGAGCGATTCCCTCATTTTTGACGTTTCCAACAATTTTGTACGGCAGGTCCGTGCCAACTTCGTCGGCGTGAGCACTGGTTGCAAAGAGGCCACCAAAGGTTATGGCAGTAACCATGGCCAGCATTAGCAGCCGAATCCAGCTTCTAGAACCTCGTTGGCTATTTGAGAGGATCAAGGTGCCTCCATGTCATTCCTGGGCATCGATGCCTCATCTAAGATTTACCCCAGTTTTCAGGGTTTACCAAAGAATAGCACTGTCTTTAGGCCTGAAAAAAAACTAGACTTGGGTAAAGAAGCTTCTGACCCCAATAGTTAGGTACAAAATGGCCCAGCCAGACCCCTTTGGCTTAGTTGGTCTGACCTACGACGACGTACTACTTCTTCCGGGTGAATCTGACGTGGTTCCCTCCCAAGTGAACACCAGAACCAAGGTCACCAAAAGGGTCGAAATCAACATACCCCTTCTTTCCTCCGCTATGGACACCGTCACCGAGGCAAGGTTGGCAATTGCCATGGCCAGGCAGGGCGGAATTGGCGTCTTGCACCGCAACCTCTCTTTGGAAGACCAGGCCAGCCAGGTAGACCTAGTAAAGAGGTCTGAGGCTGGAATGATTACCCACCCGGTAACCATCGGCCCACTTGCCACAATTCAAGAAGTTGATGACCTGTGCCGCAAGTACCGAGTTTCAGGTCTTCCAGTTATTGACGAAGATGGTCTTCTTCTTGGCATTGTCACCAACCGAGACATGAGATTCGTGCTTGATGTTCAAAGAACTACAACACTGGTGAAAGACGTAATGACCCCAATGCCACTTGTTACCGCTCCGGTGGGAATTGTTCCAGACAAGGCAATTGCAATTTTTGCCCAGCACCGCATCGAAAAGCTTCCACTTGTTGACGAGCAGGGAAAACTTCGTGGACTAATAACAGTTAAGGACTTCGACAAGAGCGAAAAGTATCCGCTGGCTTCAAAAGACTCCAGCGGAAGATTGCTTGTTGCAGCAGCTGTTGGTGTTGGAACTGACGCTTGGGAGCGATCAATGGCACTTGTTGACGCTGGAGTAGACATATTGGTTGTTGACACTGCTCACGGTCACAACAAAGCGGTTCTAGAAATGGTTAGAAAACTAAAGTCAGAACCGTTTGCAAAAAATGTTGACATTATTGGTGGCAACGTTGCAACTCGCGAAGGCGCACAAGCTTTAGTTGACGCAGGTGTTGATGGTGTCAAAGTTGGAGTTGGACCAGGATCGATTTGCACCACACGAGTGGTTGCTGGTGTTGGTGTGCCACAAATCACCGCCGTTTACCAAGCAAGTCTCGCTTGCAAGCCAGCTGGAGTTCCAGTTATCGCAGACGGTGGATTGCAGTTCTCGGGGGATATTCCAAAAGCGCTAGTTGCAGGAGCAAACGCCGTAATGATTGGTTCACTTTTGGCCGGAACCGACGAGGCCCCAGGCGAGATCACCTTCGTTGGAGGCAAGCAATACAAGACGTATAGAGGTATGGGATCCCTTGGAGCAATGCAGTCCAGGGGCGAAGCCCAGAGCTACTCAAAAGACCGCTACTTCCAGGACGACGTCCTTCGTGAGGACAAGCTTGTCCCAGAAGGCATCGAAGGGCAGGTGCCCTATCGCGGCTCGGTCGCTTCCGTAACTCATCAGCTCATTGGTGGCCTCAGAGCATCTATGGGATATGTTGGCGGTGGCACAATTGCTGAGCTTCAGCAAAAGGGAAAGTTTGTCCGCATCACTGCAGCTGGACTCAAAGAGTCACACCCGCACGATGTTCAGATGACTATTGAAGCCCCCAACTACGGAACTCGCTAGGAGAAATCTTCATGACCGAAATAGAAATCGGCAGAAACAAGCGCGCCAAGAGCGCCTATGCCTTTGATGACATCGCAATTGTTCCAACTAGAAGAACTCGTGATCCTAAAGATGTTTCAACCACCTGGTCAATTGATGCCTACCAATTTTCAATGCCAATTCTGGCAGCACCGATGGACTCTGTTGTTTCACCTGAGACGGCAATTGAAATTGGAAAACTTGGTGGACTGGGAGTTTTGGATCTTGAAGGTCTTTGGACTAGGTATGACAAACCTGAAAAACTTCTGGAAGAAATCTCCAAGCTAAAAGATTCTGAAGCAACTGCAAGAATGCAACAGATCTATGCCGAGCCAATCAAGCCAGAACTAATTCGCGATCGCATCGCGCAGATTCGAGCTGGCGGTGTAACGGTGTCGGCAGCACTTTCACCGCAGCGCACCGCTCAGTTCAGCGATGTAGTTTTGAAAGCCGGCGTTGATCTATTTGTGATTCGCGGTAACACTGTTTCAGCTGAGCACGTTGCCAAAGATTCCGAGCCGCTTAATCTAAAGAAGTTTATCTACGAGCTGGATGTTCCAGTAATCGTTGGAGGAGTAGCGAACTACACCGCAGCCTTGCACCTGATGCGCACCGGAGCAGCCGGTGTCCTTGTTGGCTTCGGTGGCGGTGCTGCCTCCACTACCCGTGCCGTGCTTGGTATCCACGCCCCAATGGCCACCGCGGTAGCCGATGTTGCAGGGGCAAGGCGTGACTACATGGACGAGTCCGGTGGTCGCTATGTGCACGTTATAGCCGATGGGGGAATTGGAACCTCGGGTGATATCGTGAAGGCAATTGCCTGCGGAGCAGACGCGGTCATGATTGGATCAATTCTTGCCCGTTCCACTGATGCTCCTGGTCGCGGTTGGCACTGGGGCCAAGAGGCCTTTCATCCAGAACTTCCTAGAGGACACAGAGTGCGCGTTGAGCAAACTGGATCACTAAAGCAGATTCTCACCGGGCCTTCCTCTTTGGCCGATGGTGCCTCCAACGTTGTTGGAGCGCTGGCTAGGTCGATGGCAACAACAGGCTATTCCGATCTAAAAGAATTCCAGCGCGTTGAAGTTGTAATTGCTCCTTACGTCAAGAGCTAATGACTAACCCGACCTGGTCACAGGTAGCAAAAAGACCAAAATGGATTGCTGGATTGTTTCTTGCACTAGCGGTCGCAGCAGTATTTGCACTTCTGGGGCAGTGGCAGTTAGAAAGATCTTTCACTGAAGTTCAACCAGAAAATCAATCTCAAGCACCGTTGGTTCTAATTGAAACAGAAAAGCCTGGAGCACCGCTGACTGTATCAGCTGCTAACAAGAGAGTTAGCGCAAATATAATGCTTGACACCCAAAATGTTTTCATTGTTGCCAATCGCTTACAGCGAGCCAGCGGTGAAGTGCTTTCTGGATACTGGGTAATTGCAAACTCAGGCGTGCTTCTTGAAGACGGTGACTCAACCGCAAGTTTGAGTGTTGGTGTTGGCTTTGCAGAATCTCTATCGGCTGCGGAGTCTGCAAGATCAGAGTTGATGGAGTCAATCCAACCCCAGGCGTTTTTAGAGCAGACCGGAAGATATCTTCAAACCGAAGGGCCGGAAGCTCTGCCCGACCCCGCTAAGCCTTACCTGCTGCAAAGCTTCTCGCTTGCGCAGTTGGTGAATCTATATCAGGCACCAAGCGTTGAGAGTCTTGCTGGCTTCATGGTGCTAGAAGCAGAGCCGGGCTTTGGTCTAGAGCGGATAGTTATCGCCCCACCTGAAGCGGGCACTCAAGTGAATTGGCTTACCTTGTTTTATGCCTTGGAATGGGCGTTGTTCTCTGGATTTGCAGTGTTTCTATGGTGGCGGCTAGTTGAGGATCAACGGATCAGGGAAATTCAAGACCGCGCGAGCACTGCAGATTAGCCGGAGTTTGCTTTAGCTAAACTTGGGTTATGTCTAGACCAATTCACCAACTTCAAGTCCCGGCCATTCGCTCTGCTTTGAAGCTTTATAAGGTCTCTTCTTTTATCACTGGAGTTTTCCTACTTCTTCTTATGGCCACCTGGGCACTTCGACGCCTTGAGAACGTGAGCTTTGGAGCCCTAATCGGTTACGACTTATGGATAGCTGGACCAAATGGTTTTATTACCGCAGAGCCTTACCTAAACGAGGGCGAAGGTATGCCAGAAACTGGCCTGAGCCTGACGGTTGCAATCTTGGTAGTTCACGGATGGCTTTATGTTTTGTACCTATTCGCTGATTTCAGGGTGTGGACTCTAATGCGTTGGAGCTTCGTACGCTTTTTGATTATTGCCGCAGGTGGCGTGGTTCCATTTCTTTCTTTCTACACCGAGAAGCACTATGCCGTACTAGCTGAGAAGCAAATAGCGCAGTCACTTTCAGGAGCAAAAAATTAGCCGCCCAGTTTTAGTTGTTGACTTTGGCGCTCAGTACGCCCAATTAATTGCCAGACGCGTTCGCGAAGCAGGCGTGTACTCCGAAATTGTTCACCATAACGTAACTGCCGATGAGATTCGAGCCAAAAACCCATTGGCCATTATCTTGTCCGGAGGGCCATCAAGTGTTTACGAACCAGGATCACCAAATCTCGACGCCAAGATTCTTGAACTTGGGATTCCAATCCTTGGTATTTGCTACGGCTTTCAAACATTGGCGCAATTACTTGGCGGCCAAGTGGATAAAACAGGCAAGCGCGAATACGGAGCTACTAGCCTAAAAGTGTCTTCGGCTGGAGAAATACTTGCTGGCCAACCGGATGCACAAATTTGCTGGATGAGCCACGGTGATCAAGTTGTTAAGGCTCCTGCTGGCTTTGAAGTATTGGCATCGACAGAAACTACACCGGTGGCAGCATTTGCTTCATCGGCCAAGAAGATTTATGGAGTGCAGTGGCATCCGGAAGTTAAGCACTCTGATTTTGGACAGAACGTTCTAGAAAACTTCTTACACAACGCCGCCGGCATCACACCGGACTGGAATTCAAACAACGTTATCGCCGAGCAAGTAGAGAAGATCAAGAAGCAGGTGGGATCGGGTCGGGTTATTTGCGGCCTATCCGGCGGAGTGGACTCAGCTGTTGCAGCAGCCTTAGTTCATAAGGCAGTAGGCGACCAGCTGGTAGCGGTCTTTGTTGATCACGGTCTACTGCGTGAAGGCGAGGCCGAACAGGTTGAGCGTGACTACGTGGCCGCAACCGGAATCAGGCTTGTGACTGTTAATGCCCAGCAGAGATTCCTTAGCGCGCTTAGCGGGGTAACTGACCCAGAGACCAAGAGAAAGATTATTGGCCGCGAGTTCATTCGTGCTTTTGAGGAAGCTCAAGCAGATCTTATGAAAGAGGCAAGTAGCGCCAACCAAGAGATCAAGTTCTTGGTCCAGGGAACCTTGTACCCAGATGTAGTTGAATCTGGCGGCGGCGCTACCGCCGGTATTAAATCCCACCACAACGTTGGCGGATTGCCAGAGGATTTAAAGTTTGAACTCGTTGAACCACTTAGAACCTTGTTCAAGGATGAAGTTCGTGAAATTGGCAGGCAGCTAGGACTTCCAGAGCCAATTGTTCAAAGACAACCTTTCCCAGGTCCCGGTCTTGGAATTCGAATTGTCGGTGAAGTAACTAAGGAAAGACTTGACCTACTTCGCAAAGCCGACGCGATTGTAAGAGCTGAACTAACCGCTGCTGGGTTAGACAGTGAAATTTGGCAGTGCCCAGTTGTTTTGCTAGCTGATGTTCGATCCGTTGGAGTGCAAGGCGATGGCAGAAGCTATGGTCACCCGATTGTCTTGCGACCAGTTTCGAGCGAGGATGCAATGACCGCGGACTGGACCCGCGTTCCGTACGACCTATTGGCAAGAATTTCGAATCGAATCACCAACGAGGTTGAGGGTGTTAACCGCGTTGTGCTCGATGTGACGTCAAAACCACCTGGCACCATCGAGTGGGAGTAGTTTTTTGAAGCCGCTAGTTTTTGGTCATCGTGGTGCCAGCGGATACAGGCCTGAAAACACAATCGAAGCTTTTGAACTTGCCATCCAACAAGGATCTGACGGAGTTGAGTGCGATCTAGTTCCTACCAAAGACGGTGAACTAATCATTCGTCATGAAAACTGGCTCAACGGAACTACCAACGTGGCTTCGGTGGCAAAGTTCCAAGGAACGCAGTCAACTGGTTACTCGGATGGACTAACCGAAACTGGCTGGTTCAGCGAGGATTACAACTTTGCAGAGCTCGCAGAGCTTCGAGCAATTGAACGAGTGCCAGAGACTCGCCCAGGCAGTGCCAAATTTGATGGTCAATTCCTGATTCCAACAATTGATGGTCTTCTGGCAGCTGATTTTATGAATGGCAAGACCTTGGTTATTGAAATCAAGCACGGCATGTACTTTATGGAAAACGGCATCAACATGGCAACAATCCTTGCTAGCAAGCTAGATAGCTCTGACTGGAAAGACCGCGGAATTTCGATCGTCATCGAAACCTTTGATGAAAAGATGCTCGAGCATCTCAAAGATGCCTGTGGGCAAGATAAGAAGTATGTTTTCTTGACTGAGCTGGACAGGCTTCCAAAGGGCTCAACACGCATGTCGCGTGAGTATCTGGATTCACTTGCTTCGCGTTTTGATGGCATCAGTGTTGATCTCGCCCTTGCTTTAGATCTTGATTCAACTGGCAATCACACAATTGACAACGGCCTCATTGACGAGGCAAAAGCTGCTGGGTTGATGATTTATGGTTGGACTCTAAGAGCCGAAGATTCCAAAGCAAGCGTGGATGAGTACTTTGGCAAGGTAGCGGAAACTGGTCTACAGGGCATATTCGTTGATCAGCCTGACCTGCTTCGTCAAATTGTCGATGGTCTGGCTTAGGCTTAGGCGGTTATGAATCTCAATCTGCTCGAGGGTCTCAATGCTCAGCAGGTGGCGGCTGTCACAGACCGTGGACCCGCACTACTAATTGTTGCCGGTGCAGGCTCTGGAAAAACCAAAGTTCTTACGCACCGAATAGCGCATCTTCTTGCCAACAAAGAAGCTTGGCCTTCGCAAATTCTTGCAATCACATTTACCAATAAAGCTGCGAATGAAATGAAGGAGCGAGTTCACTCGCTACTTGGGAATGTGTCGGAGGGAATGTGGATTAAGACTTTTCACTCCGCCTGTCTGCAAATTCTTCGAAGAGAGGCCAGCAAACTCGGTCACGATTCCAATTTCTCCGTATATGACACCGGAGACACCAAAGCCCTAATTAAGCGTCTGATTCGTGAATCAGGCAGTGACATCGAAGGACTAAAACCTCAAACAGTTGCCGCCAGAATTTCGAACGCCAAGAACGAACTCAAAGACGCTGATGACTTCTATTCTCTGATTGACTCCTCAAACCCCAAAGACCGCGCCATTGCTGAAATCTTTACTCAGTACCAGGCCGCACTGCGCAAAAACAACGCTTTTGACTTTGATGACTTGATCGCCGAAACCGTATACCTGTTTCGCTCCTTTCCTGACATTGCCGCTCAGTATCAAAGGCGCTTCAGGCATGTTCTGGTGGACGAGTATCAAGACACCAACCACGCCCAGTACTCCCTGATCAGGGAACTAACCAAGCCCATAGCCGACTTACACAACGAGCCCGATCCCAATACTGGTGAGCTTGCCGGGCCATCGGCTATCACCGTGGTTGGAGACTCAGACCAGTCCATCTACGCCTTCCGGGGCGCAGATATGCGAAACATTGCTGAATTTGCCAAGGACTTTCCTGGGTCGAAAACGATTTTGCTGGAGCAAAATTATCGTTCCACTCAGAACATTCTTTCGGCCGCTAACGCAGTAATCTCCAAAAACTTTGATCGACCAGAAAAGAATCTCTGGAGCGATGCAGGAGATGGCGAAAAAATTATCTCCTTTACTGGTTTAGATGAAAGAGGCGAAGCCGCTTACATTGTCGATCAGATCCAAGATTTGCGTAAACAAGGAAATGCTTATCGAGACATGGCGGTGCTTTATCGAACCAACGCTCTGTCACCGTCTCTGGAAGCGGAGCTCAAGAGCCAGCGAGTCCCATATATGGTTATCGGTGGCCTTAAGTTCTACGAACGCAAGGAAATCAAGGACGCTCTTGCTTACCTCACGGCAATTGCAAACCCTAGAAACGATGAAGCGGTTCGAAGAATTCTAAACGAGCCATCAAGGGGAATCGGTGAGAAGACCGAACTAAAGATTGCCGAACTTGCCAGAAGAGATGAAAGCTCTTTCCGCCAAGCCCTACTCAAGACCGACTCGCTAGGCCTTGGCCCTAAACTAACCGCGGCACTCAATGGCTTCTCCAAATTGTTGAACGACCTGG
>JBIIME010000012.1:0-26288 GCA_044338175.1 Rhodoluna sp.
GGCAGGGCGTCGTGACAGCAATGACTCGCAACTACAAAGGTTTAGTCGGCTACAAAAGTCGCCGATACAGATTTGATAGCCGAATATCGGCAAAGTGTGTGGGCTTTTGCCAATCGGCAGCTTGGAGTACACCGAAATGGTGAAAGAAAAAGACGATTCAGCTAAAGCTGAGAAGCTTACAAAGAAAACAGACAAGAAGCCTGCGGCTGCAAAGTCAGAAGAGCCGAAGAGCTCAAAAAAAGCTGACCCAAAGGGTGCCAAAAAGGCCGAACCCAAAGCGGCGGCGAAAGACTCCGACAAAGCTAGCGCTAAAGCAGGATCTAAGCCAGCTGCGCTAAGTGCAACATCGCTGATCTTTCAGGCGCCAGATCTTCCACCGGTTGAGCCTCGCAAAAAGTCAAACAACAAGAAAAACTCCGAGGCCGAGTCAGAGTCACATCTTCGAAGAAGATCTCGCCGCAGAGCTGGCGAGCCAATCGATGAATCTTCAGACCTTCCAAACGTGGTAGTAAAGGTCCGCACCCCGCGCGCTCCAAAAGAACCTAGTAACGAACCACAAAGAGTTAAGGGTTCAACCAGACTTGAGGCCAAAAAGCAGCGCAGGCGTGACGGGAGAGATTCCGGTAGAC
Source organism: Rhodoluna sp. (assembly GCA_044338175.1). GTDB lineage: Bacteria > Actinomycetota > Actinomycetes > Actinomycetales > Microbacteriaceae > Rhodoluna. The sequence goes on from JBIIME010000012.1 coordinate 630, forward strand.
GTCGTCAGACAATCACCGAAACCGAATTCCTGGCTCGTCGCGAGTCGGTAGATCGCATGATGCTGGTTCGATCAAAGGAAGCCAAGATTCAACTCTGTGTTGTTGAAGACAAGGTATTGGTTGAGCACTACGTTGCACAGAGCCAAGATGGTTCACTTATTGGAAATGTGTACCTAGGTAAAGTCCAAAACGTACTTCCTTCTATGGAAGCTGCTTTCGTTGACATCGGCAAGGGCAGAAATGCTGTGCTTTATTCTGGCGAAGTTAACTGGGACGCCGATGGACTAGAAGGTAGACCTAGAAAGATCGAGCTTGCTCTCAAATCAGGCGACACCATCTTGGTTCAAGTAACCAAGGACTCAGTTGGTCAAAAGGGTGCTCGCCTAACCTCCCAGGTTTCCTTGCCTGGACGGTATGTGGTTTACGTTCCAAACGGCAACATGAACGGAATCTCCAAGAAGCTTCCAGATTCGGAACGAGTAAGGCTCAAGAAGATTCTGAAGGACATCGTTCCAGAAGAAGCCAGCGTGATTGTTAGAACAGCTGCCGAGGGAGCAACCGAGGAGCAGCTAACCCTTGATGTGCAAAGACTGCAGGCGCAGTGGACTGGGATTCAAAACAAGCTCAAAAAAGCGACCCCGCCAACGCTGCTGCACTCCGAGCCAGACCTTCTGGTCAAGATTGTTCGAGATGTGTTCAACGAAGACTTCCAGAAGATGATCATCGCAGGTGATGATGCCCAGTCTGTTATCACCGAGTACTTGGAGTCAGTAGCACCGGATCTGATGGACCGGGTTGAAAGCTACTCAGGCAAAGATGACCTATTTGATCACTACCGAGTGGGCGAGCAGATTGACAAGGCTTTGGAGCGTAAGGTTTACCTTCCATCCGGTGGATCGCTGGTTATTGACCGCACTGAGGCCATGACCGTGGTTGATGTCAACACTGGAAAATTCATCGGAAGCGGCGGAAACCTGGAAGAAACAGTAACCAAGAACAACCTGGAGGCCGCAGAGGAAATCGTTCGACAGCTAAGGCTGCGTGACATCGGTGGAATCATCGTTGTTGACTTTATCGATATGGTTCTTGAGTCCAACAGGGATCTGGTATCCAGAAGGCTTATTGAATGCCTGGGTAGAGACCGCACCAAGCATCAGGTCGCTGAGGTTACCTCCCTTGGTCTTGTACAAATGACCCGAAAGAAGCTTGGAATTGGGCTTTTGGAATCTTTCAGCGAGCCTTGTGCTGTGTGTGATTCCAGGGGAGTGATTGTGCACCACGAGCCAATTGTTCGCTCCCGTTCAAATAATGAGGGCAAGAGTGAGAAAAAGCGAAAGGGTCACATGGATGTTGCCAACGTCGTGACCCCTGAAAAAGCTGTCGAGATCAATAACGTTATGGCCAAGATCGCCGCCTCCACTATTGGCAAATCAGCTGAAGCAGAGCCTGCGGCTGATTCCAAGGCCGCCGGACTGGAATCCATTCTTGAGGCCCTTCCGGAGGCTAAGTCAGAGGCAAAACGCAAGCCAAGGCGGGCATCCAGCGATGGACCGGTTGACCCCAAGGCTTAGGCCCCATTAGACTAGAGACTTGTTGCCCAGGTGGTAACAATCCAAACTTAGAAAAAGGTAAAACAAGTGGTTTACGCAGTAGTTCGCGCAGGCGGTCGTCAGGAAAAGGTTTCAGTTGGAACCATCGTGACCCTAGACCGAGTAAAAGCTGACGCAAGTGGAAAAATTCAACTTCCGGCTCTGCTTTTGGTAGATGGCGACAAGGTCACAACCGATGCCACAACCCTTGCTGCCGTTAAGGTAACCGCAGAGGTAATGAACGACCTTCGTGGACCAAAGATCATCATTCAGAAGTACAAGAACAAGACTGGGTACAAAAGAAAGCAGGGTTTCCGCTCTGAACTTACCCGCGTCAAAGTACTAGAGATCAAGTAAAGGACTAGAACAAATGGCATCCAAAAAAGGCGTTAGCTCCACCAGAAACGGTAGAGACTCCAATGCTCAGCGTCTTGGCGTAAAGCGTTACGCAGGCCAGGAAGTCAACGCAGGAGAGATCCTTGTTCGTCAGCGCGGAACACACTTTCACCCGGGAAAGAACGTAGGCAAGGGCAAGGATGACACTTTGTTCGCTCTAGCCACAGGTGCCGTGCAATACGGAACCAAGGGTGGTCGCCGAGTAGTAAACATCGTTGAGGCTGCATAAGTCTAGAACGACAAAAAGTTTCTACTAAAGGCGAGCCAAAGGCTCGCCTTTAGTTATTTACAGGAAGGGACGAAATTGATTTCATTTGTTGATCAAGTCACCCTTCACTTGCGCGCCGGTAACGGCGGAAAAGGTTGCGTCTCGGTAAAGCGCGAGAAGTTCAAACCACTTGGCGGTCCTGACGGAGCTAACGGTGGGGACGGTGGTTCTATCACCCTAGTAGCGGATGCCAACACCACTACTTTGCTTGACTACCATTTCCACCCACATCGCGCCGGAGGAGACGGTGCAGCCGGTGCGGGAGATTTCAGAAATGGTGCACAGGGAGATGACCTAAGGTTGCCTGTTCCAGTTGGCACGATCGTGAAAAAGCCAACCGGAGAATTCATCGCCGATCTAGACGAAGCCGGTATGGAACTTGTCGTTGCCGAAGGAGGCGTCGGAGGACTTGGAAACGCAGCACTTTCTTCCACAAAGCGCAAAGCTCCAGGCTTTGCTTTGCTTGGAGTTCCGGGTTGGGCAGGCGATGTAGTACTAGAGCTCAAAACCGTTGCCGACATCGCACTAGTTGGTTACCCGAGCGCAGGAAAATCTTCACTGATTGCTGCAGTTTCGGCGGCACGGCCAAAGATTGCTGACTATCCGTTTACCACCCTTCATCCAAATCTCGGTGTCGTGCAGGCTGGTGAAACCAGATTTACCATCGCTGATGTTCCAGGACTTATTGAAGGAGCAAGTGAAGGAAAAGGTCTAGGTCTAGAGTTTTTGCGTCACGTCGAAAGATGTGCTGCACTGCTGCACGTAATTGATTGCGCAACTCTTGAGCCAAACAGAGATCCGATCTCTGATTTAGATAAAGTCCTAAAAGAGCTCGATGCGTACCAGGTTCCAGAAGGTCAAGTGCCGCTAACTGAGAGACCTGCGCTAATTGCCCTAAACAAAGTCGACATTCCTGACGCCAAGGAGTTGGCATCGTTTATCCGGCCAGAACTTGAGGCCAGGGGATTCGAAGTTTTCGAGGTGTCCGCCGCTTCGCACGCAGGTCTAAAAGAGCTCAAGTATGCGATGGCCAAGCTTGTCGAATCGGAGCGGAAGTCAAAAGCTGATGTTCCAGCCAGAGCACGTATCACTTTGATGCAGGCCAGAAAAGAAGATAACAAGTTCACTATCGTTCGAGAAGAATCGGGCATGGAAGAGTTCTTTCGTATCCTTGGCGCCAAGCCAGAACGGTGGGTCGCCCAAACAGAGTTTGGAAATGAAGAAGCAGTTGGTTACCTTGCTGACCGCTTGGCAAAAATTGGGATCGAAGATGCGCTCTTCAAGGCCGGCGCGTCCTCCGGTTCAACCGTGGTGATTGGCCCAGGAGATGGAATCATCTTTGATTGGGAGCCAACCATTGCCTCTACCGCCGAGCTACTTGTAAGCCCTCGTGGAACCGATCCTAGGTTCGGGCCACTAAATGATCGCCGCACCACTGCTGAGCGTCGTAAGCGCTACCAAGAAATGATGGATGCACGATCGGCTTTCCGCGATCAGATGGAAAAAGACCGCAAGTCCGGAGCTTGGAGTACACCTTCCCCAGAGGAGGAAAAGTAAATGATTGAAAAAGCTCACTGGCTTGAAGGCGCAAAAAGAGTTGTAGTCAAGATCGGTTCGAATTCGGTAACTGGAGTAAACGAAGACAAGATAGATAACCTTGTTGATGCACTCGCTAAGGCGATGGAGCGCGGAACTGAAATAGTCCTCGTGTCATCTGGAGCGATTGCTACTGGTATGCCGCTTTTTGACTTTGATAAAAAACCAACAGATCTTGATACTTTTCAGGCTCTAGCAGCGGTTGGTCAGTTCCGATTGGTATCTAAGTACCAAAAGTCTCTTGAAAGATTCGGGATTATTGCCGGTCAGGTCCTTCTTACTGTTCCTGACATCGAAAATATTGAAAGCCGAGATAATGCAAGAAAGGCTCTAGAGAGACTCTTCGAACTCAAGGCCCTGCCGATTGTGAACGAAAATGACACCGTGGCAACCACTGAGATTCGGTTTGGAGATAACGACCACCTTGCTGCCATGGTTTCAATCTTGATTGGCGCAGACGCACTAGTTCTACTTAGTGATGTTGATGGCATTTATGATATCCCGCCAACAAACCCTGAGGCAAAGCTGATTTCTCATGTTCCATTTGATATGAACATGAGCTCCTTAGAAATAGGTGGAACCAACACGGGTGTTGGAACCGGCGGCGCAATCACAAAAGTTGCGGCAGCCAGGGAGTGCTCAGAGGCCGGAATAGCGGTTATCGTCACCAATGCAGACAATGTCGGTTTGGTTCTTTCTGGAACTAACTCAGGAACCTTCTTTGAACCCAAACCACAAACCCGTCAGGCTCAGGGCTAGGCTCGAATCATGACCGCGTTACAAAGAATTCAAGCAGCTAAAGACGCGAGCCACTCACTAGCTAATGCCTCAACTGCGTCCAAAAATGCAGCTTTGAAATCAATTGCCGAGCTACTTGTTGCTCGCAGTGCTGAGATTCTCGCGGCAAACTCAATCGACCTAGAGCAGGCCGTCAAATCAAATCTCGCGGCCGGACTGCAAGATCGCCTTCGGCTTAGCGATGCAAGAATCAAGTCCTTGGCTGATTCAATTAATGAGGTCATTGCGCTGCCAGATCCAATAGGAGAAGTTGTTCAGGCCAAGACTCTTGAGAATGGACTAGACCTAACTCAGATACGTGTTCCTTTTGGAGTAATCGGTGTCATTTACGAAGCTAGACCAAATGTGACTGTCGACATCAGTGCGTTGGCGATTAAGTCTGGAAATGCTGTTGTTCTTCGTGGTGGAACCGCTGCCGAAAACACCAACATCGCCCTAGCGAAGATACTCAAAGGCGCTCTGGCAAGTTCTGGACTCAGCCCAGAACTTGTGCAAACAGTAGATGACTTCGGCAGAGAAGGCGCGAACGAGATGATGGCAGCTCGTGGCCTAATTGACGTCCTGATTCCAAGGGGAAGCGCAAGTTTGATTAATGCCGTGGTCGAAGGCTCAAAAGTTCCGGTAATTCAAACCGGTGACGGCGTTACCCACTTGTTTATCGACGAGTCCGCTAACTCTGACTGGGCTGTTGAGATTGTGTTTAACTCAAAAGTGCAACGCCCAGCCACTTGCAACGCACTAGAGACATTGTTAGTCCATGAAGCAGTTGCCTCAACCGTTCTCCCCAAAGTCCTAGACCGCTTGGTTGCCGCCGGAGTCACCCTTCATGCTGACCAGAAAGTAAAGGGCATCTATCCAGGTTCTGTTTTGGCAACCGAAGCGGACTGGCACGCGGAGTACTACTCGCTCGATTTAGCGGTCAAAATTGTGGCGTCTTTGGACGAGGCCCTGGATCACATAAAGAAGTACTCAACCCACCACACCGAATCAATAATCACAAGCAATGAAGCTCACGCGGAACGATTCTTGACTGAAATTGATTCAGCGGTAGTCATGGTGAATGCCTCAACGAGATTTACCGACGGCGGTCAGTTTGGCTTCGGAGCTGAGGTCGGTATTTCAACACAAAAGCTTCATGCCCGCGGCCCAATGGGGTTAAGAGAGCTGACAAGCACGAAATGGCTCGCTAGAGGTGCCGGCCAAACGCGGGCCTAGGTTATTCTAGTTTTAACACTTCTAAGGAGAACATTTTGCTAGCTGTATTACTATCTGAGACTGATGGTGTGTTCATCCAACACAGCGAACTGCCAATTCCTGCGCTGGCTTACGGCATCATTGCGATGACCGTATTTATCGTTCTTGCGTTCATCGTTTTCTCCTATCGCGATGTAGCTAACCGCCATGATCACAAGAATTCGAGCTCGCAAGGTCACTAGGCCTCCAAATTCTCTATGGCTAAAATTCGACTCGGAGTAATGGGTGGCACTTTCGACCCTATTCACAACGGCCACTTAGTAGCCGCCAGCGAAGTTGCAGCAGCTCTAAAGCTTGATCAAGTGGTATTCGTACCAACCGGAGCGCCTGAGAACAAACCAGACGTGACCGGTGGCGAGCATCGCTATCTCATGACAGTTATTGCAACCGCGGCTAACCCTAGATTCTTAGTTTCCAGAGTAGACATTGACAGAGATAAACCGACCTACACAGTTGACACCCTTACCGATCTCAAGAATAGTTATCCAGATGCCGAACTCTTCTTTATTACCGGAAGCGATGCCATCGCGCAGATTTTAGCGTGGAAAGAAGTTCAGCGACTGTGGGATTTGGCACACTTTGTTGCCGTTAGTAGGCCAGGCCACGCTCTTCAGATTCCAGACGTTCCCAAAGGAACGGTCACAGTTGTTGAAGTTCCAGCACTATCCATCAGTTCAACTGACTGCAGAAACAGAGTGTCTAACGGCGAACCTATTTGGTACCTAGTTCCTGATGGTGTGGTTCAGTACATTGGTAAGCATGGCTTATACAAGGGACTCTCATGAGTGATAGCCCCACCTTCCAGTCAAGAAGAGAACGCAGAGCTGCAGAGTCAAGTGCTGCAACACAGCAACCTCTAGAGCAAACCGCATCCGCTCCGTCCTTTGAGCCATACATTCCTTCATTTACTGAACCTGTAACCGAAAACACCGGTTACAAACCTTTCGCTCCAGAAGCCGCAACTCCGTTGTCTCAAGCTCCTAGCTACGAACCATATGTAGTTCCACCAAGCCAACCGCAGGTAGCAAGATCTCGTCGCGAACTTCGGGGCCTAAATGACCTTAAGGAATCTGCCGCAGCTGACAGGTCACCGCTTTTTGACGATCACACCCTTACTGGATCAGTTCCCGTTATACCCACACCGGACATCTTCTTGGAGCCTGTAACTGGCTCTAACTTTGGCTCAACTGCAAATTTGGGTATTGAGCCAGTAACTGCATCGATCATCCTAGATAAAGTTCCAGACATGCTTTCTGGATCTATTGTTCTTTCAGGCTCTGGACCGGCAGTAACAACTGGTTCAATTCAGATTCCAACCGTTGATCCAACGACGGGAAGCATCACCGTGATCTTGGAAAGTGAACAAGCTGATGAAGCTGTTGCCGAAGATAGCCTGAATTCCTTTGTTTCCTCTGTGGCTCCAGTCCGCGCTGCTGGAATCGCTAAAACTAGAGCCAAGGTGGTTGAGTTAACCCTGATAAATCGAAAAGGCCAGGGTCAGGTCTACGCAGTCATGTCCACAGTTGTTCTCATGATTTCCGTAGGAGCACTTACGGTGGCCGCGTTTATGCTAGGAATCTTATAAAGATGGGTGTTTGTGAGCGCTACTAAAAAAGCTATTGAAGTTGCAGAACTTGCTGCAGCGGCGGCTTCCGACAAAGTAGCTGAAAACATAGTCGCACTTGATGTTTCTTCACACATGCCACTAACTGACATATTCCTGATTGCCTCAGGAAGAAACGAGCGCCAGGTAGTTGCAATCTCTGATGGCATCGAAGAGAAGCTTTTAGAGCAGGGCATCAAACTACTTCGTCGTGAAGGAAAATCTGGCGGAAGATGGGTACTTCTAGACTTTGGAGAAATAATCTGCCACGTCATGCACGAGGAAGATCGCGTGTATTACTCGCTGGAAAGAATCTGGAGCGACTGTCCAGAGCTAAAGCTAACTGCTTTGTCAGCTAGCCCCAGTTTGAGCTAAGCTAACAAAGTTATACATCAGGGCCTGTGGCGCAGCTGGTAGCGCACCTGCATGGCATGCAGGGGGTCAGGGGTTCAAATCCCCTCAGGTCCACAACTAAGTAGCCCTTCGGGGCTACTTTTTTGTTTTACTCTCAGAAGCATAATTAGATATCTAGACTGGGACGGTGCCTGAAGAAAAACTATCCAGACCACACGTCTGGCTGCCATCTGCTCAATCCGCGGACACCCTTTTGCTATTGCACGGATCTGGCGCGGATGAGTTTGATCTATTGTCTTTAGGCAAGGCCCTCGATCCTTCAGCAAACATCTTGTCTCCAAGGGGTCTCGCTAGCCAGGATGGCATGGTGAGATTTTTCGATTACTCTGAGGACTTTAACGCCAACGAAGACACTCTTATTGAAGCCGTTCAGACCCTGGCTGAGTTTCTAAAGCTAGCGAGTAAGCAATACGGGTTTGATCCAAAGCGAGTAACTGCTGTCGGGTTCTCTAACGGAGCTCACATGGCTGGTGCTTTGCTAACGGTACATCCTGAGCTTCTTCGGGGAATTCTTGCGTTTGGCACTACCCGCGCTTTTGTGGAGACCGAATTCAAGCCAAACCTACACGGTAAGTTCGTGTTCATTGCCAACGGAGAGAAGGACCCCTACTCACCCAAGCAAAAGAGCGAGGACATGATCCAAGAATTTGGGGCTTGGGGAGCCAGAGTTGAGGTCTTGATGCACCCCGGAGGGCACCAGATTAGCCCTGAGCATGTTGAAGTACTTGCCAGAGAGCTGGCGCTCAGCTAACTTTCAGCAAATCGGCTTAGAATCTAGTTGTTACACCATTAGATAAAAGGAGAACATCTTGTCCCACAACCCAGTGTTTAACCGCTCAATGCAAACCGGATTACAGGCTGCTCGTGAGGTTCCTCAGGACCTTGTGGATGCAGAATTTTCTAAGATTGCTTCCAAAAATGAGCCAATGACCGTTGAGGGAACAGCTGGCAAGGTAGCAGCAATCTTTGTTGTGTTGCTGATTACAGCAGCTGCCACTTGGTCAGTCGATTATCTTCAGGGTCTTTGGTTCCCAGCTATGTTTGTTGGCCTAGGTCTAGCTTTGTGGATCACCTTTTCTAAGAAGGTAATGCCAGGAGTCATCATTGCTTATGCCGCCGTCGAGGGTGTTTTCTTGGGCGGGATCTCTGCGATTTTTGAAAGCCAGTACCCCGGCATTGTTCAGTCCGCAGTGATTGCAACTTTGACCACCGCTGGCGCGATGTTTGCTGCTTACCGCTTTGGTTGGATCAAGGTTGACGCTAGGTTCACCAGAATCATGACCTTTGCAATCGTCGGTTACATGATTTTTGCAGTTATCAACCTAGGGTTCGTTTTTTTCTCTGATTCACCAGGTGTTTACGGTTCTGCTTTTGGCTGGCTTGCTGGATTGGTTGGAGCAGGTCTCGCGGCCTTCACTCTAAATCTAGACTTCGAGACCATCACCGTTGGTGCTAGAGACAAGTGGCCGGTAGACATGGAATGGCGCGCAGCTTTTGGTCTTACCGTTACCCTTATCTGGCTTTACGTCGAGATTCTTCGCTTGTTGTCAATTTTCAACCGCGACTAAATTTTTCTGACGGTATTGCTGCCACAGTTGATTTAGGTCCCAGGCGTTTTCAGCCATTACTGAAACTCCTTTGACTCCGGTTCTTCTGATTTTACCTGAGACAACCATGAGTCTGGTATTGAAAAGCACGTGACTGGATCGCTCTTGGGCCTGATCAAAAAACGTGGCATCAGAACACCCTGTGCCATCGTCAAGAGTAATAAAGACAACTCTTTTGCCTGAACGCATTGGGGGAGACTGGGTGGCTACCCTTACTCCAGCAACTAGAACATCGGTTTTTGACCTAAGACCAACAAGTTCGCTGGCTCGAACAACGCCCATTTGATCGAGCATCGGCTGATACTTAGACAGCTGATGGTCCGTGACATCCATACCAAGTAGGTCCATTTCACTTTCCAACTGAAGTTCTTTGGTGAACTCGGGGTTTCCCTTGGGCATCAAATCAATCAGGTCAAAATCAAGCATCGGCTGATCCTTGGTGAGCTTTGGTCTTGATTTCAAGGCGCTTAGTTGCCTAACTCTTTCGAGTACATCTCCTCGTGTGTGATCTTGGCTGTTAGCGCCAAGTTGATCTAGAGCACCAATTAGCGCAAGATTCTTGGTAGTAGCTCTTCCTGGGTTAGCTCGCAAGTAGAAATCAGCTAAGTCCTTATAGGGAGAATTTTCGATAATGCGACCAATTTCTGCTCCAGAGATTCCATAAAGATCAGTAAGTGCCATGCGAATTGCTAATCCGTCAGGAGTTTTCTCCACCAGATACTCGTCCTTGGATTTATTGACATCAACCCCAAGAATTTTCACCCCAAGTCTTCTGGCTTCTGCTAGCAGTAATCGCTTTGGGTACATTCCAGGGTCATGGGTAAATAGACCAGCTAGAAACTCAGTTGGGTAATGAGTTTTTAGCCAGGCGCTTTGGTAGGTAGGTAGCGCAAAGGCAGCCCCGTGGGCCTTACAGAAACCAAAGCTTCCAAAGCCATCAAGCACGCTCCAGATGCGATCAACAACAGATCTCGAGTAGCCGCGCTTTGTGGCGTTTTCCTTAAAGAATTTCTCAACAAACTTGCGGTCTTTTTCAAGAGATCTTCTAAGCTCATCAGCTTTAGCCAGCGAGCAGCCAGTCATAACGTTCAGAATCTTTAGCAGTTGCTCGTGAAAGATAACAACACCGTGGGTGGATTTTAGAATCGGCTCTAGATCTGGATGTATGAAATCAGGCTTGATAAAGCCATGTCTGCCATCCAAGTAAGGGGAGATCATGTTGCCCTTCATGGGGCCTGGCCTAAACAGCGAAATCTGTATCGTTAGGTCATTAAACTCCGTGGGCTGGTGCTTACCGGTTAGTTCTCTTTGCCCGGGGCTCTCAATTTGGAAGACGCCTAGGGTGTTGGTGGTTCGAATTTGCTTGAAGGTTTCCGCATCGTCTCTTGCAATGGCATCTAGATCGATGCTTTTTTTGGAAACCCGTTCTATTTCCCTAATCGCGTAAGCCATGCTCGATTGCATCCGAACTCCAAGAATGTCTAGCTTGAGCATTCCCATCGGGTCCATATCGTCCTTATCGAATTGACTCATCGGAAGCCCCAGACCGCTTGGCTCAACCGGGGTGTGATCAAGCAGTTGCTCGTTACCGAGTATCACTCCGCAGGGGTGCATCGAGATGTGTCTTGGGAGCCTATCTAGTCGCTCGGTGACATCAACCAAAAGATTTAGTCTGCGATCAGTGTCCAACTGCGCAGCAAGTTGCTTCAGCTCTGGTTTTTTCCCCAGCATTCCACGAAAGTCCCTAGCGCTAAAGCGCCAGATGCTTTTTGCTATCTCATCAATTTGTTCTGGCTCGAACCCTAGGGCTAGGCCACCATCTCTTACGGCGCCTCTTCCGCGATAGGTGGACTGCATAGACAACAGGGTGACTCTGTTGCCACCGTAGCGCTTGAATATTGCTCTGTAGATCTCATGTCTTCTGGCTGACTCAACATCGATATCGATATCTGGAAGGCTAGAGCGCTCGGTGCTTAGAAACCTTTCGAACAGTAGCTCGTGCTCTATTGGGTCAACACTCGAGATACCGAGTAGGTAATTCACCATCGAGCCAGCTCCAGAGCCTCGAGCTGCTGTTCTGATTCTCATGTCCCTGATCATTTGGGCAACATCGGCAACGGTTAGAAAGTAGGTAGCAAAACCTAGCTTGTTGATAGTTATTAGTTCCTGATGCAGGCGGTGCCTAATGGGCAATAGCTTGCCTTCGCTCTTATCTGGATACCGCCAGTTGATTCCGGTGTGTGCTTTTTGCCACAGCACCTCAAATGGGTTTCCCTCGATACCAAGAGCTGACTTCTCAGGGGTTTTGGGCTTGGACCAGCCACAATCTGACACCGGATCTAGCCTTAGCTGCTTCGCCAAAGCTTCGGTATTTGAAATTAGTTCTAGGGCCAGAGTTTTACTCTCGGTGATTTCTAGAGCTAGCTTTTCCATCAAGCTCGCAGGCTTTAGCCAGGCTTGGGCGTTTGGCTGTGGGTCAAATAAGCCAAGTGCCTCTAGATGCCTTGCGGCATCTAGAACATCTCCGGTCAGGGCGTCATCTGGCTCAAGGTATCTAACAGCATTGGTTATCACCGGTGTAATGCCTACAGTTTTGGCAAGCTGAAGCATTCTTTTAGCCTGCATGGTTGAGTAATTGGTTCCAGGTTCAGTCAGGTGTGAAACTATTTCAATCGCAAGTGCTGATTTGTAAGGAAGCAACTCTTGCCACTCCAAAAGTTTCTTGGCAGCGTCGGTAGCATTGGCGTTTATTGTGGCTTGACCAAAATCAGAATCAGGACCAAGCAATATAGTGCAGTTAGCTTTACTATCTGTTGCCATCAATGAAGCCAGATCTTTTTGAGAAATAGCAACTTCTTTTTTACTTTTTTTCTGAGCAGCAGAAATAATTCTGCAAAGCCCAGCCCAGCCGGTTCCGTTGTTATGACCCCTTGCCAATACTGTTACGGTTCCTTTGTGTTGAACGTTTAGTCGAACTCCAACTATCGGTGCAATGTTTTGGTTTAGGCAAGCGCCGATGTGTTTTACGGCACCATAGAGACCGTTTAGATCTGTTATCGCGAGCGCGTCAAAACCTAAAGCACTTGCGGCTTTAGCTAGCTCATCGGGCTTAGCTGTTCCAAAATGAAACGAGTAAGCAGAGGAAACGTTCAGGTGAGTAAATGACATTTCTAACCAAAGATTCGAAGGAGCTGCCAGCTGTTAGTTGCTTCGGTGTGAATTAGTTCAAACTGTGCGGGGGAGGAGTTTTCCTTGCTGGCACTTAGCCGCCACATCTCAAGCTCTAAAACCCCGGCTCCGATACCGCGCTGGGCTCTGGCGGATTCATCCCACCAGTTCTTTCTGGAGAACCAGCGAACCGGCTTAGTGATCACCTGATAGCTGCCATTTCGCCAACTAAAGCCCACCGGCTCGCCAGCTTGGTTAGTTGCTACCTGGATTGACTCGTCTACCCTGATCATTTGCTTGCCCCATAGTGCTCTATTTATTCGAACAAGTGTTCGAATAAATAGTGTATGGGTATCAGCCGACAATCAAAAATCGGCCCTAATCAGGACCCACTTAGGCCTTTGGGGACTCCTCGGCAATCATCTTGTCTGCAGCCTTGGAGATCTTCTTCTTGGCGAAATGAACCAAAACAATGAATAGGACGATGATTCCCACAAAGATAAAGGCTCCAAACTTGAAGTTTGAGGCCACCTCCTCGTAGCTAGCCCTGGCGATGTAGCCAATAGAAACGTAGACAGTCGCCCAAACGAAACAGGCGGCAAAGGTCCAGGAAATGAAGGTCTTGTATCGCATCTTGGTGGCTCCCGCCACAACCGGAACTAGGGAGTGCAATACGGGAAGAAACCTGGAGATTGCCACCGCTGGGCCACCTCTTTTTTCAACGAAGACATCAGCTCGTCGCCAATTCTCTTCCCCAAAGCGCTGGCCTAGCTTGGAGGCGCGAATTCTTGCCCCAAATAGCCTTCCAATAAAGAACCCGATGGTTTCACCGATTAGCGAACCTAGTAAAACTGCACCTATGAGCCAAACAAAGTCTGAAAGATCAACAACACCGGTCGAGGCAACCAGCACAACGGTGTCACCTGGCATGATCAGGCCAATAAACAATGAAGTCTCGAGCATGATTGCGATTCCAGCGGCAACATTTCGCCAAACAGGATCAACACCCTGGACTAAGGCCAGCAACCAGTCGAGAGCTTCGTTCACGCTGTTAATCCTGCCACAGAAAGTTTGGAATCTACTGTGTGGTGTCTTTAGTCAACCTGAGTGCTCAGTAGCTTGAGTCGCTTGGTAAATGGTTCCAGCTGGGAAGAAGTGGGAAGCTCATCTGCCAATCCCACCCAGGAAGTAGCTGGAACTATGCCATTTAGAGAACTAAGTGCCCAGATTGGCAGCTTCACAAGATCTTCGGGCTTGATGTTTTCAACCCTGGTTTCAACACCCATTTGGTTGGCTATCTGAAATAGCTCTTGCCTGGTAATAGAAGGTAACCAATTGGTTTGATCATCAGAGGAGCAAAGCACATTGCCACGCCACCAAACCAGAGCACTTAGCGCACCTTCAGCGACAAAACCCTTGGAATCAGTAATGACCGCTTCGGTAGCACCATTCATGTTGGCATGACGTCTAAGTTGCTGACACAACGATAGGTCAGGGCCTTTGACTAATGGTGACTGCCTTGGATCAGGGTCTGGGTATTGCCACAACACCATTGACTCCACTGGCGCTGGTGCTTCACGAAGTCTTAGGTGTAGCCGGTCTGCTGGCTCTTGTTCACCGTGATATTCGATCCTTGGAAACCATCTGCCCTCAAAAGGAGTCAGGCGTCTAACCTCGGCGAAGAAACCTTTCAACAGAGGCTCTTGATTAGGATCCTCAGCGATAACCCAATTGGCGAATCTATCGAAGTGTGCCTGTAGCGATCTAACCGCACCGTTTTCAACCAGCCAGGAGTCAGCTACCTTTAGCTGAACTTCGGGGCCGGAAACAATGAGCGGTTTAAGCTCTGCGTTTTCTAGGCGGTAAAAATCCCCCAGAACGCTCATCGATTACTCCTATAGGCCTTGGTCTAATCTATAGAGTACGAGCTTTTCTTTGAGCCCAAATCAATCTCACACAAGGTGGCCATTTTGCGTCTAGAGCTAGCCAAGCTCCGTGGCTTTGTGAACCCAGCTGACATCTTCATCTCCATCCACAAAGATGACCCCAATAGCTTTTGGCTGGATCGATCAACCCACCCCGACGAACCAGTTTCTGTCATCGGGTCCGCGGGATCAACACTTGAACTTGGCAGCAACCCGCTGGAAGCTATCAACAGCCATCTAGCCAAAGTAAAGAACTCTATCGAGAGCTACCCAGAGGATGAGATTCCATTTAGCTTCAGGCCAGGGCTAGTTGGCTACCTGGGCTACGAGATGCTCAAAGGCGCTCGCGAAGTTATCTCGGGAGAGTCAGCCGAGCTCATGATTATTGATCGGGCCATGGTGTTTGATCACCGCGATCGCCATATGTATTTCATTGGGCTTTTCGAAACCGAAGCCGAATTTCACAACTGGCATAGAGCAGCGTTACTTCGCCTGACCCTAGTGGGTGGTGAGTTAGCTTCCTATACCCAACGAACCAAAGAGCCAAAGATTATTTCCAGCAAACTGCGTCATGCTCCGGATAAATATCTGAAGCTTATAGATAATTGCAAGCAGCACATCGCCTCAGGCGATGTGTATCAGCTTTGTTTGACGAATCAGATTCTCATTGAGCACGACGCAGACCCGCTAAAGACTTTTCTAACTTTGAGGCAGCAAAACCCAGCTCCTTACGGAAGCTACATCAAGACAGGAACTCGAGAAATAGTCAGCTCCTCGCCGGAGCAATTTCTAAAAGTTACTGCCGAGGGGAGAATCTCTAGCAAGCCAATCAAGGGAACTCGTCCAAGGTCGCAAGTTCCTGTTGAAGACGAGCTACTTGCCAAGGAGCTAAGAGAAAACCAAAAAGAACAAGCCGAGAATCTCATGATTGTTGACCTTATGCGAAATGATCTTGGGCGAATTTGTGAACCAGGTTCAGTCACCGTGGAAAAGCTCTTTGATGTTGAAGCCTATGCAACCGTTCATCAGTTAGTTAGCACTGTGACTGGAACCTTACAGCCAGGGCAAAATGCTGTCTCAGCATTGGACGCATGCTTTCCGGCAGGATCAATGACCGGAGCTCCCAAGATCAGAGCGATTGAGATTCTTGAAGATCTAGAAGCAGGACCACGCGGTGTCTACTCCGGTGCCATAGGCTATCTGGGCTTTGATGGCTCGGCAGATTTAGGAATGACGATTAGGACTTTGGTTTTTGAAGGGAATCTTGCAGCCCTTGGTGTTGGCGGGGGAATCACAATTGATTCCAATCCCGAGCAAGAACTTCAAGAAACTATGCTCAAAGCAGAGGCACTTCTTAGAACACTGGGAGGTACAACCTGGAATCACTAGCTATATTTTTCAGCATAGTTTTCATTGGCTTATTGTTTCTTGGTCTGTTGGGGCCAGTTCTTGCCGTGTTGTTTCGCAAGAACAAGATTGGCAAATACTGGGTCCTTTCATATCTATTCGTACTGGGCGGACTAACCGTTTTGGCTTTGCTGGGAAGTGCTGCATTGGGCGCGATCCCTCTTCTTGGTTTAGCAATAACCGCGGCTATGGCCTTTTGGCCTCGAGCAAACAAGTAATTCTATGCTTGGCTCTTGGTAGCCTTTACTAGAAAGTTCGTAAATCAGCAGGAGAATTCCAGTGTCCACCGAGTCAGAGCAGTATGACGCTAATGCGTTAGCTAAGAAGTGGCTGCCTGTTTGGGATGAGTTAAAGCCTTTTGACTCCGGCAAAGCTGATGACAAAAGACCTAAGAAATACGTTTTGGACATGTTCCCCTATCCTTCTGGCGATCTACACATGGGTCATGCAGAGGCTTACGCGCTGGGTGATGTGATCGCGAGGTATTGGATCCAGCAGGGCTATAACGTTATGCACCCAATCGGTTGGGACTCGTTTGGATTGCCAGCAGAGAACGCGGCAATCAAACGCGGCCTAGACCCAAGGGGCTGGACCTACGACAACATTGCTCAACAAAAAGCTTCAATGCGCAGATATGCCTGCAGCTTCGACTGGGACAGGGTCCTCATAACCTCCGACCCGGAGTATTACAAATGGAACCAGTGGCTGTTTCTAGAGTTTTACAAAAAAGGTCTTGCTTATCGCAAAAACTCCAACGTTAACTGGTGCCCATCTTGCCAGACAGTTCTTGCCAACGAGCAGGTAGTTCAGGGTCTATGCGAGCGGTGCGACACCGCTGTTACCAAGAAGGCCCTTACCCAGTGGTACTTCAAGGTAACTGACTATGCCGACAGGTTGCTTGATGACCTTGATTCGCTAGAAGGTGCCTGGCCACAAAAAGTTCTTTCCATGCAGCGCAACTGGATAGGAAGGTCCTACGGAGCGGTCGTCAAGTTCGCTATCGAAGACAGAACAGAACCGATTGAGGTTTACACCACACGACCAGACACTCTATTTGGTGCAACCTTTATGGTGGTCGCGGCCGATTCAGATTTGGCGGGCGAACTTGCCGCAGGTGCTAGCCCTGAGGTTCGCATGAAGTACCAAGACTTCTTGGAAGCCACCAAGAAAAGTAATGACATCGAAAGATTGGCAACTGACCGACCAAAAAACGGTGTCGATCTTGGAAGGTTTGCAATCAATCCAGTAAACGGTGAGCGGATTCCAATTTGGTTGGCGGGTTATGTGCTTGCTGACTATGGAACAGGTGCCATCATGGCTGTTCCAGCTCACGACCAGCGAGATTTAGATTTCGCAAAGACAAACGGTTTGCCGGTGCAGGTCGTTGTTGATACCGGAGAGCCAGATCCTTCCGAGTCTGGAATAGCAACTACCGGCGATGGGGTTTTGGTTAACTCTGGAGACCTAAATGGATTGAACAAGGCTGATGCCATCAAGAAGATTACGGCTTCATTGGAATCTGCAGGAAAGGGAAAAACGGCCAAGAATTTCCGCTTGCGCGACTGGCTAATTTCCAGGCAGCGCTATTGGGGAACCCCGTTTCCAATTGTTTACTGCGAAGCGTGCGGCGAAGTTCCAGTTCCTGAATCTGAGCTTCCAATTAGGCTTCCAGATTCCAAGGGATTAGATCTTTCACCTAAGGGCACCTCACCACTTGGAGCAGCAACTGATTGGGTGAATGTGCCGTGTCCGAAGTGTGCCGGCCCCGCCAAACGAGATACCGACACCATGGACACCTTTGTTGACTCATCCTGGTACTTCCTAAGGTTCCTATCCCCAAATTCCGACACTGAGGCTTTCTCTAAATCAGAGGCCAAGCAGTGGGCGCCGGTTGATCAGTATGTCGGTGGAGTAACGCATGCAATCTTGCATCTTTTGTATGCACGCTTTTTCACCAAAGCACTGCATGACCTAGGTCATCTTGATTTTGAAGAACCGTTTACCAGATTGCTAAACCAGGGCATGGTTCAAATGAATGGCTCGGCCATGAGTAAGTCTCGTGGAAATCTTGTTCGCTTGTCTGAACAGCTTGATGAGCACGGCGTTGATGCCGTGAGACTAACCATGGCATTTGCCGGCCCACCAGAAGACGACATTGACTGGGCTGATGTTTCTCCAGCCGCGAGCTCAAAGTTTTTAGCTCGTGCGTGGAGATGCGCCAATGAGGTTGAGTCAGAACCTGGAGTGGACTTTGGTTCGGGAGATCAGGAGCTTAGAAGAGCTACGCATCTTTTCCTGCAGCAGTTCCCAGAGCAGATAGAGTCCTTCAAGTTCAATGTGGGCGTTGCCAAGGTTATGGAATTGGTAAACGCATTGCGTAAAGGAATCGATGGCAAGCCTGGACCTAAGGACCCGGCGGTTCGAGAAGCAGCCGAGACGGTAGCCAAGGCTCTTAGCTTGTTTGCCCCCTATACGGCAGAGGACATGTGGCAGGCGCTGGGTCACAAACCAGCTGTTGCTCTAGCAGGATTTGCTAAGCCAATTCCTGAGCTTCTAGTTCAAACCAGCTTGACCGCGGTGGTACAAATCGACGGCAAATTGCGCGACAAGTTCGAGGTGTCTCCTGAAATCAGCGAAGCAGAGCTTGAAAAGCTTGCGATGAACTCAGAGGTTGTCAAAAAAGCTCTTGAGGGAAAGAGCATCAAAAACGTGATTGTTCGAGCGCCGAAGCTAGTCAACATAGCAACCTCCTAGGTTTTACACAGATTCCACGCGGGCAGTAACTGCGGTAGCTGCGCTATCTAGCCTTGAGCCTCATGGACTGGCTGAAAAATCAAGTTATAGCCGCACTCTCTGGCGATCAAAAGGTTTCTAAGCAGCTACTAATTGCCCTCGCTGGGGTGGTTGCTGTGGTTTCTTTGGTTTTAGTGGCAGTAAATAGACCCGAGCCACCGACCGGTGAGTTCTCTGTTAGCGCTGATGAAACATCGAACGAAGTTAGCCAGCAGTTTTTGTATGTTCATGTAGTTGGCGAAGTTCAATCTCCTGGGATGTATCAATTGCCAATTGGGGCAAGGCTTGTTGACGCCGTCTTCGCTGCCGGCGGCCTAACTGAAGAAGCCGATAACGCTAGCGTCAACCTCGCCCGCGAGCTCACCGACGGTGAACAGATTATTGTTTTTTCAATCTCCCAAGAAGGTGAGGCAGCCGGCAGCACCGCATCTGGACTAGTTAGCTTGAATCGCGCCGGCGATAAGGAGCTTGAAGAGCTGCCAGGTATTGGGCTTGCGCTAGCGGGGCGAATAATTGCTTGGCGTGAAGCCAACGGCGGTTTCAAGTCCGTGCAGGACCTTCTCAAGGTAAGTGGCATAGGGGAGAACCTGCTTGCTGGATTAGTTGATCTGGTTACGCTTTGACCCTGAGTGTCGCAGCGGTGGTGTTGTGGGGCCTACTTGCGCTAGTTGCTACTGTGAACGAGATTCCAAGCTGGCTGCTACTTGTAATAGGTGCGATCTTGTTTGCGAGCACAATTGCGCTGCCTGATCGCAAAAGAGCATTGGCCGCACTACTTGGAGCGTCGCTAGTTCTGTCGGGGCTATCGTTTTGGCTTCAATCGCAGATCAATAAACCAGATTGGTTGGTTGAGTATTCTTCCACCAACGCACAAGCCTTAGTTGTTGCTGAAGTGCTCAATCGGCCAAAGGCGATCTCAACTGATTTTGGTAACAACCCGATTTTTGGGGTGGCGGTAAGACTACAAGAGATAAACGAAGAGTCAATATCTGGTAGGGGGTACCTGATCTACTCAGAAGCCAAACTGGTTCGTGGCAACGTTATTGAGTTTGACGCAAGCTTCGAAGAAGCCGGTAGAAACGCAAGGGACGCATTCTTATTGAAAGCCAAAGATGAAATCACAATTGTTTCCGAACCTTTGGGTCAACTGGCATTTTTCAATGACTTGCGAGCAAACTACATATCTCTGTTGTCTGGCGTAACACCCGATTCCAAAGTATTGGTTGCCGGACTTGCGATGGGTGAAATTGCAGATCTAAGCGAAGAGCTAGAAGAGCAAATGCGCTCGTTATCTCTTACTCATCTTGTTGCGGTGTCAGGGGCAAACTGCGCGATTGTGGTGGGAATGGTCTATCTCATCTGCGTTCGACTGCGGTTTGGAAGAGTCGGAAGAACAGTGGTCTCTTTGGCCTCACTTATTGGATACGTGATGCTGGTTGGTCCTGACCCGAGTGTGCTGAGAGCGGCGGTTATGACCGCAAGCGTTATTGTCATGGTGGCTTTAGGAAGAAGAACCTGGGCACTCAATGCCCTTGCAATCGCGGCGATTATTCTGCTTATAGCAGACCCATGGCTCGCGGTTGAGTACGGGTTTGGTTTGTCGGTATTGGCAACATCTGGAATCTTATTACTTGCTCCAGCGATGACCGAGAAACTATCTGCCAAGATGCCTCTGCCCTTAGCCCTTGGTTTGTCGGTAACCATGTCCGCACAGCTGCTTTGCTTGCCATTGCTGCTGCAATTGCAACCCGGGTTGCCGACCTATTCGGTTATTGCTAATTTACTCGCAGGACCAATGGTCGGGCCGGTTACCATATTGGGAATCTTGGCAGTTGTGCTTACCCCCGTAGCTCCTTGGTTAGTTGGTCCGATTACTTGGCTGGCATCACTTGGAACGTATTTGATTGAGATCGTTGCAATCTTCTTCGCAGAGCTTCCTATTGTTTACTTTCCTTGGGTAACTGGATTTTCAGCTACGGTCTTGAGTGCGTTGCTTATCTTGATGGCTAGCGCTTGGCTTCGCTCTAAGCTACCTAGACTGAGGCAGGCCAGTGTTGTCGGTCTGGTGGTTGTCGCGGTCGCAACTCTCTCGGTTCCAGCCGCCTCGGAGATTTTGCCTGGTGGGTGGCCACTTGAGGACTGGGAAGTAGTGGCATGCGATGTGGGCCAAGGAGACGCACTTGTAATCAAATCTTTGGGCCGAGTTGCGGTAGTTGATGTTGGTAAAGATGAAGACCTTATAGATAACTGCCTAAGTGAGCTTGGAGTAAGAACTATAGATCTGCTGGTACTTACACATTTTGATTTTGATCACGTTGGGGGCCTAACTGGAGCATTGGGTGGAAGGGAGGTATCTCACGCAATTGTTTCTGGTTTTCCAGACGATCGCCCAGCAACAAAAAGCTCTCTTGATCAACTAGAGGAAATTGGAACACAGGTAATCATCGCCGAACCAACCATAAGTGGCTCCCTTGGCGAATTTGACTGGAGAGTGCTGGCGCCAACTAAGACTGCATCGGAGGCCAAGGATTCCAATGACGCCTCGGTCACCATGGATTTTCGTTCTCCCAAGATCGATCTTGTATTACTCGGTGATCTTGGCGCCGAAGGGCAGGAGCGGGTTTCCAGATATGTAATGCAAGTTCTTGGAAGTTCTAACAACCCACTGATTCTCAAAGTGTCTCACCATGGATCAAATGATCAGTCGGCAAGCTTTCACGAGCAGTTGAAACCAGATCTTGCCCTGATTTCCGTTGGTTCAGAAAATGGCTATGGCCACCCTGGGAAACAAGCACTTCAGATTCTTGGCTCGGTTGGAGCACAAGTTCTGCGAACGGATTTACTGGGTGCAATCGCTATCTCGAGTGCTGGTGGCGAGCTTCAGTGGTCCGCCACTGGTAGGTAGGCTAATTGGGTGGGTAAAGCAAAACAGGTTTCTTGGCGAGCTGCTAAGCCAGCACCAATTGTCTTTGTTTCTGGACCGGAAGATTACTTAGCCGACCGCGCCATTCGCGCTATTAAAGATCAACTCAGAAAAAAAGACACTGGATTAGAGGTTCATGAAATTGCTGCCTCTGATTACTCAACGGGGCAACTCGACGCGCTTGCTAGCCCCTCGTTGTTTATGGAACCAAGATTACTTATCATCAACGGTGTAGAAAAATGCAGCGACGCACTAATTGATGATGGCTTGGCGCTACTTGATAACCCGCAAACCGAAACCACGGTTTTATTGCGCCACAACTCCTCAAGCGTTCGAGGTAAAAAGCTCGTTGATGCAATACGGCTAAGCGATGCCGCCATTGAAATTAGCTGCGCCAAGATCGACAAAGACAGCGACAAGGCGGCATTTATTCAAACTGAGTTTACAGCTGCTGGCAGAAAAGCAACTCCTGGAGCAGTTAGAGCATTATCCGATGCGTTTGCTGATGACATCTCAGAACTTGCTGCTGCTTGCACCCAGTTGCTTTCTGATCAAAGCGAAAGCATCGATGAAGCGATGGTGGATAAGTATTACGGAGGAAGGGTTGAAACCAACGCCTTCAAAGTTGCTGATGCTGCTCTTGCTGGGCAATCGGCAGAAGCGCTAGCGCTTCTTAGACACGTAATCGCTACCGGTGCAGACCCAGTTCCAGTAGTTGCTGCGTTTGCGATGAAGGTTCGCCTGATGGCAAAGGTTTATGGCAATAAGTACGCAAGCGCTTCAACAGTTGGTGCACAACCCTGGCAGATCCAGCGAGCCCAAAAAGATTTGGCTGGCTGGAGCGAAGAGGGTTTAGCAGAGGCCGTTATGGCAGTTGCTACCGCCGATGCTGCAGTCAAAGGAATGGAGCGCGATACTGTTTTTGCGCTTGAAAAGCTTGTGCTGCTGCTATCTAATAGAGGGCAAAAAAATACCGAGGTCTAATGACCTCGGTAAGTTTCTAAAGATTTTTACTTAAGACCAGCTACCTTTTTGGCAAGTGCTGACTTACGGTTAGCAGCCTGGGACTTGTGAATTACACCCTTGGATACTGCCTTGTCAAGCTTGCGGCTTGCAACCTTTAGGGCTGCTGCTGCAGTTGCCTTGTCACCGGAAACGGTGGCTTCACGGGCTGCGCGAACAACAGTCTTTAGCTCACTTTTTACTGCGCGATTACGCTCAGTGGCCTTGATGTTCGTGCCAATACGCTTGACCTGAGATTTAATATTTGCCATTTATTTTTCTTTCGTTTTGGGGAAACCCAACTTTCTCAAGCTTACTAGCTGGTCCCCGCTTAGGGCAACCAGTAATGGAGCGCTAGTTTGCTAGCGTTATGGGACAATGGAGGCTAGCTTTCACCCCCATAGTTTTAGGAAAATGCCTTGTCGCCACGCGCCAAATCTCAACTGCAGCCGTCCAAGACGGCTCCGGGGCAAATTCGAAACTTCTGCATCATTGCCCACATCGACCACGGTAAGTCCACCTTGGCTGACCGCATGCTTCAGCTAACGGGGGTAGTGGATGATCGGTCTATGCGGGCCCAGTACTTAGACCGCATGGACATTGAGCGTGAACGAGGCATCACCATTAAGTCCCAGGCAGTTCGTATGCCTTGGGAAGTCGACGGTGAAGTATTTGCCTTAAACATGATCGACACCCCGGGTCACGTTGACTTCACCTATGAGGTTTCAAGATCATTGGCAGCTTGTGAAGGAGCGGTGCTGCTAGTTGACGCCGCACAAGGCATTGAGGCACAGACCCTCGCGAATCTATACCTCGCGATGGAAAACGAGCTCACGATTATTCCGGTTCTAAACAAGATCGATCTTCCTGCAGCCCAGCCTGACAAATACGCGGAGGAGCTCGCAAGCCTCATCGGAGGAGACCCAGCTGATTGCCTAAGAGTTTCGGGTAAGACAGGCGTTGGAGTATCGGAGCTTTTAGACAAGATCATTGCCACAGTGCCAGCTCCGGTTGGTGACGCAAACGCTCCAGCCAGGGCGATGATCTTTGACTCGGTTTATGACAGCTACCGCGGAGTTGTGACATACATCCGAATGATTGATGGATCTTTATCACCTCGGGAAAAGATTCAGATGATGTCCACTCGTGCCGTTCACGAGTTACTAGAAATTGGCGTTAGCTCTCCAGAGCCAGAACCAACCAAGGGGTTAGGCGTTGGAGAAGTTGGCTATTTGATTACGGGTGTGAAAGATGTTCGTCAATCCAAGGTTGGTGACACTGTAACTACCGTTGCAAAGCCGGCAACCGAGGCACTAACCGGCTACTCAGAACCTTTGCCTATGGTTTTTTCCGGTGTCTACCCAATTGATGGCTCGGACTATCCAGATCTTCGTGAAGCTCTTGATCGACTAAAACTTTCCGATGCTGCTTTGGTTTACGAACCCGAAACCTCCGTTGCTTTGGGATTTGGTTTCCGTTGTGGCTTTTTGGGCTTGCTGCATCTAGAGATCGTTACCGAAAGACTTGAACGCGAATTCGGACTTCAGCTAATTGCAACAGCACCTTCGGTTGTTTATCAGGTCACACTCGAAGACGGTAAAGAAGTGACAGTCACTAACCCAAGCGAGTTTCCAACTGGCAAGATTAAGAAAGTTTTGGAGCCGATGGTTAAGGCCACAATCTTGGCGCCAAAGGACTATGTCGGGACAATCATGGAGCTTTGTCAGTCTCGTCGAGGCGTGATTATTGACATGCAGTATCTCGGTGAGGATAGAGTGCAGCTTCGATACACCCTTCCACTCGCTGAGATTGTTTTTGACTTTTTTGATCAACTAAAGAGCAAGACGCAAGGTTACGGATCTTTGGACTACGAAGAAGTGGGCTTAGCAGAGGGGGATCTAGTAAAGGTTGACCTCCTGTTACAAGGAGAGCAGGTTGACGCGTTTAGCGCGATTGTTCACAAAGACAAGGCTTATGCATACGGTGTGATGATAACCGGCAAGCTTCGTGAACTAATTCCTAGGCAGCAATTTGAAGTCCCGATTCAAGCCGCCATCGGCGCGCGAATAATCGCCCGTGAATCAATTCGCGCAGTTCGAAAGGATGTGCTTGCTAAATGCTACGGAGGGGACATTTCTCGTAAGCGGAAGCTTTTGGAGAAGCAAAAAGAAGGTAAGAAGCGCATGAAGATGGTTGGGCGAGTGGAAGTGCCACAGGAAGCCTTCATTGCGGCACTTTCTTCAGATGGCGAAAAAAAGGGCGAAAAGAAGGCTAAGTAATTGGCTGCCCCTCTTCCTCTTGGCGACAAGCCTCCAGAAAACGGATTGTTTTCGACATCCGAGATCATGGGCTCTGACTCCAGATCTTTTCATGCCTACGTGCATATTCCCTTTTGCACCGTCAAATGCGGCTACTGCGACTTCAATACTTACACTTCGAGTGAACTTGGAACTTTGAAGCAGAGTGATTTTGCCGCTACCTTGATTGGCGAAATCATCCTTTCTGCAAAGATTCTGCAGCAATCAAATGTCGCTCCAAGAAAGCTAAAGACAGTCTTTTTTGGCGGGGGAACTCCATCGCTACTTCCAGCAGCTGATCTAATTGCCATTTTGGATGAGCTCGAATCCAAGTTCGGCTTTCAGAGTGATGCTGAGATCACCTTTGAGGCCAACCCTGATTCTGTAACAAGAGAAAGCCTGAGTGCGCTAAAGGAGGCAGGCTTTACGCGAATTTCAATTGGAATGCAGTCAGCTGTTCCAGATGTTTTGAAGACACTGGAGCGAACCCACAACCCTGAAAACGTTGCTATTGCCCTAGACATTGCCAAATCTCTTGGCTTTAGAACTTCGTTGGACCTAATCTTTGGAGCGCCAGGGGAGACATTGCAGCAGTGGGAGCAAACTATTTCTCAGGTGA
>JBIIME010000038.1:0-10514 GCA_044338175.1 Rhodoluna sp.
AGATCCTGGACATCTATCTGCGTACTCGTTGATTGTTGAGCCTGGCACAAAGCTAGCTCGGCAGATTAGCTCGGGCGAGCTAGCCGATGTGGATGAAGATCTGCAAGCAGACAAGTACGAGCTTGCAGACCAGCTACTTTCTGAAGCCGGTTACAGCTGGTACGAGATAAGCAACTGGTCTAAAACGCCAGAGCTGAAGTCCAATCACAATCTTGCCTACTGGAGCGGACAAGACTGGTGGGGTTATGGTCCAGGGGCTCATTCCCATCTTGGTTCAGTGCGCTGGTGGAATCACAAGCATCCCCTTAGCTACGCGAACCTTCTTGAGAAAAACATATCTCCTGCTGCCGGCCGAGAGCAGCTCGATGGCGAAACCGCAGCCCTTGAGCGCATACTGCTTGAGTCTCGAACTTCAGAAGGAATGTCAATCGAGCAGATCAAGAAACTTCAGCCAGGTAGCGAACTGGCCATCTCACAACTGATTGCCGATGGCTTGATTGAAGGCCCGCAGGCAATTGCGGGCAAGTTACTTTTGACCCTCAAAGGACGCTTGCTTGCCGACGCAGTTGTTAGAGCGCTTTCCAACTGACACTTATCTTCCTGTAGCGGGTAATATTGGCACTCATAAGCAATGAGTGCTAACTAGGTAGGTGATTGAGCTTGATTTCGGAAAGACCCCTCGAGGTTCTAAAGGCAATCGTGCAAGATTACATCCAGAGCAATGAGCCAGTTGGTTCCAAGTCTTTAGTTGAGCGCCACTCCTTTGGAGTTTCCGCAGCAACTATTCGTAACGACATGGCGATTCTGGAAGAAGAAGAGCTGATTACCGCCCCACACACCTCTAGCGGTCGAGTGCCAACAGATAAGGGGTATCGCCTATTTGTTGATCGCCTAAATGAAGTCAAACCAATTAGCAATGCTGAGCGCGCCGCAATTGAAGGCTTCATGTCAAAAAGTTCTGACCTCGATGAGACCCTTAGCCAAACAGCAAGGTTACTTTCGCAGCTAACTAATGAAATTGCTCTGGTGCAGTATCCAAGCCTTGGCAAAGCCTCGGTTCGACATATTGAGCTAATCGCCATTGATGAAAAGCGACTTCTGTTGATGCTGATTACCGACTCTGGTCGGATTCAGCAGCATGTCATGGAGGTAGCCTCAGGCTACGAAGCATCAGCGGTTGAAAAGCTTCGAAACTTCCTGAACGAAAAAGTCGCCGGTAAGCCACTTTCCTCAGTGAACAAGACACTTCGTGCATCCAAAGATGAAATCAGTGCCCCACTGCAAGCACTAGCTAACACTGTAATTCCAGAGGTTGCATTACTAGTTGACGCTAACAGCCAAGAAAAGATTTTGCTCGCCGGGACTTCTAACCTCGCAAAGCGCCAGGGGGAGTTTCCAGGAAGCATCTCACCGGTACTTGAAGCAATTGAAGAACAGGTAGTTTTACTAAAGTTAATCTCTGAGATGCAGGCCGATCAACACGGCGTCTCGTTAAGAATCGGACGAGAGAACACCGTTGATGCTCTCTCGAATACTTCAGTTTTGGTTTCTGGATACGAGAACCAAGGAAACGAAGTAGCGAAGGTTGGGGTAATTGGTCCAACCAGAATGGACTACTCATCCAACATTGGCGCTGTTAGAGCAGTTGCTAGGTATCTCACTCAATCTCTCGGAGGGCTCTAACTCTTGGCAGATCATTACGAGATTCTTGGCGTTTCCAGGAGCGCATCCTCAGAGGAAATAAAAAAGGCTTATAGGAAACTAGCCCGCGAGCTGCACCCAGATGTAAACGATTCTGATGACGCCCAAGAGCGCTTCAAGTTGGTTACTCACGCCTACGAGGTTCTAGGTGACGATCAAGCAAGGCGCAGATACGATTCTGGCGGTGATTCTCAAAGCTTTGGCTTTGGAGACATTTTCGAGACATTCTTTGGTGGCGGACAGCGCGGACCTCGCTCTAGAGCTGAAAGAGGTCAAGATGCACTGCTTCGAGTTGAGCTAAGTTTCGAAGAAGCAATTTTTGGAGTTGAAAAGTCAATTCCAGTTGATACAGCTGTGCTTTGCGATACCTGTAATGGAAGTTGCGCAAAGCCTGGAACCAGCCCAAGAGTTTGTGACATCTGCCACGGGAGCGGTCAGGTCCAGACCCAGGTTCGCTCACTTCTTGGCGCCATGGTCACAACAAGCCCATGTGGGTCTTGTCGCGGCTATGGCCACGTAATACCAGAGCCTTGTTTGGACTGTCGTGGCCAAGGAAGAGTTAGGGCCAGAAGGGATATCGAACTTAAAATTCCTGCCGGTGTTGAAGACGGGATTAGGTTGCAGCTTTCTGGCTCCGGTGAAGTTGGATTTGGCGGTGGACCAAGCGGAGATCTCTACGTCGACATTTCTATCGCCCCGCATCAACTTTACGGAAGATCCGGCGACGAGCTAACCTGTGAGCTCGAACTCCCACTCCATGAAGCAGCACTTGGAACGCTGGTAAAGATAAAAACTTTCGACGGGGAAATTGAGTTGCAAATACCAGCCGGTTCGCAAACCGGTGACACCGTCAGTGTCAAAGGAAAAGGATTTGGCAGGCTTCGCCAGTCGGGTAGAGGCGATTTGGTTGTAACCCTTTCGGTAAAGATTCCAACCAAGTTGGACTCGAAGCAGAAGGAGCTTTTTAGAACATTGGCCGGATTGCGAAAAGCCGATAGCGCAGGCCTTGTCCCTAGAAAGTCAGGCGCGTTCCAGGGTAGACGTCGTGGTTGAGCCACTTTTTATTTCACCGATTCCCTCTGACACAAAAACCGGTTCCAAAATCAGAGTTGCTGGCGCTGAAGCAAAGCACGCCATTTCAGTTCGCAGACTACAAATTGGTGAAGCAATAGCCGTATCCGATGGTCAGGGCCAAAAAGTTCGAGGCAAGGTCAGTCAACTTTCCAAGGATTTTCTAGAACTAGACGTTGAATTGGTTGAAACAATCGACAGACCAAAGCCGCAACTGGTTTTAGTTCAGGCCCTAGCCAAGGGAGATCGCGATGAAATAGCGGTGCAGGCCTGCACTGAGCTTGGTATTCAAACTGTAATTCCCTGGCAGAGCGAGAGATCAGTATCGATCTGGAAACCTGAAAAACAAGACAAGCACCGGTTGCGCTGGCAAGCAATTGCAACTGAGGCCTCCAAGCAATCGCTTAGACCCTTTATCCCAGAGGTTGAGAAGGTTTTGGGAACCAGTGAGCTGGTGGAGCGCCTGAAGAATTTCGATCTGAGCCTTGTTTTGGACCCAACCTCAACCACCTCACTGACGAGTGTGCCAATCGTGGGACAGGAGTCGATAGCCATCGTTGTCGGCCCAGAAGGTGGAATTAGCCCGCAAGAACTTGAGCAGTTTCGCTCCGCTGGATTGAACCTGGTTGGTCTGGGAAGTGGCATTTTGAGAACTTCAACGGCTGGAGTTGCGGTAGTTTCCTACCTGCAGGCAGCCCTTGGAAATTGGAGCTAGGGCTAGCTAAAACTAGACTGAATTACATGACAGAAGCCTCCTGCATCTTTTGCAAAATTGTTTCCGGCGATATTGCCTCCGACAAAATTTCAGAAACTGCAAACACCTTGGCCTTTAGAGACATCGCTCCGCTATCTAAAGTCCACCTGTTAGTTATTCCAAAAAAGCATTACAAAGATGTTGTTGAGCTCTCAGAGTCTTCCCCGGCAGTACTGGGAGAGCTAATGTCAGAGGCCACCAAACTGGCTCAAGAACACACCAACGGCTCCTTCAAGTTACAGTTCAATACCGGCAGTGAAGCCGGCCAGACAATTTTTCACGCTCATGCTCACGTTTTATCAGATAACTCAAAGGACGGCTCTTGACATCATCCGAATCTAAAGATTCAAAAACTGTCGTAATAGAAATTTCCGGTGTCGACCCCATATTCGTGTTTGGGCCTGAAGATAAACTACTTAGAACTATCGAGGAAAGTTTCCCCGATGTTCGCTTTACGGCTCGCGGCAATGAGATTGAAATTTCTGGACCTGTCGCCACTGTTGCTCTAGCCGAGCAGCGCCTAAGGCAGATTATCTCGGCAGTTTCTTCTGGCAGAGAAGTTACCCCAGCAGATCTTAAAAGAACCGAACCTGATCTTCTCTCGCAGAGCATTCTTAGCTCCAGGGGAAAGTCCATTAGGCCAAAAACCGCGGGTCAAAAAGAGTACGTCGAGTCAATTGATAAAAACACCATTGTTTTTGGAATTGGTCCTGCTGGAACTGGAAAGACCTACCTTGCTATGGCAAAGGCCGTGCAGGCCCTTCAGCGCAAGGAAGTGTCCAGAATCATCTTGACCAGGCCCGCAGTTGAAGCCGGAGAGCGCCTTGGTTTTCTTCCAGGAACCCTGAGCGAAAAAATTGACCCTTATCTAAGACCTTTATTTGATGCCCTCCACGAGATGCTCGATCCTGATGCGGTTCCAAGAATGATTGCGACCGGAACTATCGAGGTGGCACCTCTTGCTTATATGCGAGGTCGAACATTGAATGATTCATTCATTATTTTGGATGAGGCTCAAAACACCACGGCAGAGCAGATGAAGATGTTCCTAACACGATTGGGCTTCAATTCAAAGATGGTTGTCACAGGAGACATTACTCAAGTTGACTTGCAAGGCGGAGTATCAGGCCTACGTGTTGCCTCGCGAGTTCTTGCGAACGTTGACGACGTTTACTTCTCTCAAATGAGCTCCGCGGATGTTATTAGGCACCCACTTGTTGGAAAAATAGTTGATGCGTATGATCGCGCCGATGCCACAAACCCCAAGAAGGCTAACTAGTTGAGCATTGAAATCAGCAACGAAACCGAATTTGCCATTGATGAAGTTCGGGTTCTTCGCCTTGCCGAGTTTGCCCTGGACCGTATGAAAATAGATCCAGCAGCTGAATTAGCAATTATCTTTGTGGACGAACCAGCGATGGAACAACTACATTTGCAATGGATGGATGAACCAGGCCCAACAGACGTGCTGAGTTTTCCCATGGACGAGCTTCGCCCAGGAACGGAGTCGGAGCCCACACCTCCTGGACTACTAGGGGATATTGTTATCTGCCCAACCGTGGCCCAAAAGCAAGCGGTAGCAGCTGGTCACGAGACGATTAATGAGGTCTTGCTGCTAACTACCCATGGAGTGTTACACCTATTGGGCTTTGATCACGCGGAACCAGAGGAAGAACTTGAGATGTTTGGCATTCAGAAGTCAATATTGAAGGCCTACTACGAAAGCGAGAGCAGTCAACTTGTCGGAGAGTAACAGGTTTGCCTTTATCGGCAAAGTATTCGCAAAGAAACAGGTGGACGCCACCGAGGCTGAAGAGTATGAGCAGGAGCTCATTGACTCAGTCGAAGATTTCTCGGAAACCATTACCCGCGAGGTAATGGTTCCAAGAATCGACATCGCAACAATCACTGCCGAATCAAATTTGGATAGTGCGATGACTATGTTCTTGTATAGCGGCTACTCCCGTCTACCCGTTACCGGTAAGAACACCGATGACATCGTGGGAATCCTGTATCTAAAGGATGTAGCGAAGATTTTGCATGAAACCCCAAAGATGATGTTTGAGAAAACCGCCGAAGACCTGGCCAGGTCGGCAATTTTTGTCCCCGAGTCCAAACCCTTAAAAGATCTACTGCAGGACATGCAAAAGAGCTCCACGCACATCGCTGTAGCAATTGATGAGTATGGCGGTGTAGCGGGACTTGTGACCATGGAAGACGTCATTGAAGAGCTAGTTGGCGACATCGCCGATGAGTATGACAAAGAGATTCCAGATGTTGAGAAGCTAGCAGCGGACCTTTATCGAGTGAATGCTCGCTTCTCCTTGTTTGAGCTAGGTGAACTACTAGAAATACAGCTAGAAGACGATGACGTTGATTCGGTTGGCGGTTGGCTCACCAAAGGCCTAGGGGCACTTCCAAAACTTGGCGACCAGATCGTGATTAACGGGCTTGAGCTAACTGCTGACCGCGTTGAAGGTCGCGCGAAGAGATTGGTAACTGTTTTGTTACGAGTATTGGCCGAGCCGGATCCTGAGGAACAGTCAACTGATGAGTAATGAATTTCGCGCGGGGTTCGTGACCTTTGTGGGTAGACCCAATGTCGGAAAATCAACTCTCACAAACGCTCTGGTGGGCGAGAAGATTGCCATCACGAGCGATAAGCCACAAACCACAAGAAAAGCCATTAGAGGTATTGCTCATCTCGAATCCGGTCAACTAATCATTGTCGATACCCCAGGTCTTCATCGCCCAAGGACCTTACTTGGTGAAAGACTAAATGACCTTGTTGCCTCAACTCTTGGCGAAGTTGATGTGATTGGCATGTGTTTTCCAGCTGGTGACAAAATTGGTCCAGGGGATAAATTCATCAACGAGCAGCTAAGTAGCTTCCCAAAAGCCAAGTGCGTGGCCATTGTGACAAAGAGCGAAACAGTTTCCAGAGAAGAATTGGCTAATCAATTGCTCGAAGTTTCTAAACTTCGTGACTGGAGCGAAATCATTCCGGTATCTGCGATAGCCGGCTCTCAGCTCGATGAACTAGCTGAGCTACTCGTTGGCATGATGCCACTATCTGAAGAGCTTTATCCAAAAGAGACAATCACTGACGAGTCACTTGAATCTAGAATCTGCGAACTTATTCGGGAGGCATCCTTGGAAGGCGTCCGTCATGAATTGCCCCACTCGCTAGCAGTAACCATGGACGAGATGAAAAAACGAGAGAACTCAGAACTGACGGACATTCACGCCAACATTTTTGTCGAGCGCGACAGCCAAAAAGGAATTGTTCTTGGCAAGGGCGGATCTCGCCTAAAAGACGTTGGAACCAGAGCCCGTAAGGAGATAGAAGCACTCATCGGTGGGCCAGTATTTCTAAGCCTCAGAGTCAAAATTGCTCATGAGTGGCAGCGAGATCCTAAGCAGCTAGGAAAACTGGGCTTTTAAGTGTTAGCCTCTTTTGGTGTTCTCTGAGCTACTACTTAGTGGCCGCGGCGAGGCCTACTAAACGGCCTTCCTCGTCGCGGAGCTTTGTTATAGCCGACTCAGACAATCTTTAGGAGAACACAATTGGAAAACCAACAAAAACCTTCTTCGATGCCGGTGCATCGCTATAAACCTTTCCACGAGCAAATCAAGATCGAGCTCCCGGACCGTACCTGGCCCACCAAGCGCATAGAAAAAACCCCACGCTGGTGTGCGGTGGATCTTCGTGACGGTAACCAGGCCCTGATTGATCCAATGTCACCAGAGCGCAAACTCAAGATGTTCCAGCTGCTAGTTCGCATGGGCTACAAGGAAATCGAAGTTGGTTTTCCTTCTGCTAGCCAGACCGACTTCGACTTTGTTCGGGTGCTTATAAACGACGGTCACATCCCAGAAGATGTAACGATTCAGGTTCTAACGCAAGCTAGGGATCACCTAATCGAACGAACCTATGAATCCCTGGTTGGAGCCAAAAACGTAATCGTGCACTTCTATAACTCAACTTCAGTACTGCAGCGAAAAGTTGTCTTCAACCAGGACAAAGAGGGAATAAAGAAGATTGCCCTGGACGCTGCCAAAAAATGTAAGTCACTAGAACACATGCTTCCAGGTACTAATGTCTATTACGAGTACTCCCCGGAGAGCTATACCGGAACGGAGCTTGAGTACGCGCTTGAGGTTTGCAACGCGGTTATCGAAGAAATTGCGCCAACTCCGGGTCGAAAGATGGTTATAAATCTTCCAGCAACTGTGGAGATGACAACACCAAATGTTTACGCGGACTCAATTGAGTGGATGAGCAGAAGACTCCTAAAGCGCGAGAGCGTAATTTTATCCCTTCACCCACACAATGACCGCGGAACCGCTATTGCCGCTGCTGAACTTGGGTACCTAGCGGGTGCGGACCGCATCGAGGGTTGCCTATTTGGAAACGGTGAGCGCACTGGAAACGTTGACCTGGTAACCCTTGGGTTGAATCTGTTTTCTCAAGGCATTGATCCGCAGATCGACTTTGGTGACATTGATGAGATCAAGCGCACCGTTGAGTACTGTAACCAGCTTCCGGTTGCAGAGCGCTCACCATACGGAGGCGATTTGGTATACACCGCGTTCTCTGGCTCGCACCAAGACGCCATCAAAAAAGGCTTTGAGGCTATGCAGAAAACTGCTACCGAAGCAGGCAAAGAAATCTCTGAACTTGAGTGGGCAGTGCCATATCTTCCAATTGACCCAATGGATGTTGGAAGAAGCTACGAAGCTGTCATTCGCGTTAACTCTCAGTCAGGCAAGGGTGGTGTCGCGTACCTATTGAAATCTGATCACTCACTTGACCTTCCAAGAAAGCTTCAGATCGAATTCTCTCGAGTGGTTCAAGGTCTAACCGACAGCGAAGGTGGAGAAGTTAGCTCCGAAAAGCTTTGGGAAATCTTCCAAGACGAGTACCTACCTGCGCCCATGGAAAAGTCCGAGCTGAAATGGGGACGCTTCGAACTCAAGCGCATGAAAACCGAAAGTGAAATGGATGGGGAAGTAAAACTTCAAATCGTCTTGCGTGATGGTGACAAAGAAGTTGAGGCTTCTGGAACTGGAAACGGACCAATTTCTGCTTTCTTGGCAATTCTTGGTGCGCAGGGTGTTGAGACCAGATTGCTTGACTACATCGAACACACTATGAGCGCCGGAGGAGACGCCCAGGCGGCTTCATACATCGAGCTAGATATAGCTGGCAAGACCCTCTGGGGCGTTGGAATAGATTCTGACATCGCCACTTCTTCGCTCAAAGCAGTTATTTCGGGCGTAAATCGCGCCATACGTGCTTGAGAAAGCCGCTTCGTCCCTGGCTCGTTAGATACTGGACTAGTGCCCGTTTATCGCGATGAAGCTGTTGTGCTTCGAACTCACAAGCTAGGTGAAGCTGACCGTATCGTCACTTTGCTATCGCGCACCCGCGGTCAAATCAGAGCCGTCGCCAAAGGAGTTCGCCGAACAGCGTCAAAGTTCGGTTCGAGGCTCGAGCCGTTCATGGTTGTCGATGCTCAGTTCTACGAAGGCAAGAATCTAGATATCGTGAACCAAGTTGAAACTATTGGCTCTTATGGCGGATCAATCATTGACGACTATGGAGCATTTACAGCAGCTAATGCCATGGTGGAAGCAGCCGAGCGACTCACAATGGAGGAGTCTTCACCGCAGCAATACCTGCTATTGGTTGGAGCACTTCGTTCGCTTGCAACCAAAGAGCATGACTCATCGCTCATTTTGGATTCTTATTTGCTGCGTGCTTTAGCTATCGCTGGGTGGGCCCCTAGCTTTGACGACTGTGCCAGGTGTGAGGCCAAAGGTCCGCATTCTGCTTTTGTAATGCAGGTTGGTTCTGTGGTGTGTCAGGAATGCAAGCCCATTGGTGCGGTTTCAATGTCGCTGGAGACAACCGCTCTACTTGGAGCCCTGCTATCTGGCGACTGGCAACTGGCGGAGAATTCCGCTCCGAGCGCCAGAGCAAACGCATCGGGTATCGTAGCTGCGTATAGTCAATGGCATATAGAGCGCGGTCTTAAATCAATGCCCCACGTCGAAAGAGCATGATGGAGTTTCAGCCAGTAGCAAAAAAGGGCATCAAGGTTCCCAAGTTTTCCCAGGTTCCAAAGCACATCGCAATTGTGATGGACGGTAATGGTCGTTGGGCAAATAAGCGAGGCCTTACCAGAGTCGAAGGACACAGAGCCGGCGAGGCTGCACTTCTTGACGTGGTTGCAGGAGCGATTGAGGCCGGTGTTTCAGAATTATCTGTTTTTGCATTCTCTACCGAGAACTGGAAACGCTCACCCGAAGAAGTTAGATTCCTAATGGGTTTTAATAAAGAGGTACTTCGAGCTCGCAGAGATCAACTAAACAACTGGGGCGTAAAGATTCGCTGGGTTGGTAGAAGACCCAAGCTCTGGGCCAGCGTAATTGATGAGCTTGAAGAAGCTCAGCGGATGACCAAAAAGAACAACGTTCTAACTTTGACGATGTGCGTCAACTACGGTTCACGAATTGAGATCGTCGATACCGTAAATGAAATTACTGAGCTTGTTTCAAAGAGGAAACTCAAGGCCGGCTCGGTGACCGAGAAAAGTTTTGGCAAACTGCTTTCTACAAACCCCCTGAAGGATGTTGACCTTTTTGTCAGGTCATCGGGTGAGAAGCGCATGTCGAATTTCCTGCTGTGGCAAAGTGCCTACGCCGAGCTGGTGTTTAGTGAAGTGCTTTGGCCAGATTTCGACCGCCAGGAGCTCTGGCGGGCAATAGAGCAGTATTCAACTAGGCAGCGCCGCTTCGGGACCGCAATCGATAGCCCGAAGGGCTAACTAGCCAACTAAACTGGGGTTCAGCCTTAGTTCAGGCTTTATCTATTCTTTGGAGTTCAAATTGGCCACCACCAATCGCCTAGATTCGGCAATTGCCCTCGCCAAGCGCAGGGGCTTTGTTTTCCCAGCCGGAGAAATCTATGGTGGCACCCGTT
>JBIIME010000062.1:0-3445 GCA_044338175.1 Rhodoluna sp.
AAACGCCCCGATAGCTCAGTGGTAGAGCACTTCCATGGTAAGGAAGGGGTCGACAGTTCAATCCTGTCTCGGGGCTCGACTAATAAGAAGTGCAACTATTTAGTCCCCGGCGGGGTAGCTCAGGTGGTTAGAGCACACGACTCATAATCGTGGGGTCGCGGGTTCGAGTCCCGCCTCCGCTACCAAATCAATCAACGGGTGATTCCATAAGGACCTAGATACAGTTAACAAATGGTCAATCCAGCTATCGAAGGCAAAATTTACCCAAGGACTTCTAGTTACCTTGTCGGCCGCGAAAAAATACGCGAATTTGCCAAAGCTGTTTTCTCTAAAGATCCAGCCAATCTCGATCTAGAAGCGGCCAAGAAGCAAGGTTACAAAGACCTCATCGCCCCACCAACTTTTGCCGTGGTGATCCAAGAGCGCTCGCTAACTCAGGTAATTTCCGACAAAGAAGCCGCCCTAGATTTCTCCAGGGTTGTCCACGGCGACCAGCGCTTTATTCACGTGAGGCCTATTGTCGCCGGCGACGAGCTCACCAGCGAACTAAAGGTCGCCAGCGTCAAACAGCTGGCAGGAAATTCCATGGTCAGCTTCGAAACACAGATTTTTGACTCCAACCAAGACCTTGTTTGTACAGCTATTTCAACCCTCGTGGTTCGAGGTGAAGCGTGATGCTAACTGTGGGCCAAGAGCTACCAGCCAAAGAAATTCACTTCACGCGTGACAGCCTGGTTCGCTACGCGGGAGCCTCGGGGGATTTCAACGCCATTCACTACCGAGACGATGTTGCAAAGGCCGTTGGCTTACCAGGTGTGCTAGCTCACGGAATGCTAACTATGGGTGCCGCCGTGCAGACCGTAGTTGATTTTCTAGCGGACAGCGGAAAAGTAGTTGACTACCAGGTACGTTTCACGAAGCCTGTTTTGGTTGATGCAGCCAACGGTGCAACTTTGATCGTGAACGCCTCGGTAGTTGAAATAGATGAGGTAGCAAAGGTTGCGCGAATTGACCTGTCGGCAACAGTTGATGGAGTGGTGGTTCTAGGAAAAGCGCAAGTTCGAGTGAGTATCTAATGAGCAAGCTTTCGGAACTAACATCTATGCGCGTTGGCGGCGAGCCAGCCGAGCTCACAATTTGCGAAACCCGGGAGCAGCTAATCGAAACCACAAAAAGGGTTTGGGCATCTGGCGAAGACTGGTTACTTATTGGCGGCGGAACCAACATGGTGGTTTCTGAAAGCATCGAAGATTTATCTGTTATTCAAATCAAAACCAAGGGCATCGATAAGAAAACTGTTGGCGACAAACAGATCTGGCGAATTCAGTCAGGTGAAGATTGGGATGAGCTTGTAGCAAAAACCGTCAGCGAAGGTCTTGCTGGAATTGAGGCCATGAGCGGAATTCCGGGAAGCGTTGGAGCATCGCCAGTACAAAACATCGGCGCGTATGGCCAAGAACTAAGCGATGTGTTTTTGCGTGCAGAGTTTTTGGATTACCAAACTGGCGAGCTACTAATTCTTGAGCCAAAAGACATGAAATTTGGTTACCGCGACAGCGCCATCAAAAAAGGCAAGCTCGGAGTTATCACCTGGATTGAAATTGAACTTATGGATCTTGCTGGCAAAGCAAGACCGCTTTACTCGGGACAGATTGCAAAAGATCTCAACTCCGAAATGGGAGCTCAGCCAAGCTTGATTCAGGTTCGGGATTCTGTTCTAAAACTTCGTGCTTCAAAATCTATGGTGCTAGACCCGAAGGATCCAAACAGTGTGAGCTGTGGCAGCTTCTTCACAAACCCAATCGTTAGTGACACATTCGCTAGAACACTTCCCTCCGATGCTCCATCTTGGGAAACGCCAGAAGACGATGGACTGACAGTCAAACTAAGCGCCGCTTGGTTAATTGAACAATCAGGCATCGACAAAGGCTTTAGCTTGCCAGGATCAAAAGCCGCAGTTTCTCAAAAGCACGCACTGGCAATCACTAACCGTGGCGGGGCAACAGCAGATGAAGTAGTTGAGCTTGCAAGATACATACAAGAAAGAGTTGCCGCGAAGTTTGGAATCAACTTGGTTCCAGAGCCAAACCTGATTGGGTTTTAGCTAAAGAGTTTTTGCAAGCGCTGGATGCCTTCTAGAATCGGCTCGTCGCCAAGTGCGTAGCTCATGCGAACATAACCTGAAGGACCAAACGCTTCACCTGGAACTAGAGCAACTTCGACTTGCTCCAAGATGAAATCACAAAGTTCTAAAGAAGTGTTGATCTGTTTTCCGTTCCAAGTCTTTCCAAGAAGTCCTCGAACGTCCGAGTAAACATAGAAGGCACCTTGTGGCATTGGAGCCAACCAGTTTTCGATCTTGCCTAGCTCAGAAACAGCAAGCTTTCGTCTGCGATCAAAAGCTTGAAGCATGTTCTGAACTTCGTCCTGGGGACCAGTAAGGGCAGCAAGCGCAGCTTTTTGCGCGATGTTGTTCACGTTAGATGTCAGGTGCGACTGCAAGTTAGCAGCTGCCTTAATGGCATCGGCAGGTCCTGCCATCCAACCAAGACGCCATCCGGTCATCGCATAACTCTTAGCAACACCGTTGACCATGATGGTCCTATCGATTAGCTCCGGGACAACTTCAG
Organism: Rhodoluna sp.; assembly: GCA_044338175.1. GTDB lineage: Bacteria > Actinomycetota > Actinomycetes > Actinomycetales > Microbacteriaceae > Rhodoluna. Next base: position 2,631 of record JBIIME010000062.1, read on the forward strand.
TAATTGAATAAGCTTTTCCACCGTCATAAACCAAGTTCTGATAGATCTCGTCGGTGATAACCCAAAGGTCGTTTTGGTGTGCCCAGTTACCGATATCCGCAATCTCTTGCTTGGAATAGACCGCACCGGTTGGGTTTGAAGGCGAACACATCAGTAGCACCTTGGTGCGAGAAGTCTTAGCTTTATCTAGCTGCTCAACGGTTACCTTGTAGTCCTGGTCACTACCTGCAAAGACTTCAACTGTTTTTCCTCCAGCTAGTGCAATTGCTTCAGGATAAGTAGTCCAGTAAGGAGAAGGTAGAAGAACTTCATCGCCTTGATCTAGCAATACTGCAAATGCCTGATAGACAGCTTGCTTGCCACCGTTAGTTACAACCACCTGGCTGGCAGCAACTGTGGTTCCGGAATCCCTTAACGTCTTTTGAGCGATAGCTTCTCGAAGATCAGGAAGACCAACCGCAGGGGTATACCGGTGATTCTTTGGGTCTAAAACAGCTTTTGCAGCTGCTTCAACAATGTGAGCGGGAGTTGGAAAGTCAGGTTCTCCAGCTGCGTAGCTGATCACAGGCCTACCCTCAGCTTGCAAGGCTTTGGCCTTGGCATCGACCTTGAGGGTCGCAGATTCAGCTATGGCAGCTATTCGCTTGGAGATTCTAGAGGCGTTCACGTGTCTAAGCCTATCTTGGAGCCTTCAGGGGAAGATCGACCCTTTGCAATCTGGGGGCGGGCAGATTAGAGTAGGACTCAGTAGTTGACAGCTGCGGGAAGCCTAATCTGGCAAATTATCCATATTTAGATTCAATCTAGAAGTGTGT
>JBIIME010000037.1:0-11392 GCA_044338175.1 Rhodoluna sp.
CTCCAGCCTTTAGACCATCAAGAACGCCTAGACGGCCAGCCTGATCTTCTGCAGCTGTTGTGTGGTAGATGTTTGTGAAGTGAGCACCAAGTGACCACCATAGACCTGAGAAGTGAACTGCAGAAACACCAGTTGCTTCAACTGCTTCGAAAGCAGCCTCTAGGTCATCGCGAGTTGCGATTGTTGATGGGTCAACACCGGCTTCGTCCAAAACTGCCTTGTTGTATAGCAAACCGAAAGCTTCAGCAGTAACAGGAATACCTACCTGCTTGCCATCGATGTTTGCACCATCAAGAGTTCCGTCAGCTGCAAGTGCAGCTAGGTCGGTTCCGGTCCAGTCCATAACGCGCTCTGCCATGTCAGGAAGTTCCTGAAGAATGGTCATAACAACTGGAGCGTTACCAGCTTCGTATAGAGGTGTAGCTACAGAGAAGAATGGTTCTCCCTGTGGGTACTCAATGATGGAAATCTTGACACAGTCGGTGTTGACAGCGTTGTACTCGTCAACAGCTTCGATGAACTGCTCCTGGATTTCGATCTTGATTGTGTTTAGCCATGTAACCTCTGTGACTACGTCACAGCTGGCTGATCCACTGCCTTCGTCTGTAGCGGCACAGCCGCTCAGCACTAGGGCAGAAGCGATTGCGAGTCCTGCAAAAGCAGTACTACGTCTACGCATAACTGACATATATGGTGTTCCTTTCAATTGAAGGAGGCTTGAGCCCCCAACCGTAATCACGGCTCTCAAGTAATCTAGCCCAGCATTACAAAGCCCTTGCGTTGTCACAGTAACGGGTTGATAACAATCACCGAGAACCAAGATGCACCCCAGCAAAACGCCTAATCGGCGGGGCTAAAGGCCAAGGATTTGGTCTTTTGGCGGTACCCCATAATTGGAACATGGAGCAAGACGTCGTAGTAGTAGGTGGGGGACATAACGGCCTAACCGCAGCCTGCTATCTCGCCAAAGCCGGACTAAAAGTCACTGTGCTGGAAAGGCTCTCCACCTTCGGTGGAGCAGCGGTGTCTGAGCAAACCTTTGTTGGAGTCGAGGCCAAACTTTCGAGATACTCCTACCTCGTTTCGCTTCTTCCAAAAAAGATCATTGAAGACCTAAAGCTAGATATCCAACTAGCCCCCAGACGCTACTCCTCTTATACACCCCAACCTGGAACCAATAAAGGTCTGCTGGTAGACAACCAAGACAAGCTAGCTACTTCTTCCTCATTTGAATCAATCGGGACAACCAAAGACTCAGAAGCTTGGCATGAGTTTTATAGAAAGACCACCTTGCTAGCTAGAGGATTGTTTCCAACAGTGCTTGATCCACTTCCCACCAGATCGGAAGCCAAGGCAAAACTAAGAGAGCTTTCAGGTAGTGACCAGATCTGGGAAGAGTTCATAGAGCAACCGGTAGGCAAGGTTATTGAAGAGAGCTTTGAATCGGATCTAGTTAGAGGGGTTGTTCTCACAGACGGTCTGATTGGAACCTTTGGCTCCAATCTGGATCCAAACCTAGATGTCAACAAGTGCTTTTTGTATCACGTGATTGGTAATGAAACAGGAGACTGGAACATCCCTATCGGCGGTATGGGTCAAGTCACGGACTCGCTGTACAAGGTAGCAAAACAACTTGGGGTTACTTTGCTGGCTGATTGCGATGTTAGCTCCATAGGTGAAGACAACACGATTGTCTACAGCCAGCAAGGAAACCAGAACTCGATTCGAGGCAAGTATGTCCTGGCTAATGTTTCCCCGACGGAGTTAGAGAAACTAACCGGTCTAGAAGACATAGTTCCCGCGGCCACCAAGATGGATGGCGCCCAGGTAAAAGTGAATCTGTTGCTGAAGCGCTTACCAAAACTCAAGGACCAGTCCTTGGATCCGGTAGCTGCCTTCGGTGGAACATTTCACATCAACGAAAACTACAGCCAACTACAAAGTGCTTTTGATCAAGCCTCCAAGGGTGAGATACCTAATCCCCTTCCTTGTGAGATATATTGCCACTCACTGACTGACCCAAGCATTCTCTCCAAGGCATTACAGGAGCAAGGAGTTCAGACACTAACGGTCTTTGCCCTACACACCCCACACGTTCTACTAGTTGGCAAAGACCAAGACGAAATGCGAGAAAAACTCAAGCAGGCAGTGCTCGCCTCTTTGAATTCAGTTCTTGCAGAGAACATCGAAGATCTTCTGATGAAAGACGCCAATGGTGAGCTCTGTATAGAAGTAAAGACCACTCAAGATCTTGAAGATGTTCTCAGGCTCCCTGGAGGAAACATCTTCCACGGAGCACTTGCCTGGCCCTTTCTTGAAGACCACGATTCACAATCCACCGCGGCCCAGAAGTGGGGAGTGGAAACCAAAAGAGAGAACCTGTTGGTTTGTGGGGCAGGTGCAAGACGAGGTGGCGCGGTTAGTGGCATTGCAGGTCACAACGCAGCGATGGCAGTTTTAGAAACGATTGGCTGATTAGCCCTTTTTGTTTGCTTTGTACCACTCGTAGGTAGAGCGGATTCCATCTTCTAAGGAAATCTTTGATTTCCAGCCCAAATCGGTAAGTCTCGAAACATCTAGAAGCTTTCTTGGGGTTCCATCTGGCTTTGATGAGTCCCATTCGACTGTGCCTTCGAAGCCGATAATTCGCTTGATTGTTTCTGCTAGCTCCTTGATTGAGACATCTTCCCCGACTCCAACATTGATGGCAATGTCGTCGTCATAGTTTTCCAATAGGAAAATACAAGCGCTGCCCAAGTCATCCGCGTGCAAGAACTCTCTTTTGGGAGAACCCGAGCCCCAAAGAGTAACCGAGCTGGCTCCACTGGTTTTAGCGTCATCGAACTTTCTTATAAGGGCCGGCAGAACATGCGAGTTCTCAAGATCAAAGTTGTCACCCGGGCCATACATGTTGGTGGGCATCGCAGATATCCAACGGTGGCCGTATTGATTTCTATAGGCCTGGACAAGCTTTAGACCAGAGATCTTGGCCAGGGCATAGGCCTCGTTTGTCTTTTCAAGCTCTCCTGTTAGTAGGTACTCTTCCCTAATCGGTTGCTGGGCAAACTTTGGATAAACACAAGAAGAACCTAGGAAAAGAACTCTCTCTATTCCAGCTGCATGAGCCCCATCAAGAAGGTTGGTTTCGATCTGCAAGTTTTGAGACAAAAACTCCACTGGATAAGTGTTGTTGGCCTGAATACCACCGACCTTGGCAGCAGCAATAATGACTGCATCTGGCTTCTCCTTGGCCAGGTAAGCAAATACCGCGGCTCTGTCCAACAGGTCGAGCTCAGCCCTTGTTTGCCCAACAAAGACGTGCTTGGAGCCTTTTTCAATTTCCCGAACGGTTGCTGAGCCAACTAGGCCACGGTGACCCGCCACATAGATTTTCATGTTTTCTTCCGAGGCTTAGCTTTTTTGGAAACGAGTACCTTTTTAGGGGCACTAGACTTTCTCTTCTTAGTTACTGTTTTAGTAACCGTTACTGACGAATCAACCGATGCAGTTTCTTTAGTCCATTCGTTATAACCTGGAAGGCCAATTTCTGCCCTGAGTTTCCAAAGGGAAACCAAAAATACGGCAAAGGCTACCGATCCAGTAATCCAGACCAAGTTCGGTGAGAACCAGAACAATTCACCGCTAGCTGGTCTGCCAACCCACCACCACTCAAAGCCATAGTCGAGATTTTCTGCCACCTCACTCATTCCAGTTAGGTAGCGGCCCATGTTGGTTCTAAGGGCAACGATGTGTGCAAACACCAAGGCGAACCCAAGTATCCAAACTTGAGCGCGAGACATTAGCGGCCCCGAGTTCATTGAGGTTCGAAACATTGCAGCAGCAATCAGCATTCCGAGCAACCCCGTCAAGTAACGAGGTTGGACGAACTGTCCAACAAGCAATCCACTCGCGCTAAGTGCTAGCAGGGGAACAAGGATCAGCGCAGCAAAAATTAGAGTAACTGACAACCCTTGTTGAACGTTGAAATACATAATCGCTGTGAAAAGCAAGCTGAGAAATACTCCCCAACCGACCACCCAAACAATTGGAGACATTGCGGTATCGAGCCACCCAAGACCCCAAACGCCAAAGCCGCCAACCCAGAGGGTGGGCAAATTTATTATGTTTGCGTAAAGCTGTCCACCCGTAAAGGTAGTTAGACCACCGCCTGGCGCACCGGTGAGCGTTGCCGACGTGTTGGCGGAGCCAAACAGGAATATTGCTCCCATCAACAAAAGTGCAGCTGCTATTGAAATGTTGACCGGGGTGATCATTTTGCGGGTGAAGGTAATGATAACTACCGCAGCAATGGCGACCAAAGTATAGAGAGCCGAATCGGGTCGACTTCCAGCTGACATCAAAAGAGTAGCCAAAGCGATTGGTCCCAAAATCCAGCGGGATCTTCGATCCTTAGTTATGACAAAACCGAGCAAAGCTGAGAAGAATAGGACCACCGCATAGACACCCCAAGCAGAGGGGTTGGTACTTGGAAGAATAAACAAGCCAAGCGGAACCGCGATGGAAACTGCGCTTACCACCGGTACTCGCCGCAAATGTCTAGGCAGGGCAAAAGTTACAGCAGCGAAGCCAAGCACTATAAGTATTGAATTGAAAAAACGGATTGAAACTACAGAAGCCGTCAAATCATCGCTGGCAAACCAACTCATTACCCAATAGAAAATCCTTGGGTTCTCTCCCCCATTACTTCTTGTTGTTGGTGCAAATGTATCTGTTTGCTTACAGGTAGCAGTGTCGTCTGGGTTAAATGCATAACAAAATGAGTACTCCATCAATGTTTCACGCACTACTACTTCACGGGGTTCAGAACCTTCCTCACAGATACCGTCCCGGAAGCCCTGCCCACACCATATGCTCACCAAGTGGTAATCATCATCTGGAGTGGAGCCGATTGGGGATGCAAAAGCCCATGCACCCAAAGTCATTATGGCTGAAACAATTGAGATGCTTGTCCAGCGAACTACTTTATTTGAGAATCCTTTTTTGGAGTCTGCAGCTTGACGAGGGGAGATCTTCGGGCTTTCTGTCTTAGCCATTACTGATACCCGCCCCTGCTGAATGTCTCGACATAATTCTTCAAATATAGTCCGATTTCGGGCAATGCCGACTTTGATCTAATTGATTGCTGAATCTCAGACTTGAAAGCCACCTTATGAGTGTCTAGATCTCCCAGAAAGTTGATTCAATCCTGTAATCGTCGACCAAGCTTTCGCTCAAAGTTGACGAAGAAATAACTAGAGCCTGAGAGCCTCGCTCTAGTGAAAGAATGCCATTTGCGTAACCCCCGGGAACAAAGAAAGCATCGAGTGAGTCGGCTTTGAGCTCTGCTGCCTGAGGGACTTCTGATTTGTCAGGATTAGACCAATCCTTGACTCTGACAGCGCCAAACCTAATTCGCCCTGAAAGAGTAATGAATATCTTCGACTCAAACTCATGGCCGTGCCAACCACGAAATGGTTGACTATCTGAATTATTGATTATGTACATTCTCCTGAAGTTCAGAATGTTCAATTCATTGTTGAAAAGTAAGGATCCTCGCTCATCCACATGCCTCGCGCCAACAATGAGCTTGGGGACCTGATCCATTTTTTGTCCTTCTATTTCTTCAAGCACTGGCAGTAAGACTCTGGTAGTAACCGGCTGCGATTAGAGATAGTTTCTCTGGGTTATACCTTGAATCAATAACAGCATAGTTCTCAGCCCTTGCAGCTTCAGAATCAAACTTGCCTTCGATTATGTCTAGAACTGCAGAGCGAAGAGCGTCTAAATCGTTGGGTGTGAAGATAAAGCCTGTTTTCTTGTCAACTACCCACTCCTGGGCACAAGAAGTGTTTGTTTGGACCGGAATAGCACCCATGGCCATTGCCTCAACCATTGATGTTGAAATCCCATCGGAAAGAGAATGCCCTACGTAAATCAACGAGGATTGGAACAGCTCCATAACTTGGTTGTGAGAAAGAGCGCCCTTTTTATAGGTAGTGATTTTCATTCCAGTGGATTTCGAGAGTTTCTTGGCAGCTCGAAGCACAGGTGCGTTGCAACTGTATAAAACGATCTCAAGATTGCCGAGCCTGGCTCCCAAACCTGTAACGGTTTCTAGAGCAACGATGGCCTTACCCCAGTGGTTTTCATATCCCTTGATTGTTATTTTGTTTCGAACACCTTCTGGTCCAGTGAATTTGGCGAGCCCACCAGCAACCGGCATCAGCGGAAGCGTTTGGTAGCCAGAAGAAATCTGTGCTGCGAGGTTGTAATCACGGGTGCACTCCGCGCTGAAACCATCAGCTATGTCAAGTAAGGCCTTTATCTTGGCCTTGTGCTTAGGAAACTTTGAGAACCAGACAATTTCGCTTCCATAGTTGGTAACGATAAGGTTTGGTTTCTTCTTCAGAAGCTGAAAAGCTCTCCGGGTTGCGTATCCGGCATTTTGCAGCTCATGGATATGAACGATCTCTGGATTAAACCGTCGAATCCTCCAGGCGATGTAGGCACCCCGAACCCAGTCGGAAAGAAACCTATCGGCTATCCACATCGGTAATGAGAAAACTCTAGAGAACCAAGTAATTGATACTCGGTTTGATTTCCGTGCGCGCTCAGATATTCCCTTTTGAACTCTTCTGTGCGGGGAAGCGGAGACAACCTCAAAAATCAAATCACTTGAATCAAACTGAGATATCCAGCGCGAAAGATGAATACTGTCTGCCATTCCAACAAGAAGTATTCTCATGATTTCTTTCTGCATTTACGGCCCATAAGCGATTGCGACTTTTCAATCACATTTCTTAATTATTACGTTTAGTCTAATTTGAAGCCTAGTTCAGAGTTGGGTGTGCTGAGTTTTATGGACTAATTAGTGCGCAATTCATCTAGCTTTGTCCCTTGCGTAGATTTCGAAGCCAGTATTGAACAGCGCTTCAAAGAGTTAGACGGCCAAATCTGCTAACTTTATCTGCATGAAGAAAAAAGCGCTCATCACTGGTATCACGGGTCAAGATGGTTCCTACTTAGCTGAGTTTTTACTCTCCAAAGGCTACGAGGTCCACGGTTTAGTCCGAAGAGCATCCAACCTCAACACCCAGCGAATTGACCACTTGTTTGAGGATGTTCATGAAGAAAATCGCTCTCTATTTCTTCACTTCGCAGATCTCTCAGACGCTTCCAGGCTCACAACGCTTCTTTTTTCGATTAGACCAGACGAGGTTTACCACCTAGCTGCTCAGTCGCACGTGCGTGTTTCATTTGATCAACCAGAATTTACCGGCGACGTCACTGGATTGGCCACCACTCGATTGCTCGAAGGTATAAGACTCGCTTGCCCAGAAACCAAGTTTTATCAGGCTTCAAGCTCAGAAATGTTTGGAGCTACTCCTCCGCCCCAGAGTGAAACTACAGAGTTCTATCCAAGGAGCCCATACGGTGCAGCCAAGCTCTATGCGTATTGGATGACCCGAAACTACAGAGAAGCATATGGATTGTTCGCAGTAAACGGCATACTCTTCAACCATGAGTCACCTCGAAGAGGAGAAACTTTCGTAACAAGAAAGATATCCCGTGCGGTTGCGAAGATCAAGCTTGGACTACAAAAAGACCTTTACCTAGGAAACCTGGACGCTGTCAGAGACTGGGGATACGCTCCCGAGTACGTGCGAGCAATGTGGCTCATGCTTCAAGCTGATACCCCTGAGGATTTTGTCATCGGTACAGGTGCTTCAGCAACAGTCAAGGATTTCTTGGACTATTCATTTCAAGAAGCAGGTCTAGATTGGCAAAAGTACGTCAAATTCGACGACCGTTATGTTCGACCAACAGAAGTTGACTCGCTAATCGGTGACGCGTCTAAAGCTCAAAAGAAACTTGATTGGAAGCACACTCTAGACGTTGCTGGCTTAGCTAGCCTGATGGTAAAACACGACATCGAAAGTGTGACGAAGAACTCTCACGTTGTAGACGTGCCGAAGTTCGTGTAAGTAATTTCTTAATACTTTACTCACCCAAAACTCTTGGGCTCAGTATAGAAATTTCTTGAGCAACCCAAACAAGACCAGCCGATTAATTCGGGCTAGTCGCCCTCATCAATTCTCATAAGATCTACTACCTTTTCAACAGAAGGATTGCGGGCAATCAGTTCCTTGAAAGTTCCCGAATCAGTGACTTTTCCGTCCTCAAGCAAAATGACTTTGTCTGCATGCTGTATGGTATTCAACCTGTGAGCGATCACGACTACTGTGACCCAACCCCTCATCTCCTCAAGCGTTTTTTGAATTTCTGATTCGGACTCTGCGTCCAACGCAGAGGTGGCTTCATCCATGACGAGCAGGTTTGGCTTCGAGTAGATAGCGCGAGCAAGTCCTAGTCGCTGCATTTGGCCGCCAGACAAGCTATCTTTTAATTTGCCAAGTGAGGTATCAATTCCTTCAGGCAACTCCTTGATTAAAGTCCCAAGATGAGCGGATTCAAGTGCGGACATGACCTCGTCACGGTCAACACTTTCTGGCTCGACTCCAAGGGCGACATTTTCCAAAATCGTTCCAGAGATCATTCCAGGCTTTTGAGGGACATAGCTCACGCGACCGCCGATGGAAAGTTCGAGTTTCGATGAATTGGTGATTTGGGAGACACGTCCTGATGTAGGGCTTAATAGCAAGCACAGCATGTCTGCGATTGTGGACTTACCTGCACCAGAAGGGCCCATAAGTGCAGTTTGCGATCCTGGTTCAATTGTGAAATTCAGATTTACTAACGCAGGCGCAGATGAATTTGGATACGAGAATGTCACATCTTCAAATACAGCCCCGATAGGTTGCTCAATATGAGTGATTTGTTCAACTCTGTTTAGATTCTTGGTTTCTCGTTCTACTAATTGTGGCAACCCCTCGAGGATATCGTGAGCGATTTTCGCAGACGGAAGAGCTGCTTTGATTGCAAGAAATGAAGCCTGTAGGGGAAGCAGAGCGGTGGTAAGCCTAAAGGCACCTGCGAGAAATACGCCAATCGTGCCAGTTGAGCTTGCAAGATCTCCTGATGATACCTGGGAAAGAAAAAATAGGGCTATGCCGATGATTAGTGCCGCTTCAATAATGTGCCTAGGCAATGTGGCTATAAAAGCACTTTTTGCAGCAGTATTTGCCGTTTTCGTTTTTGCTGAATGAATTTCTCCTACGTACTTACCCTTCTTGCCGGAAACAGTCAGTTCACGAAACACCGCTATTAGGTTGCTTATTGATGTGGCCAGTTTGATTGAGCTTTCATAATTTTCGACCTGAGCCTTAAGGGTTACTGGCCCAATAAAGAATTGAATACAAATGGCAACTATTCCGAAGTAGAAAAGTCCCACGAGTGTTGCAATTGGGTCTACGAATAAGAGGCCCATGACGATAAGCGAAACGAATAATACACTTTCGGAAAAAACAGAATTAACGCTATTCAGCAAGCCATTAAAAGCGCTCGAAGTACCTTGTGTAACCGCGTACATCATCTCCTCTAATGAGTATTTCCTGGCGTCTTCAAGGTTGCCATTGAATCTAATCTCGGAAATGCGTTTCGCGGCTTTTGATTCTATTTTTGCAACGAAAAAAACTGACCAGCCTGTAAGAGCTATGTTTAGCAATGATTTAGAAACAAATAAGCCAATAATTAGCGCTGCTAAAATTGGGAGGGTTTCGTTAGTAACACTCGGTAGTGTTATGCCTGCAAATTCTATTGTTGGGCTTACCCCCCCTGACACAATGGATCCTAGAGATGTGGCCAAGTAACCGAGGGCAGCAATTGCTGCAATGTCAAGAAATGCGAGCGTGGATCTCGCTAGAACCAGAGAAAACCAAACTGTTTTCTCAATCCCAGACATAAAGGAAATACTTAATTTTATTGATTTGAGCACTACCAAAGTCTAATTGTGATTAAGAAGTTCGATTGCTTAAGATGAGCGGAGACGAGAGGATTTGAACCTCCGAGGGGCTTTAACACCCCTACCTCATTAGCAGTGAGGCGCACTCGACCGGGCTATGCGACGTCTCCGAGAACGTAATGAGTTTAGCTCAATTTGCTCTCGAGTCCCGTGGTGAGAAGATGAGCCAACCCACTAAGGAGTAGCGGTTGCCCCAAGGACGACTGGCAGATCGTTCTGAATCTTATCAAAAAGCGCAGCTGCCTCATCAGGGAGTAAGGCGAGGCGGCCTGCATCGGCACCCTCAAGCGCATAAGTTGGTACTGCAGTAAAAATCATTCGCGAAGTGTCAACTTGCCTGAGCGCCTGGGCCAAAGTAACCATTGTGTCGATTTCAGTAATCGATTCAGATAGCTTCATGTTTCGCGCAGCCGAACTGGCAAGACTATAAAGAGCAATCGGGTTGTTGAGAACTCCATCTTGCTTTATCTTGTCGAACAAAGACATGAGGAACATTTGTTGATTTGAGATTCGACCGAGGTCAGAACCGTCCCCAAAACCGTGCCTTGTCCTTAAGAAACCAAGGGCTTCTTTGCCCATCAAGGTGTGGGTACCGGCATCAATGTAAAACTGGGAGTAGTCATCAGAAATATCCTGATCAATGGTGACTTCTACGCCACCGACAGCGTTTGACATTTCAATTACGCCGTTGAAGTCAATCATTGCTAAAAACGGTATTTCCAGCCCGGTAAGTTTTTGAAGAGTAAGGTGCGTGCAGGCTACTCCGCCCCGAGAGATAGTGCTGTTAATTTGCTGACGTTCGATTGCGGGAAAAACCCCACCTTCTGGATTCGGGCATTCAGGTACAGAAACTAATAGATCTCTTGGGAACGAAACTACAGTTGCGTCCTCTCTGTCCTTTGTGATGTGTAGCAAGATGATCACATCTGCTAGTTCGGAGGTTACTAGTCCTTCGCCATATTCTTCACCTTGGCCGTCTCGGGTATCAGATCCGATAAGTAAAAAATTGATTGGGCCATCGAGGTCGACTTCGGCGCCGGTAGATAAAACAATGTTGTCTTGGTTTAGTTTGTTGTAGATGTCGAAAGCCGAAATTCCCGCAGCCGCTACTGCCGCTCCTGCGACAACCGCCAATCCTTTGAATGCCCAGCGGACATACTTTCTGCCTGGTGCGGGTGGCTTCTGATCTCCATGTCTTGGTGGAAACTTCTTGGGGTCCGCAGGAGGTCTTATTACTCTGCGCGAAGCGAAGTTTGGCAAATTTTCTGACATCTAACTTCCCATCCCGAGCTATATCTAAGTTTCCAGTCTATTCAAAAGCAAAACTCTATCGGTCAAGCTCTGGAAACTCTCAGCTTTTATGGCGGAGGCCGTGGGATTCGAACCCACGAAACATTGCTGTTCACTGGTTTTCAAGACCAGCTCCATCGGCCGCTCGGACAGACCTCCGTAAAGGAGTTTATAGCAATT
>JBIIME010000006.1:0-35628 GCA_044338175.1 Rhodoluna sp.
ACAACACAACCAGTCTCAGCTGTGAATGGGTCCGACCACTTTGGGTCTACGAAACCAGACCAGTTGACAATGTTTAGTTCGCCCTCAAACTCACCGAGTTCGGCCTTCATTGGCACGTCTGGCACTGTAAGGGTTAGTTCTCCACTTCCTTCTTCTGTTGCTGTTGTCGCACACCCAGATAGCACCAAGATGCTAGCTGCGAATAGTGCTGGAAGCGCTAATTTGCTTCTCTTCATTTTTTCCTCTCATTATTTGGTTGGAATCTTGGCAACATGTTCCTTTCGGAAGGAGGCCAATACCCTGTCACCCGATTCAAGAGCTAAGTCTTGTCCCGGTAACTCTTCATTTAATCTGGTGGCAATCAACCTAAGTCCGCTATCGGATTCCAGCACATAAATTGTGTTGGCCCCGGTATACGCGACATCCGTGATGGACGCCTTGACTCCAATTTCGCCCTCAGAAACCTTTGTATTCTCTTCCAGCAGACTGATTCTCTCTGGCCTTACGTTCACAAGCTGGTCAGAGCCAAACAACTCTTTGGCAGCGGGTCCAGAAATCAAGTTTGAAACCCCGAGGAAGCTTGCGACAAAAGCCGAGGAAGGGTTTTCGTAGACCTCCCGAGGGCTTCCTATCTGCTCAATTTTTCCTTGGTTGAAAACCGCAATCCGATCGCTCATGCGCATTGCTTCTTCTTGATCGTGTGTCACGAATATAAAGGTGATGCCTGCTTCGCGCTGGATGCGCTTTAGTTCGACCTGCATCTCCTCCCGAAGCTGCTTATCCAACGCTCCAAGGGGCTCGTCAAGAAGCAAAACTTTTGGACGAAGCACCAAAGCGCGGGCTAGGGCAATGCGCTGCCTCTGTCCCCCGGAGAGCTGGTGAGGCAGGCGATCGGCTAGGTGAGTGAGCTTTACAGATTCAATTGCCTCTGATGCAAGCTTGGTTCGCTCAGCCTTCGCAATTTTTCTGGCGCGAAGACCATACTCGACGTTTTGCTGGATGCTCATGTGTGGAAACAGAGCGTAGTCCTGAAAGACCGTATTCACATCTCTATCGAAGGGTGCAAGATCTGTAACATCGGCGCCTTCGAGAAATACCTTCCCGCTACTAGCCGTTTCAAAGCCAGCAATGATTCGAAGAACTGTGGTCTTGCCCGACCCCGAAGGACCAAGCATAGAGAAAAACTCACCCTGTGGAATCTCGAGGTTGAGGTTCTCAACAGCCGTAACATCGCCAAAAGTCTTATTCAGCATGGTCAGGCCCACTGCCGAAGTCGGAGATAGTGAATTGGAAATAGTGGGACTACTAGAGGATTTAGTGCTCAACATATCACCTAATCAATTCAAGGACATCATTGTCTTTTAGCGCTTCCCCTAAGCTCCAAAGCTTTGATAAGCCTACCGCCGACCAAAAAAAAGGGTTTGCAATCCATGGCCTAAATTGTTGCGGTTTTGTAAAGCTTTTGGGGCCTCTGGCCTGATAACTAGTGTCAGCTTGTCTGCAGCGCTAAAAGGGAATACCCATAGATCAAAGTGCCCTCGGCAGGAATCGAACCTGCGACCAAGAGATTAGAAGGCTCTTGCTCTATCCACTGAGCTACGAAGGCTGAATGATGCATTGCCAAGTCTACCTAAAGAGACAATGTTGCGCGGAGGCGCCAGGTGTAAGAAGCTTTAGTTTCGTGGTCTCAGAGTAGCTACCATCGGGCAAACAAAAGGGTCAGAATTTTTGCTTAGACCAACATTGTTTAGATACTTCATAATCGCCACGTAGCTAGAAAGTAAGTTCATCTCAACTAGTGGCACGGAGTGCTCCTTACAGTAATCAAGAACAATCTTGTGAGCTCGCTTCAGGTAGGGCCTAGCCATCGAAGGAAACAGGTGATGCTCAACTTGGTAGTTCAGTCCCCCCATGAGATTGTCGGTTAGCCAACTACCTCGAATGTTTCTGCTGGTTAGAACCTGTCTTGTGAAGAAATCAATCTTTGCGTCTTTTTCAACTAGTGGCATTCCTTTGTGATTTGGTGCGAAGGCTGCTCCCATAAAGAATCCAAAGATCATCATCATGAAAAACCAAAGGGCTATGGCCCAGGCCCAGCCAAACAAAATAGCAAACACCACATAAGGCGCAACCTGTCGAACCATCATCAAACCAAATTCCAAGAACCTGGTTCCAATCTTGCGCTCTTTGTATTTCAAGCCAGCGAAGCTGTCGACCAATAGGTCAAAGCCGGTGAACAAAAGAAGTAGTGGGAACAAGTAGCCCTGTCGCTCAGTTAGCCAGCGCTCTATCCCTTTTTTGGCATCCCTTGACTCCGGAGTGAAACTAAGAACCCTGATGGCGATGTCTGGATCTTCGCCGATTTGGTTTGGCTTTTGGTGATGCTTGTTGTGCTTACGAAGCCAGAACCCGTAGCTCAGTCCAGCAAATAGGTTTGCAAGAACCAAACCAAACCAGTCGTTGGCTTTATTGCTGCGAAAGATCTGCCTGTGTGCTGCCTCGTGAGCAATAAAGCCGTACTGAGCCGAAACAATACCGAGGAGCCCCACAAATAAGAAAGCTAAGAGAATGAAGACTGTACTTTGGTCCACCAATGTAGAGATGTAACCACCCAGGACCCAGAGGCCTGCAGAGATGATTGATATGGCAATTAGGCGAATAATGTAAAAACTTGGTTTTTTCTCGAGTAACCCTGCGTTTCTCACGCGGTGCATGATCTCGGCAAATTGAGTCGGGGCTTGAATACCAGTTACTACGCTCATTAGCTAAGTGTATGTCGCCGTTGAATCAATTCAGCCAGAAAGTCTCAAGTCTCAGGAAAAAGCTCCTAGAAGTTCTAGTTTCCCCACTCACCCGGTGGGCCAAGCCACAATAAGAAGGAAAACAAAGCAATCACGGAGACAAACAGTGTCAAGACCAAAATAACCGGGTGATTGATAAACCAACGAAATAGCTGGTCAAATTTGGTGTTATCCGACGGGTTCTTTGACTTCTCGGTTCGCCATTCGCCATCAAGCTGCTTACGCTTCTCGAGATACTTTTCAAATGGCACAGTCGCGAAAGGAACGATTGCCAGCATCACAGCGACAGTGCCGCGAACAATTGGCCAGCGCTGATTCACGGCCACTAGGACTGCGGTAGCGGAGTAGGCAATAAAGGCAAAACCGTGGGTGGCGCCAGCGATGAAGAAAAGGTTGGATGCAATACCAACGGTTTCTTCAGCGATGATGGCTGCAATAAGCAAAGCCCAGGTCAGCATTTCAATAAGTGCAAAGGTTCCGAATATGGCTTTAGGGGTTCCGTTCATCCTTCCAGCCTATTGCTGAAACTTGACAAAGCGTGAAACGAGCAAACCTGCACCTTTTATGTGGATTGGTCAGCCTCGTCTTGTGCCTGGTTATTGCTTGGCTTTTACGGCCTCGTGAACCTCTAGAGTCAGCTTCTCGATTCGCTTGCTGAGCTCATGAACCTGCTTGGTTAGCTCAAGGTTTTCCTGGTCTATTTGATAGGTGTGTATTGCAAGATCGGAGTTGATCTGATCTTCCCGTTTGGCTGCTATAAGAAGGATTGCTCCTTGCAAGGCAGCGATGCAGGAAAGGATGAGATTCAGCAGGATAAAGGGGAATGGGTCAAACGAACCATCGTTGTTGAAATACATCCACAGGGCAAGAAAGCCAAGCGCTGCAAATACAAATGGCCAGGAGCCCATGGCGTTTCTCAGCACATCCGCAGAACGCTGACCAAAACTTAGTTGGGTCTTTCCGTACTTTGCGGTTGCCGGGTGGTTACTCCATTGGGACATTCGAATCTCCTATTTTTAGCCGGTTTCTTTACAACGCTAGCTCACTAAGGCAGAGCTTTTCCGCGGGTAAACAGTTCCCTAGCAATGCTTTAGATTAGTGTCATGAAATCCATCCCGCTAAGGCAAAAACACGCCCAATTAGGCGCCAGCTTCACAGATTTCGGTGGCTGGGAAATGCCGGTCAGATACAGCTCGGATTTAGCTGAGCACGAGGCTGTCAGAAGCAAAGCCGGACTATTCGACATATCTCACATGGGTGAGATCTTCATCGAGGGCAAAGATGCCGCTAGCTTTCTTGACTACGCTCTTGTTGGGACGGCTTCAGAAATTGCAGTTGGCAGAGCAAAGTACTCGCTTATCTGCAATGAAGCGGGCGGAATCATCGATGACTTGATTGTTTATCGCTTGGCAGAAACTAGCTACCTGGTGGTAGCAAATGCCTCTAATAAAGATGTCGTGTATGGAGCTTTCCAAAAGCGAGTTGCTGGCTTTGATACTCAAGTGAGAGACGAATCCGACGCCTGGGTGCTTCTTGCTATACAGGGGCCTAAATCAGTTGAGATCCTTGGGGCAATAACCCCTGCCCCGCTTTCAGATTTGAAGTATTACGCGATCTCGGAAGCCAAGATTGCAAAGGTTGACTGCTTGCTGGCTCGAACCGGATACACCGGCGAAGATGGCTTCGAGATTTACATCCCAGTAGCCTCGGCAGAGCAAGTCTTTGATGCTCTAATGGCTGCAGGTTCAAAATTTGATCTCATGCCAACCGGGCTTGCCTGCCGAGACACTTTGCGGCTCGAAGCTGGAATGCCTCTTTATGGTCATGAGATGAATGAAGAAGTGAACCCCTACCAAGCTGGTTTTGGCAAGGTAGTTCGACTGGACAAACCGGGTGATTTCGTTGGAAAAGCGGCTCTGACAAAGCTTTCAGAGTCCAAGCCATCTAAGGTACTAGTTGGCGTTGCCGGGGAAGGTAAGAGAGCAGCTCGAGCTGATTACCAGGTTTTTCCAGAGGGTTCAGAAACGTCTATGGGAGTTATCACCTCTGGAGCACTCTCTCCAACGCTTGGCTATCCGGTAGCCATGGCAATGGTCGGGGCCGATTTTGCTGAAATTGGGACCTCAGTTAGCGTTGACATTAGAGGAACCAAGGCACCTTATAAAGTAGTAAAACTTCCCTTCTATAAGAGAACAAACAACTAGCAAAGCAAAGGAATATGGCTGATGACTAATCCCGAGAGCCTTCATTACACCAAAGAGCACGAGTGGCTTTCAATCGATGGCGACGTTGCCACCGTTGGAATCACCGAATATGCAGCCGAGAAGCTAGGTGACATCGTCTTTGTCGACCTACCAAAGCTTGGTAGCTCAACTACTTATATGAAAATTTGTGGGGAAATTGAATCCACTAAGAGTGTCGGAGAGCTTTACGCCCCTGTAGATGGTGAAATAGTGGCAGTAAATGACAGCGTCACTGCAGCACCAGAACTAGTAAACCAGGACCCAATGGGTGCCGGATGGTTGATCAAGATCAAATTCACAGAATTACCTGCTTTGCTAACCCATGAACAATACGCTCAACTAACCAACGAGGGGTAACTACCTACAAATGCTTCCTGAGCACAAAGATTTCAAGTACCGCCACATCGGTCCTACCCCTCAAGAACAATCTGAAATGCTCAAGCAGCTTGGCTACTCATCCCTAGACGAGCTGATGGCAACCGCGCTGCCTCAAGCCATCCAGTTCAAGGGTGATGGAAAACTTCCTGATCCGCTCACAGAAGCAGACACCCTAAAAGCTCTCCGCGTTCACGCGAACAACAATAAGGTCACCACAAGCTTGATTGGTCAGGGTTACTACGGAACCCTTACTCCTTCAGTTATCAAGCGCAACGTTCTAGAAAACCCCTCTTGGTACACCGCTTACACTCCTTACCAGCCAGAAATTTCTCAGGGACGCCTAGAAGCAATCATCAACTTCCAGACCATGGTCAACGATCTAACTGGCATGAAGACCGCTAACGCATCCATGCTTGACGAGTCAACGGCTGCCGCCGAAGCAATGCTGCTTGCAAGAAGAGGATCTTCCAGTGAAAGCAAGATTTTCTATGTTGACAGCGACTGCTTCCCTCAGACCAAGGCTCTTTTGGAGCACCGGGCAGCGCCGGTTGGAATTGAAATTGCGTACTTTGATGCAGCCAAGGGTATAGCGGGTCTAACTGGAGAATACTTTGGTGTTTTGGTTCAGTACCCAGGTTCTTCTGGAAACCTCACCGATCTAAAGCCCATTTTTGCTGCAGCTAAAAAAGTATCTGCGCTTTCGGTGGCAGTTGCGGACTTATTGGCTCTTTGTTTAATTGAATCTCCTGGCAGTGCTGGAGCGGACATCTCCGTTGGCACCACCCAGCGCTTTGGTGTTCCAATGGGCTTTGGTGGACCGCACGCTGGTTACCTTGCAGTTCGCGATGACCTTGAGCGCTCAATGCCAGGAAGACTAGTTGGAGTGTCCGTTGATGCAGACGGCGCACCTGCCTACCGACTAACCTTGCAAACTCGTGAACAGCACATTCGCCGTGAGCGAGCCACCTCTAACATCTGTACCGCTCAGGTTTTACTCGCCGTTATGGCTGGAATGTATGCCGTCTACCACGGCCCCAAGGGCCTTCGCTCTATCGCACTCGAAGTTCATCACAAGACTCTTGCTTTGGCCGACGCACTAACTAAGTCTGGACTAATAGTTTCACCGAATGAGTTCTTCGACACCTTCCAGGTGACGGTTCCAAGCTCCAAGGCAGTTTATGACGCTGCCAGAAAACAAGACATTACGATGTTGGTTCTTGATGACAAAACTGTTGGCGTTTCTATTGATGAAACCATCGATGGTGAGATGCTCAACAAAATTGCAGCTGCCTTCGGCGCCGGCAAGGTTGACTACGTCTTCAATTCTTCAGCTACCGCGAAGCTAGGAACACTTTCTCGCAAGGATGAGTACCTAACCCACCAGGTTTTCAACTCTCACCATTCCGAAACTGCAATGCTTCGTTACCTAAAGCGTCTTGCGGACTACGACTACGCACTAGATCGTGGGATGATTCCACTTGGCTCTTGCACCATGAAACTGAATTCAACCACCGAAATGGAAGCAGTCACCTGGCCAGAGTTTGGCAATATGCACCCATTTGCTCCTAAGGAAGACGTTGCAGGTTACCTGAACCTCATCGAAGAGCTAACCGGTTGGCTCTGTGATGTAACTGGCTACGATGCAGTTTCGCTGCAGCCAAACGCCGGTAGCCAGGGAGAGCTAGCTGGTCTCATGGCGATCCGCGGATACCACCTATCCCGAGGCGACAGCCAGCGCGAAGTTTGTTTGATTCCTTCCTCTGCTCACGGAACCAACGCAGCATCTGCGATCTTGGCGGGTATGAAAGTAGTGGTCGTGGCCTGTGACGAACTGGGCAACGTAGACCTAGAAGACATCAAGCAGAAGATCGCTGAGGCTGGCGACAAGCTATCAGCTCTGATGGTTACCTATCCTTCTACCCACGGTGTTTACGAGGAAGCTATTGCTGACATCTGTGAGATGGTTCATGCCGCAGGTGGGCAGGTATACATCGATGGCGCTAACACCAACGCTGTTGTTGGCTATGCAAAGTTTGGACTTTTGGGTGGCGACGTATCGCACCTGAACCTTCACAAGACTTTCTGCATCCCTCACGGTGGTGGAGGCCCAGGTGTTGGTCCAGTAGCCGCCAGAGCTCACCTGGCACCTTTTTTACCAGGACACTCTCTGGCTCAGATTGAACTTCCTAACTTTGGACCTATTTCTGGAGCTCCTTTTGGCTCGGCTTCGATCTTGCCTATTTCATGGGCTTACATTCGCATGATGGGTAACCAGAGCTTGCGAGATGCAACATCAGTTGCAGTTTTGTCCGCGAACTACGTCGCCATGAAGTTAAAAGATCATTTCCCGCTGCTTTACACCGGCAACGCTGGGTTGATTGCTCACGAGTGCATCATCGATATTCGTGGAATCACAAAAGATACCGGTGTGAGCGTGGACGACGTTGCGAAGCGACTGATTGACTACGGCTTCCATGCTCCAACAATGAGCTTCCCAGTTTCTGGAACACTAATGATTGAGCCAACGGAGTCAGAGCCAAAGCAGGAAGTCGATCGTTTCATCGACGCCATGATTGCCATCAAGAATGAGATCAACCAGCTCGGTGCTGGCACGTGGAGTCCTGAAGATAACCCACTACGCCAAGCCCCTCACACTGCCAAGATCTTGACCGAAGAGTGGAACCACCCCTACTCACGCGAGCTAGCGGTGTTCCCTGTTAAGTCGCAGCATTTGTGGAAGTACTGGCCAAAGGTTAGAAGAGTTGACTCGGTTTATGGAGATCGTAACTTGGTGTGCTCGTGCCCACCACCGGAAGCTTTCGCCTAAAGCTTCTTTTTGCTGCCAGCCAAGGTTTTGGCTAGAACTATTCCAAGTGCTGCTCCAAGTAGTTGCGCAATTACAAAACTTGGGACCGATTGCGGTCCGATACCTGCAAAACTGTCGGTGAAAATTCTTCCTACGGTAACAGCTGGGTTTGCAAATGACGTTGAAGAAGTAAAGAAGTATGCTGAGCCAATCCATGCTGGAACGGCAACTGCTATCAGCTCGGTTCGTTTGGTTTGAATCAAGTTCAAAATGATAAATACCAGTCCGGCGGTAGCAACAACCTCACCGATGGCAGCTCCCTCGCTTGCCATCGGCTTGCTCGATACCTGGATAGCTTCGGACCCAAACATCACGTTGGCAAGCACTGCTCCGGCGACAGCCCCCGCAAATTGGGTAACAAGATAAGGAGCGACGCTTGCAGCCTTGAATCTCTGATCAATAGCTAAAGCAATCGAAACAACTGGGTTGAAATGGGCTCCGCTTACTGTGCCAAGAGTGAGGATCAGTAAACCTAGAGCCAAAGCGGTAGAAAGTGCATTTGCAATAAGGGCTACTAGTAGATCTCCCGAGAGATTACTTCCCATGATTCCAGAGCCAACTATGGCTGTAACAAGAAGTGCAGTTCCTAAAAACTCTGCGAATAATCCCTTGTAATTCATGGTGGCCCTAACTAAGTGTCGAACTGGTCATTATTTAGGCTAGCTCAGCAGGTATAAATGCCTTGCTAACGACAAGCAGAACTTATTTGCTCGCTAGAGACTCAGCAAGAATTTGTCTCACCATTGGAACAACTTCCGTTCCCAGTAGTTCAATTGAGCTCATCAGCTTGGAGTGTGGCATTGGTCCCGTTGAGTACTTGAGGTCAAAGCGGTTAGCTCCAACTGACTGCAGTGCGTAAGCGATTTTCTTGGCAACGGTTTCAGGTGAACCTACATAGAGACTTCCGTTGTAGACCTCATTCAAGTAGTGATCTTTGGTCATCGGGCCCCAGCCTCGTTCTCTTCCAATTCGACCAAAGCTTGATTCGTAGCTTGGCCAAAGTTCTTCAATTGCCTGCTCATCCGTTGCTGCAACGTGACCTGGTGAGTGAATAGAAATCTCACGAACCTCGTTACCAAAATGTTCCATCTGCTCGTGATATAACTTCGCGTAGGGATAGAACCTTGCAGGGTCTCCCCCAATAATTGCTAGTGCCAGATTGGCATTTAGCCTGGCGGCGCGAATAACACTCTCTGGAGAACCACCAACACCTACTCGAAGAGGAATCTGGCCGCGCTCGGTTTTTGGATACACCTCTTGATTTACTAGCGGCGGCCTGATCGATCCTGACCAGTTAACCGGCCCTTCTTTGAGAAGCTCAACGAGCATTTCAAGTTTCTGTTCGAACAATTCTGCGTAACTAGATAGCTCGTAGCCAAACAGCGGGAACGACTCGGTAAAGGATCCTCTTCCGGCGGTTATCTCAGCGCGGCCGTTTGATAAGCCATCGAGAGTGGCAAAGCGCTGGTAAACCCGAATTGGGTCTTCCGAGGACAAGACTGTCACACCAGATCCGAGAGTAATTCTGTTGGTTTTGGTAGCGATACCGGCAAGAACTGTATCTGGGGCAGTGACCGCAAAGTCATCGCGGTGGTGCTCTCCGATGTTGAAATTATCTAAGCCAACCTTTTCGGCTAGAACCGCTTCCTCGACAACGTTTCGAAGGACTTGCCCTGCCGTTTCAGGCGTGCCGTCATCCTTCAGGGTCATGTCCCCGAAAGTATCTAGACCGAACTTGATGTCCACTCTTTAGTTTCCTTCTTCTCGTCTACCGCTTAGAGGTCAACCAATTGCTATCTATTTTGTTCCCAAACTACTTAGAAAGGCTGTTCCAGTAATCATCAATTGCCTGCATGGTCTCTATTGGGTTCTCCTCTTGAGCAAGGTGACCTGATCGTGGGATTACAACCAAGCTTGATCCCTCAATCATGGTTGCGAGCGCCTCGGTATCGGCGGTTGCCACAACAACGTCGGTGTCTCCAGTTATAAGAAGAGTTGGAATCTTGATTTCGGATAACCGGTCTTTGATATCAAAGCTTCGCGGGGCTCGGTTAAATTCCCAGAAGCCTTCTTCCCAGCCGATGATTTCTAGCGGGGCTCGGTAGCCCGCTTTGATCTCATCGGTGATCTTCGACTTATCGAACCAAGACCGATCCAGTAGATCCATGCCACTAGAGGCAATTGAGGAAACCAGTAATGGTCCAAGGTGATCTAATTGCGGGATGCTATAGATCCAGTTGAATCCAGAAGGTGATCCGCCAGTGGTGAGTATCGCTGGAGAGATCAAAACAAGGCCAGTAACAGCACCTGGGTTGTCCACCGCATACTGAGCCGCTTGTGTTCCTCCGGCGGAGTGTCCGACTAGATAGACATCTCTATTTGCCGAATAGGTCTGAATTAGCTCGTCAAGAATCAAGTCGTTACCGGCTGAACCGTAGGGGTTCTCACCTTCCCAGCTAGTTGGTCTTTCCGTGAAACCAAAGCCTGGCCGATCATAAGCAATGACATCTCCGTAGGCACTTAGTGGCTCCGAGACAAAGCGGTAGGAAAACGTATTAGCCCCAAACCCGTGAAGCAAAATAAAAACCGGTGGGTTATCGCAAATAGAGTCCTCTTGGCAATCAAAGTCTGTTACTTCTATGTAGACGTCTATGCCTTGGGCCTTGGCGAAGATGGCCTGGGATCCTGCAGCTTCTTGATAGGTCTTGGTTCCGCTGGTTTCAACGGGGATCAGGAAAGGAACGATTAGGGCGGCTACCAGTAGTCCAAGCAACACTCTAGAAAGGAACTTCAGGGCTTTTTTCACCCCTTCAGCCTACGCCCGAGCCCTGATCACAAGGCAAGTTACTGGGAAGTGCCTGAAAGCTTGGGTAAAGCTTTTGCTACCTTGCCCGATAGGTGGTTTGCTTAGTAGGTACAAAAACCCACCACTTATTTAGGGGACATCCTTGTTTAGACTCTCAACCGCTTCTCTTGCCAACCGCTCAGTTGTGGGGCTTTTGACCATAATCCTCACTGTTGGTGGCTTGATCTCTCTCGGGTCTTTAAAGCAAGAGCTGCTTCCTTCGTTTGAGGTTCCTCAGGCTTCGATTGTTACCGCTTACCCAGGTGCTTCCCCTGAAGTTGTCGACGCTCAAGTTTCTTCGATTATCGAAGATGAGGTCAGGATTCTAAAGAACCTAGTAAACGTCACATCAACCTCGAGAGCCAACGTCTCGGTTGTTCGCGTGGAGTTTGATTTTGGGGTTACAACCGCCCAGGTTGAAGAAGAGTTAAACCGAGTTGTTGCAAATGTTCAAGACTCGCTACCTGCCGATGTTGAACCAAGGGTTATCTCTGGTTCTTTTGATAGCGTCCCGATCATTGTCTTGTCTGTTGCGTCAACAACCGGTGATAACGAAGCTATTTCTGAAGTCTTGGAAGACATCGCTGTTCCGATTTTGTCGCAAGTTCCAGGCATTCAGGAAATCACGGTAGCGGGAGGAAAAAAGAAGCAGATCACTCTTGATCTTAGAACTAGCGTGCTAGCTGCAAATGGGCTATCTCAAACCTCGATAACCAATGCACTTAGAGCTAATGGATTTATTCTTCCAGCCGGATCAATCACTGACACCGAGGGGGAACTCCAGATTGAAATTGGCACCAACGTCAACTCTCTTGAGGACTTTGAAAATCTGCCCTTGATCCCCTCTGCAACATCTTTTAGTCAAATTCCAGCTGGGATAGGTGGAGTTCCTGGAATTGTATCGACTCCTCGAATTTTGACTATTGGCGAAATTGCCGAAGTAACTTATGACTACGAGCCGGTTACCTCTATTTCAAGAACCAATGGCCTTGATTCACTGGGCATCCAAGTTACAAAAACTCAAGAAGGTAACACCGTAGCCATTTCAAATGGTGTTGAAGCAAAAATTGATGAATTGGTCGAAAAACTAGGTGGCGATGTTGAGATCACTAAAGTTTTTGATCAGGGTCCGTTTGTTGAGAAGCAGCTTGAGAACCTAAGCATCGAAGGATCGCTCGGTCTTACCTTTGCAATTTTGATTATCTTGGTCTTTTTGACCTCGATTAGATCCACTTTGGTAACAGCAATCTCCATCCCGACTTCTCTGCTGGTTACCTTTATCGGTCTTTGGGTTTCTGGCTACAGCCTGAACCTGTTTACCCTGAGCGCGCTAACTATTGCGGTTGGTCGAGTCGTGGACGACTCGATTGTGGTTATTGAAAACATCAACCGGCATCTTTCATATGGCGAGCCGAAAAAGCGCGCCATTATTGACGCCGTAAAGGAAGTGGCTGGGGCAATTACTTCGGCCACCATCACCACCGTTGCAGTATTCCTACCGGTTGCCCTGGTTGGAGGAATTGTAGGAGAGCTCTTTAGGCCCTTTAGCTTCAGCTTCACCATAGCCTTGCTGGCTTCTCTAGTGGTGTCACTAACCATCGTTCCAGTGCTTGCTTACTGGTTCCTAAAAGCCCCAGTTAGCGAAGAGCAAAGCCTGAGAGAAAGCGCTAAGACTGCAGCAACCCGTATGGAGAAAGCTCGCAAGCTTGAAGAAGAAAAAGAAAAGCGCAGCTGGTTACAGCGCGGTTACATCCCGGTGCTAACCAAGACCCAAGCAAAGCCTGGGCTCACACTGCTCGCAGCGGGTGCGATCTTGATGTTCACTTTCTCACTCGTTCCACAGCTCAAGACCGACTTCATCGGCGACTTTGGTGGAGACACTTTTGTGGTCCGCCAGGAGCTACCGGCCGGGAGCACATTTGAACAGCGCAACGAAGCATCCCGGATTGTTGAAGATCTCATCCTCGAGCAAGAAGGCGTTGAGACTGTTCTTGCAGCCTTTGGTGGACGAGCCGATGGTCGCGTGAACTTCGGCGGTAACACCAATGCAACAACCATCCAAGTATCTGTCAGTAAAGACGCTGACAACACTGCGATCCAAGCTGCTGTCCAGGCGGAGTTTGATTCTCGTGATGACATTGGTGAAGTAACCCTTCCGCAAGGTGGCGGTGGCTTTGGTGGCTCCGGAACAATCGATATCAAACTCTCTGCTAACAGCGACGATGCATTGTTTGCAGCGGTTGAGGAAGTTCGTTTAGGGATGCTTGAAGTTGAGGGTATCTCCGACATCTCATCTTCACTCTCTGAGCAACAGCGAACCCTCAAGATCACCGTTGACCGCTTGGCAGCAGCCAGAGCCGGACTAACCGAGATCCAAGTTTCGGGTATCGTTGCGGCAACCCTTCGACCAGGTTCGATTGGCGACGTGAACATTGACAACGAGTTAACTCCGATTTTCCTTGTTCAGGAGAACTCTCCGGCGACACTTGAAGAGATTCGTGACATTAGAATCCCTACGGCCACTGGAGTAATCTCACTGGACAGCATCGCTGACATCCAAGAAGTTCAGGCTCCGGTAGCAATCACAAGTGAAAAGGGTGACCGTGTGGCTACCGTCTCGCTAACCCCTGACTCCGATGACTTAGGTGCCGTAACTAGAGCAGTTACTGAAGCTCTGGATACCGTTGAGCTGCCAATAGGGGCTAGCGCAAACATCGGTGGAGTCTCTGCTGATCAAGCAGAGTCCTTTGGTCAGCTAGGGCTGGCCTTGCTAGCAGCGATTGCCATTGTTTACCTGGTTATGGTTGCCACCTTCAGCAGCTTGGTTCAGCCACTTATCTTGCTGATCTCAATCCCATTTGCCGCTACCGGTGCGCTGGGTCTACTACTAATAACTGATACTCCTTTGGGCGTGCCAGCACTTATTGGAATGCTGCTTCTGGTTGGTGTGGTGGTCACAAATGCCATTGTGCTTATTGACCTGATAAATCAATACCGAAAGCAGGGTAAGACAATTCAGCAGTCGATTATGGATGGATCAAGACAGCGTCTTCGCCCTATTTTGATGACGGCACTAGCAACAATATTTGCTCTTTCCCCACTAGCTTTTGGCATCACCGGTGGAGGGTTTATTAGCCAGCCGTTGGCAATTGTTGTTATTGGTGGTTTGGTTTCTTCGACAGTGCTGACCCTGGTTATTGTTCCAGTTCTTTACTGGCTCATCGAAGGACGTGCTGAGCGCAAGGTGCTAAAGGCTAAAGCTAAAGGAAAGCGCAAGCCAAAGGCCAAGGCAAGAAAGCTAGTAGCGCTCAAACGCTAAGCTTTCTTAGTTATGAAGTCCTTGGAGAACTTAGTCTGGATTGACTGCGAGATGACCGGTCTCGACGTCGAAAAAGACTCATTGGTCGAGATTGCTGTTTTGATAACTGACTCAGACCTAAACATTCTCGATGAGGCTGGGCTAAACGTTGTAATCAAGCCCAGGCCAGATTCACTTGCGCAAATGGGTGATTTTGTGACTCAAATGCACCAAGAGTCAGGGCTCCTACCTCTGCTTGCCGATGGTCTAGACATTGCAGACGCAGAACAAAAGATTCTGGATTACGTCAAAGGTTTCGCACCGGAGGAAAGAACTGCCCCTTTGGCTGGAAACTCAATTGGCACCGATCGGATGTTCCTAAATCGATACATGCCGAAACTCGATGCGCACCTGCACTATCGAAACATCGATGTCTCATCGGTGAAAGAACTAACAAGGCGCTGGTTCCCAAAGGTCTATTTCCAGCTACCGAAAAAATCAGGTGGTCACAGGGCTCTAGCTGATATCAAAGAGTCGATTGCGGAGCTTCGCTACTACCGTCAAACCGTCTTTGTTCCGCAGCCGGGCCCAGAGTCTGAAGCGGCCAAGCAAATAGCCGACCAGCTCTAAACGCAATAGAATATAGAAGCTTTGGGCCTAGTCCCAAAGCCATGGTGGGTATAGCTCAGCTGGTAGAGCGCCTGGTTGTGGTCCAGGATGTCGCGGGTTCAAGTCCCGTTACTCACCCCAATAGATGATTTTCATCAAACAAAGAGAGCTAGCTTTATCTCATGACCTCATTCGTTCTCTCCCCCGAAGTTTCAGAGGCACTCGCTACTGGAAAGCCGGTTGTGGCGCTGGAGTCGACAATCATCTCTCACGGTCTTCCAAGACCTAGAAACCTAGAAGCAGCCAAAGAATTCGAAGAGATTCTTAGGTCCAGTGGCGTGATCCCAGCAACTATCGCCATTCTTGATGGAGTCCCACAGATTGGTCTTGACGCCAAAGGCGTTGGCCGGATTGCTAATGAGGATTTGGCAAAAGCCAGCGTTAGGGACATTCCGATTCTTGCGGCCAAGAAAGCATCCGGTGCTACAACTGTTGCAGCGACAGCGCACCTGGCCGCTCTTGCTGGAATCAGAGTCTTCGCAACTGGGGGCTTGGGTGGGGTGCACCACGGGGCTATAGAAACTTTCGACGAGTCCGCCGATCTTTCAACTCTTGCCATAACGCCGATAACTGTTGTTTCCGCAGGGGTTAAGTCCGTGCTCGACATTCCGGCGACTCTAGAAAGATTAGAGACTTTATCAGTGCCAGTGATTGGCTACAAAACAAACAAGTTCCCAGCGTTTTGGCTAACTGACTCTGGCTACACCCTGGATTGGCACCTGGACTCAGCTGCAGAAATTGCAGCAGCAATGAAATCCCAAGACGAACTTGGACACGGTCAGGGAATGGTCATTGCCAATCCAATTCCGGTTGAGAAACAGTGGGATCCAAAAGAGCACGACCGCGTGCTAGCAATTGCATTTGAAGCTGCGAAGAAAGCCGGTGTTACCGGCAAAGCGGTAACACCATTCTTGCTTGGTTTCATTGTTGAAGAATCTGGTGGCAGGTCTCTAGAGGTCAATCTTGATCTAGCAAGAAACAACGTGCGAGTTGCTGGCGAGATTGCGAAGGCTTGGGCGGCAATTTCGTGAACAAGATCTTGGTTATCGGAGATGTAATCGAAGACCTGATAGTAATCCCAGAAGAAACCATTAGACCAAACACAGATACTAAAGCTCAGATTCAAAAGTCCATGGGTGGCCAAGCAGCCAACGTCGCCGCTTGGGTTGCGCACAAAGGAGCAGACGTTAGTTTTGTCGGCTGCGTTGGTAGCGCTGATTTTCTAAAACTGGAACAGGGCTTAAAGAATCAGGGAATTCAGAGTCAATTGCAAACAAGTAGTAAACCTACCGGATCACTTGTGGTTCTAGTTGATGGACAGAGTAGATCAATGTTGACTGACCGCGGCGCAAACCAAGATTTGGATCTAGAGAAAGTAGATCCGACCGGTTTTGGAGTTGTCTACGTTTCTGGCTACAGCTTGCTTGGAAGATCTTTGGAGCAAGTTTGCTTATTTGCTAATAAAGTAAAAGCAGCTGGCGCACTGCTAGCAATCGATCCTGGTTCTTACGGATTCATAAACGATCACGGTGTGGCTAGTTTTCGTGGACTGATTAGCCTTGCCGACATCGCCTTTCCGAACCAAGAAGAACAAGATCTTCTTGAGCTTTCAGGGCAAGTACGACTCAACGTCGTAACCTCTGGTCACCTCGGAGCCAAGGCATATAAAAGCGATGGCGGGTTGATAGAAGTAGCCTCCATAGGCTCAAACCTTGTGGACCCCACAGGAGCAGGAGATGCGTTTTGTGGAGGGTTCCTGGCTCAGCTAATCCAAGAGCCAGGTTTTCAGCAGCTTTCCGCTGAGGCCGTAGCAAATGCCCTTAGGGCGGGATCCGAGGCTGGATCTCAGGCTGTAGCGATTATGGGAGCTAGGCCAGAAGTTCTCCCCAGCAAATAACCCCTAACCTTCAGGGAAAGCTTGAACTTATCCACAGGGTTATGCACCGCCCAAAAAGTGCTGGTTAACCCTCGGTAGCCCTTTGAATTACAAGCTCTCTAACCCTGGCCGCATCTGCAGAGCCAGACATGGCCTTCATAACTGCGCCAATCACAGCACCGGCAGCCTGGAGCTTTCCTTCACGAATCTTTTCTAGAACATCTGGTTGCTCAGCAAGCACCTTGTCGATTGCCGCGAGCAATGCTCCGTCGTCGGAGACAACCTCGAGTCCGCGAGCAGCAACGATTGCCGCTGGGTCACCCTCGCCTGCCAATACTCCAGTTAGAACTTCACGAGCTAGTCGGTCAGTAAGTTTTCCAGATTCTACTAGCTCTGCTATTTGAGCTACTTGTACTGGTGTGATGGCAAGCTCAGTAATGTCCTTGTCTTCGCTGTTCGCAATTCTTGCGACCTCGCCGGTCCACCACTTTCTGGCCGCTTGTGGTTTTGCTCCAGCCTTTACTGTCTCGTCTATCTCGTCGAGCAAATCTGAGTTCACAACGTCGCGGAACTCTAGTTCGCTAAAGCCCCAAAGTTCCATAAGTCTCTTGCGACGAACCGCTGGCTTTTCAGGCAAGGTGGCTCGAATTTGTTCGATCCACTCTTTCGAAGGCTTAATTGGAACTAAATCTGGCTCTGGGAAGTAGCGGTAGTCATCAGCGTCTGATTTTGGTCGACCAGAAGAAGTTGCTCCGCGGTCTTCGTGCCAGTGACGGGTTTCTTGAATTATGGCAACGCCTTGTGAAAGTAAGTGAGCTTGCCTTTGGATTTCATACTTCACAGCTCTCTCGATACTTCGAAGAGAGTTAACGTTCTTGGTTTCGGTTCGGGTGCCAAGCTTTGCTTCGCCCTTAGGTCTAATTGAAACGTTCGCGTCACAGCGAACGTTTCCTCTTTCCATGCGGGCATCAGATACCCCAAGGTTTTTTACAATCTCGCGAATAGAGCGAACATATGCTGCCGCTAGTTCAGGGGCTTCGTCGCCTGCACCGTAAATGGGCTTGGTGACGATTTCAACTAGTGGAACGCCGGCCCGGTTGAAATCAACCAAAGAATACTCAGCCCCTTGGATTCTTCCGGTGCTGCCCCCAACGTGAGTTAGCTTTCCTGCGTCTTCTTCCATGTGAGCGCGTTCAATTTCAACCGTGAAGACTTTCCCGGAAGGAACTTCGATGTCGATCTTTCCCTCGAAGGCAATCGGCTCGTCATACTGTGAAGTCTGAAAGTTCTTGGCTAGATCTGGGTAGAAGTAATTCTTTCTGGCAAAACGGCCTGTTGCTGCGATCTCGCAATCCAGAGCAAGCCCGATCTTGATTGAGTTTTCAATGGCCTTACCGTTAACAGCTGGCATTGCACCAGGAAAGCCAAGACAATTTGGACAAACGTTGGTGTTTGGCTCATCGCCAAAAACGTTTGCACAACCACAAAACATCTTGGTGTTGGTGTTTAGCTCTACGTGGACTTCGAGTCCGATTACGACCTCGTAAGCGTCGAGTGCTTTCTGGTAATCCATGAGTTGATCTTTGGCCATTAGTTCACCTTCAGCTCTGGAGCAAAATCCAACATCTTCTTGGACCACTTGGCTTCAAGTAGTTTCTCTAGAACAGCTCCAACTTTGTATAGCCTCGCGTCCTCACGAGCTGGTGCTAGAAATTGTGCGCCGACTGGCAAGTTGTCTTCTTTGGCAAGACCAACCGGAAGGCTCATGCCAGGAATTCCTGCCAGGTTGGCAGGAATGGTTGCAATGTCATTTAGATACATCGCAAGTGGGTCTTCTTGCTTTTCTCCCAGTTTGAAGGCAGTGGTTGGGGCGGTTGGCGAAACTAGCACGTCGGCTTTTTCAAATGCGTTAGCCAGGTCAGCTTGGATTAAAGTTCTAACCTTCTGTGCACTGCCGTAGTAAGCGTCGTAGTACCCAGAAGAAAGTGCATATGTACCCAGGATGATTCTTCGCTTTACCTCTGGACCAAAGCCTGCCTCACGGGTTGCGGACATTACCTTTTCAACGGTTGCGGCACCTTCTGGCATAACCCGAAGACCGAATCTAACTGAGTCAAACCGAGCCAGGTTTGAAGAAGCTTCTGCTGGCTGAATCAAGTAGTAAGCTGCGATTGCATACTGAAAACTTGGGCAGCTGACCTCTACTATTTCAGCTCCAGCTGCAACTAGAAGATCCAGTGCATCATTGAATTTTTCAGAGACTCCTTTTTGGAAACCCTCACCCGTAAGTTCCTTGATGATTCCGATTTTTAAGCCCTTGACTGAATCGTTCTTCGCTGCTTCGGTCATTGAACCCAAGCCCTCAGGCAAAGAGGTGGCGTCCATAGGGTCGTGACCTGCGATCGCATCTTGCAACATGGCCGCGTCCAGAACGTTTCTAGTTACTGGGCCAACCTGATCAAGCGAAGAACCAAGAGCAATCAATCCGTATCTAGAGACAGCTCCGTAGGTTGGCTTTACCCCTACTGTTCCAGTGACAGCGGCTGGGAATCTAATTGATCCACCGGTATCCGAACCGATTGCAAGTGGAGCTTGCATGGAAGCAACAGCCGAGGATGATCCACCGCCAGAACCACCTGGGGTTCTGGTTAGATCCCAAGGGTTAAGAGATGGTCCGTAGGCGGAGTTTTCAGTTGAGGAACCCATCGCAAATTCATCCAGGTTTGTTTTGCCAAGTATCGGCATCTTGTTGGCAAGAATCTTTTTGACAACGGTGGCATCGTAGGGCGGCACCCAGCCCTGCAAGATCTTCGAACCTGCGGTTGTTGCAATTCCAATAGTTGCCAGGTTGTCCTTTACGGCAATTGGAACTCCCGCGAGCGCCGGAAGAGATTCACCCTTTGCTCTTTGGTCATCGACCTGCTTGGCTTGGGAAAGGGCTAACTCGTGGGTAACGGTGAGGTAGCTATTGATTTTCGGGTTTAGCTTGTCGATGTTTTCAAGCTGAGCTTTGGTGAGCTCAACTGAGGAAATCTCCTTGTTGGCCAGCATGCCGGCAAGCTCACTTGCGGATTTAGACAACAGAGTCATTTAGTCCTCATCCAAAATCGCGGAGACCTTGAACCGTCCGGAGTCGCTGTCAGCGGCTCCGGAAAGAGCCTGCTCCTGGGTGAGCGAAGGGGTGACAACATCGTCTCGGAAGACGTTGGCCATTGGAATTGGATGGCTGGTGGCCACAATGTCCTGACTGGCAACAGCCTTGACGGTGGCCACCGAATCAACAATCAGGGCTAGTTGGCTGGCGAATTGGGCAACCTCGGCCTCGGTTACCTCTATACGGGCTAACCCAGCTAGGTGCCGGACCAGTTCGGGGGTGATTTCCGTCATGAAAGCTCTCGGTTGATTAATCGGATTAAGTTCTGGCCGTTGGGCCCGAAGGCCATTCTAGCAACATAGAAATTGCTTGATTTAGGGGTCATTTTGGGCGCTAAAGTAGAGACTTAGGCTAAATAGTCACTCCCGAAAGAAAAGGCAGTTCAATTGGAAAACTCAGAATTCACGGTCGCATTTAGAGGCTACGACAAAGATGAGGTAGACACCGCATTTGCGTCCATGCGCGAGGAACTTGAGCACGTACGCGAGTACAACTACAAAGCTGCCAGCGAAGTTGAGTTTCTAAAAAGCGAGATCGCAAGCCTAAAGCAGCGCCTAAAGCGCGATTCCGGCACCGGATACGCAGAGCTTGGTGCCCAGTTCGAGCAGACTCTCCGAGTTGCCGAAGAGCAGGCGAGAAAACTTATGACCGATGCCGGTCAAGATGCACTTCGCGTTCGCGAGACCGCTAAGGCAGAGGCCGAGCAACTAAGCCGTAAAGCAGAAGCTGCTGCCCAGAAACTTCTATCCGAAACTGAAAGCAAAGTTAAGGAAATCCGTCTAGAAGCAGAAAGAAAGAGTGCTGAAACTATTTCTGCAGCGAAGACCCAGGCTGCAGAAGCTGCAGAGAAGACCGTGCACGCACAGCGCGAAGCTGCTGCTATTCGCTCAGAGGGTGAAAGATTTGCCGCTGAACTGCGCGCTCAGGTCCACCGCGAAACAGAAGAAGCAAGAGCGGTTGCTACCGAACTTTCCCAGAGAACAGCTCAGCTTCGCGTTGAGCTAGAAGCGGAACTCAAGACCAAGCGAGATGAGAGCGAGCAAGAAGCTCTTCGCATGTATGAGTCAGCAGTAAAGCAGGCACAGCAGGCTACCGAAGAAGCCAACAAGGCAGTTGCCGAAGCTTCCAGATTGTCAGCCGAGCTGAACTCAGAAGCAGAGCGAATCCTTCGCGAGGCGAAGTTGCAAGCCACCAATGTAACTGAAGACGCACAGCGAAACGCTGGAAACCTAATCAACCAGTCACGTCGTCGTGCCGAGCTACTTGCTCGCAAGTCTGAGGCTTACGCTAACGCGGTAATCGTAGATGGCCAGGAGCGCCTGGCTCGCTGGGAGTCTGAGTCGAACGAGATCGAGGACTTCCTAAACACCATGAAGTCCCTGATGTCCACCGAGTCCATGGTGGCAGCCGATGAGACCATCGTTCAGAGTGAATTAGAAGGAACTTCGGCTTCGATCACCGATGGGTCAGATACTCCAGAGGTTGACTACAGCGAGGGCACCAGAGCCAGCTATGAGCCAATCGAAGTTGAGTCCTACGAGGACAACAAGAGAGACTAATTCGCCTTCAGGCGCTTTAGAAACTCTGCTTCACTAATTACCTCAACACCCAGTGATTCTGCCTTGGCTAATTTAGACCCTGCGTTGGCTCCTGCCAATACAAAAGCTGTGTTCTTGGAAACTGATGAAGCGGCCTTGCCTCCAGCCAGAATAATGGCCTCTTCGGCTTGATCTCTGGTTAGCGCTTCCAGGGTTCCTGTGACAACGATGCTCATTCCAGAAAAAATGCCTGATTCTCCTTGAGCTATCTCCTGAGTGAAATTCACACTCGCTTTTTTCCAGGCCTTAACAATGTCTTGATGCCAATCAACCGCAATCCACTCTTTGATGGTTTTGGCAACTACTTGACCAACACCGTCAACTCCCGCAAGCTGTTCTTCACTGGCATCAAAGATCTCTTCAATAGAACCAAACGCGTTCATTAGTGATCTAGCAGCAACTGGGCCAACGTGCCTAATCGAAAGTGAAACTAGAACTCTCCAAGCTGGTTGAGACTTTGCCTTTTCTAGCTCTTCCAGCAATTTGGTCGCAACAGCGGCGGCCGAACCGTCTGCTTTGCGGAAGTACTCGACTACTTTTTCTTTACCCGTGGCATCAAGCTTGGCG
Organism: Rhodoluna sp.; assembly: GCA_044338175.1. GTDB lineage: Bacteria > Actinomycetota > Actinomycetes > Actinomycetales > Microbacteriaceae > Rhodoluna. Next base: position 22,296 of record JBIIME010000006.1, read on the forward strand.
GCACCAGTGTCAGCGTCAACCACGCGCGATTTGATGGGCAGGAGTTTTTCTAGCGTCAGAGTAAACAGGTCTGCTTCAGATTTCACTGGAGGTTCTTTGGGTTCAACTGGCTGGGTGAGGGCAACTGCGGTAACAAAACCTAGAGCCTCAATATCAAGAGCGGATCTGGAACCGATGTATGCAATTCTTTCGCGAAGTTGTGCCGGGCAGCTTTTAGCATTTGGGCATCTAAGGTCAACGTCACCGTCTTGGGCTGGGGCAAGCAGGCTGTGACACTCTGGGCACGTTTTTGGCATTGCAAACTTGCGCTCTGAGCCATCACGCAACGCAACTACTGGACCCAAAATTTCTGGAATCACATCTCCGGCTTTTCTAAGCACCACGGTGTCGCCAATGAGGATTCCCTTGGCTGCAACTACTTCTTGGTTGTGCAAGGTTGCAAACTCAACCTCGCTACCTGCTACCCGGATTGGATCCAAAACCGCGTAAGGGGTAGCACGCCCGGTTCTTCCGATAGAGACCTTGATGTCCAACAGCTTGGTGTTGACCTGCTCCGGTGGGTACTTATAGGCAATGGCCCACCTGGGGGCTCTGGAGGTAAAGCCCAGGCTTTGTTGCTTGGAGAACTCATCAACCTTGATGACAACACCGTCAATTTCGTGTTCGAGAGTGTGACGCTTAGCTTCGAAGTCTTGAATGTATTGCTTTACTTCGTTGGTGGTTTTGTAGACCTTGTAACGAGATGAGGTAGGAAGACCCCAAGTTTTGAGCTGTTGATACAGATCCGACTGGGCCTTCACTGAGTCATCTTTTAGTGCACCAACACCGTGCACAATCATCTGCAGGGGCCTCGAGGCAGTTACGCTGGAGTCCTTTTGACGCAGGGACCCAGAAGCTGAATTTCTAGGATTAGCAAAGGGAGCTTTCCCCTGATCAATCAAAGATTTATTAAGCTTGGCAAAATCTTCTAGGGCATAGAAAACCTCGCCCCTGATTTCTACTACTTCTGGAATAGCTTTGCCTGACAGCTCGTGAGGTATGCCCTTGACGGTCATGACATTACGGGTGACGTCCTCGCCAACTGTTCCATCTCCTCTGGTGGCGGCCGAAACAAGCTTGCCTTTTTCGTAGCGCAGGTTTATAGCTAGACCGTCGATTTTTAGCTCACAAAGAAAAGGTCCAGTGCCTGCCTTGTCTAACCAGGTATCCAATTCTTCCATCGAGAAAACGTTATCTAGGCTCATCATCTTTTCTAGATGAATTGATGGCTGGAAGGTCTGACTAGCTTCTCCCCCAACGCTTTGAGTTGGAGAGTCGCCTGTGATTAGCTGCGGATACTTCGCTTCTAGTTTTTCAAGCTCACGCATTAGTGCGTCATACTCGGCATCAGAAATAAGAGAGGTGTTTGATTGGTAGTAGGCCGCCCGGTGTTTATTGATTAGATCAACTAGCTCATTAGCTCGAGCTTGTTCTTTCGAGTTCAAACCTGCTCCATTACTGCAGAGACGGTTTTATCAATTGTTGCCTGGCCCAAAACTCTTGAGCCCAAGTAGACGACGGCTGTTTGGCCGGGTGATACCCCCCTAATTGGCTCCACAAGCGCAATCACCATTTGATTCTCTGCCACCTTGACTCGGCAAGGGTGCGAGAGGCCATGGGCTCTAACTTGAACCTCGGCGTCAAGCCAATCGGTGGTGTTCGAAGGTGCCTCACCGCACCAAGAGTACTTAGAGCCACTCAGCTCCGAGATTAGAAGCGCCTCGTCAGGACCCACCACAACCACATTTTCTTTGGGTCTAATCGACAGCACGTACCTGGGCTTTCCGTCTGAGGAAGGTTTACCAATGTTTAATCCTTTGCGCTGACCAACCGTAAAACCAATGGCTCCATCGTGAGTTGCCAGCTGGTTTCCCTCAAGATCAACAATTGCACCCGCGGTTCTTTCAATCTTGTCCGAGAGCCAATCCCTGGTGTCGCCTTCGGGAATAAAGCAAATGTCATAGCTATCTGGTTTTTGCGCAACCGAAAGCTCCCGAGCGTTCGCCTCAGCTCGAATGTCCTCCTTGTTGGCTGCTTTGCCAAGCGGGAATAGGGAGTGCTCAAGCTGCTCCTTGGTTAGCACTCCGAGAACATAGGACTGATCTTTAGCCATCGCAAGCGAGCGGTGTAACTCTAGGTTTCCCTTGTCATCAGTTTCAATAGACGCATAGTGACCGGTGCAAAGCGCGTCGAAACCTAGAGCTAGCGCTTTTTCTAAAAGAGCTGCGAACTTGATTCGCTCGTTGCATCTCATGCATGGGTTCGGGGTTCTACCAGCCTGGTATTCGCTGATGAAATCATCTACTACGTCTTGCTTGAATCTTTCGGAGAAGTCCCAAACATAAAAAGGAATGCCAATTTTGTTTGCTGCGCGCTGAGCATCCATCGAGTCTTCTACTGTGCAGCAGCCTCTAGATCCCGTTCTTAGAGTTCCTGGCATTCGAGATAGTGCGAGGTGCACGCCAACAACTTCGTGGCCTGCTTCCACAGCGCGTGCGGCAGCTACTGCGGAGTCAACTCCACCACTCATTGCTGCAAGTACCTTCATCTATCTCCTGGTTAGTCCAGCTTTTTTCGCACCCTCGTAGGCTTTTGGAAATGCCTTCAAAAATGCTTCTATGTCCTGATCTTGGGTGCTATGACCAAGGGTAATTCGTAGTGTTCCCATAGCCTCATCATTACTAGCTCCCAAAGACAAAACTACGTGGGATGGGCCATTGACACCAGCCGTACAGGCAGATCCTGTGGAGATAGAAACCCCGTCGCTATCCAATAGGAACAGCAAGCTATCTCCCAGGCACCCAGGAAACCTAAAGTGGGCATTGTTTGGAAGCCTGGGTGCTTTCTCGGAAGAGACGATCACATCTGAAGCGATTTGCTTAACTCCGGCAATGAGTCTCTCGGTCATCAATTTGTGCTCGGCAGCTAATTCTGCTTGCTCGGCAACCGCTTCAGTTATCGTGAGCGCCAGGGCGGCAGCTGAAGAAGCGTCCGGGGTTCCTGAGCGCAGGTTTCGCTCGTGGCCTCCGCCGTGGTTCACGGGGGTTAGTTTCTGCTCGCGCCTCAAAATTAGCGCTCCCGAGCCAACAGGACCACCAAGTTTATGTCCAGTGATTGTCATGGCAGCCAATCCAGACTCTAGAAAGTCCACGGGGATGTGCCCAAGAGCAGCAATCGCATCCGAGTGAACTGGGAGCTGATAAATCCTTGCAAGTTTGGTGATTTCCGAAATGGGGTGAATAACTCCGATTTCGTTATTAGCCCACATCACACTAATAAGCGCAACCCTTGAAGCGTTTTGCTCCAAAAAGTTCTTTAGTGCTTCAATATCTAAAACACCCTGATCGTCACTTGGAACTAGATAAAGCTCTGCATTTTGTGAATCAACTAGCCAGTTGATTGCATCCAGCACAGCGTGATGTTCTGCTGCAGCACTAACAATCACATTCTTTTTTGAGTCCTTGGAATTTACATTCCAATAGAGCCCTTTTACTGCCAGGTTGTCACTTTCGGTTCCACCGGATGTGAAGATTACCTCGTTACGGTCACAATTGATTGCCTTGGCGATTTGTTCTCGGGACTGCTCAAGAATCTGCCTTGAGCGCTGGCCGAAACTGTGCACTGATGCCGGATTGCCAATTTCGGAAAGTGTAGCCACATACAGCTCAAGAACGCTTGCGCGAATCGGAGAAGTGGCTGCGTGATCTAGATATACCGGCATGGATTCTTTCAGAAAAGCAGCAAGCTTAGTTTTTTCCTGGCTTGCATAACAGCAGGATCTTCGTTTCCAACAACTAGAAACAGTTCGACAAATCTAAGGCGAATCGGCTCCCTTTGGTCCTTGGCCGTCTTTTCAAACAACTCAAGCAGCTGCTCGAATCCTTCTTTGGCAGATCCTGTGGCAACCAAGGCGTCCACCCGATCTAAAACTGTTTCACTGTCTTTTCCCGAAGAGCTGGCCAAGGATGGTAGGTCCTTGCCTTCCAGGCGAATTAATAGCTTAATTTGGGCTAGTCCTGCCTCAGCTAGCTGATCATTAGGGTTTTCAACCAAGGCCTTCTCGTAAAGAGATTTAGCAAGCGGGTAATTGTTTTGTTCAATCGCCGCGAAGGCTTGCTGGTGGGTGATTGAAAGCTCGGGCTCTGGCTCTGCCACTTTGATTGTTCCGGTAAGTCCGTTTTCTTTTCCGACTTCAAGAACTCGGTCGATTATCTGTTGAACCTGCTCTGCCGGTTGGTCTCCGGTGAAAAGCGGAGCGGGCTGACCCTTCAGCATTCCAAGCAGGGTCGGGATTTGCTTTAGATCAAATGCTTGAGCTAGCTCGGGCGACTTGACCGCGTCCACCACCAAGGTCAAGATCTTTCCTGCGGTTTTTTCTGTGAGGATCTTTAGAGTTCTTAGAAGTGACTGGCTGGAAGGATCATTTTCCTGCACGAACAAAACTAGAACGGGAAGACTGTCGGAAATTGCTAGGTAGTCCCGAATTGAAGTGGAATCTACCTCAATTACTAAAGCTGGGACTGTCTGGGTGTGATCAGTTGACTTACCGAATTCGATGGTCACCTACAAAACCTCGATACTAAGAAGTGATTGAGTTGCCCCAAGGAGTCTAATTTTTTGATCAGAGCTAGCCAGTGGAACGTAAAACAGCAACATGTTTCCATAGCGAGTACTTACGCCACTTCGGCTTCCTTCAACCCCAAGAAGTAGTAGCTCATCTCCAGAAACGGTAACTGCAGAGGTTCGACTTGTGGGCACAATCTCCCAAGTATCAACCATCATCAAAGCCACAATCGCACCCGAGTCCGAAGTTGACAGAGAAACCACGTTGGCATCCCCCAGTTCGTGTGAAAAGACCGTGGTTGCCTCATCTAGGTTTTCAGCTTGATCTGCCTGAGTTTGAGATATCTGCTCATAGAACTTATCTGTAGCCAGATCGAACTGGCTAAAAAACTCGCTCGCGGGGCCGTTATCAATCAGATCACCGTAAGTAGGTGCGAGGTTAATAGGTGAAATCTTCAAGAACAGTGAATCTACTTCAACTGGAATTGCTCCATCGCTGGCCGCGGCAACATCTGGGAACTCCACCCCGGGAAGCAGTGCCATGTTGTAAAGAAGCTTGTATGGCTCGCGTGGTGAAAGCTGCTGAATAACTAAGGTTTGGGGTAACTCATCGCCTTCCTGGGTTACCACCATAAGAGCTCGTGGCCAAGACTCAGTCTTTGAAATAATGGTGATTGAAACCACTGAAGTTGAAATGGGCGGCAAAGGTAGCACATCTGGTGATTTTGACCGTAGCAAATAGTTAGCTTCTCTGAACAAAAGCGCTGGGCCCTCTACTCGGGTTTGTAACAAGCTGGTCTCACCTGAGGCATCAGCTTCAGCCACCACACGTTGTATGTCAGCCAGAATGCGAGTCACTTGTTCTTCGTTCAGCGCTGGCGCAATCTCATCAACAACTGAAGTCGTTGGTGACTCTGAAGGTGTTAGGGAAGCTAGAGGAGCCTCGGCAACTTGGCAACCGCTTAGCGCCAACACTAAACCAACTGAAACTGGCACTAAGGCAATCTTGTTGCTCGCAGATCTCCTGCCACGTTTTGGAAGGTCGTAACCCTTGTTCTTGGGTTTGTATCTTGGGCCCTGAGGGGCTTTAGGGACTTTCCTTCTAGGGCCTCGGTTTCGAATCATCTTGCCAAGAGCCAAGACGTTGAAGAATATGGCAAGTATCAACAAGCCAAGACCGACAGCCAAGAAGATGTCTGAAACCGTTGTCGAGTTCTCAGTTGGCCAGGAAACCCTAACTCGCTCCGGGGCTGGAGTCAGACCGTCACTTGCCACCAGAACCGATAAATCTTGACCCTCTGGAACCACAAGCTGGCCCGATGACTCTGCCGAAAACTCGCTGATCCACAAATCTGAGCCGACCGGGCTAATGAAGTCGCCAGTTCCTGGTTTTTCTACCACTTTTAGGGATTGGTTCTCGACCGAGCTTTCGACGATTGAGTGGCTAGTCTTGGCAACCCACGCCAAGATATCTACATCTTTTCCAGCCGCCAAGAACACTGGGCCAGAGCCTGAGGTGCTAATAGTCGCATCGCCTGGCATCATGGCCAGAGCCTCGGCCGGAATAATCAAATAAGGCTGGGACTCCTGGCCCACTAGATTTACCGCGAAAACTGCAGGTGGTGCCCAAATGGTCCGCTGGGCGAGTCCAAGCAATAAGAAGGAAATGGAGACGATAAATAGGGTAGCCGCAATCAAAAAACGCATGATTATCCATTCCAGCTAAACTATTTACTTGGGCCGAAGAGCCCTCCCTATTCTAACCAACCCAGCTGGAGGACGAAAATGTCAGGTGAGGACCAGTTGTTCCCCTCTGCCATGCGTGGGTATGCCAAGGCTGCTGTTGATGAGGCGGTTCTAGACCTAAATAGAGACATTCTCAGACTTTCCGCCCAAAACGCTCAGTTGGTTGAGGAGCTCAAGCAGGCCAAGCTCGAAATTGAGGCTCTTAGCACCAAGCTCGGCGAGAGCCAGTCCCCGACCTATGCAGGTCTTGGAAACCAAGCCGCCATTATCTTGGCTTCTGCCGAAGATCAGGCAACTCGACTTATGGCTCATGCTGAGAGTGAAAAAATAAGAATTCTTGGCAGCATTAACGAGGAAGTTGAAACAAAAAAATCTGAAGCTGACAGCTACTACGAATCGCTCGTTGCAGAAGCTGACCGTAAAGGTCAAAGAGCAATAAACGTCGCTCGCGGCGAAGCTAATGAGCTTTTAGTAAAAACTGAACTAGAGGCCAAGCGCCTACTTGAGGAAGCCTCGCGCGAAGCATCCGCTATCCGCGGGGAAATAGCAACCGAGGTTGCCAAGCTTCGAGCTGACACCAAGAGGCAAACAGAATTACAAAAAGCCGAAGCCGAGAAGGACGTTGTCGAAAAACGTCTACTGCTACAAAAACAATCGGTAAGAGAAATTGATGCCGAAAAAGCCGCCTTACTTATCGGTGAGCAGTCGAGAATCGATCTTGAGCTTGAGCTGACTGGAAGAAGAGTCGAGGCTGAGAAGCAGTACCTGGAAAAACACCAGGAAGCAGTCCACCAAACACAGAAGTACCTAGACGATGCCAAGCTTCAGCTGCAAACCGCTATTGCTAGAGCCAACGCGGCCCAGCTCGAGGCCGAAACAATAGAGTCTGCTGCTCGCTCAATAAACAAAAAGACAACCGATGCTGCAAGGCTGCAGGCCGAGACACTTATCGCCAGTGCTGAGGCAGAAGCAAGAAATCTAATTGCCGACGCTAAAGCAAAAATTGCCAAAGAGCTGGACGAGTCAACCGCCAAGCTAAAGCAGCTTGAGGTTGAGCGCAGAACTGTTGGTTCCTACCTGGAGCAGCTAGAAAAAGTGGTTGCTGCTTCCAAGAATTCGTTAAAGTAGACGATCATGACCGTCCAAAACATGAAAATAGCCAGTGCCTTTCAGCTGGGCTTGTTTGGTGGCCTTGGAGTTTTGACTGCTTTGGTTATTGGTGGGGCTGTGGCCACTCTTGCCAATGTCATCACTTACATCTTCGCGGCAGTGTTTCTAGCCCTAGGCCTTGACCCTCTGGTTTCTAGACTAGAAAAACTGAAACTTCCAAGACCGCTTGCGGTTCTTGCAGTGATTGTTTCTTTGCTGGGCTTTCTAGCTCTTATGGTTTGGGCGCTGGCTCCAGCTCTGATCACTGAAGGCACAAACTTCCTGGCAACAGCTCCCGAGCTTATTCAGGACATCACCAAGATCCCTTTGGTTGTGGGACTAGACGAGCAATTGGGTGGAGCTGTGGGCGGAGCGCTTGCCAACGCCGGAAGCTTTCTAAGCGACTCGGCTAACTGGCCAAGCCTGGTTGGAGGAGTCGTTCAGGTCGGAATTAGCTTGTTCAACGGCGCTTTTGGGTTCCTGATCATTGTGGTGCTGACCGTTTTCTTCCTTGCATCGCTCGAAGGCTTCAAGGCATCCCTTACCAAATTGGTGCCTGCTAGCAAGCGTGAGCGTTACACCAAGATATCTCAGCAGGTATCTACCTCTGTTGGAAGGTATGTAATCGGTCAAGTATCAGTTGCCGCGCTAAATGCAACTCTGGCATTTGTGGCGATGAGTGTCGTTGGGCTTCCCTTTGCTTTGGTATTGGCTTTTATTGTTTTCTTGCTTGCAATAATCCCTCTTGTTGGTTCGGTCTCGGGTGCCGCGTTAGTGGTTATCGTTGCGGTTGCAGTAAACCCAACCTCGGCTATTGCGCTAGCGATCTACTTCCTGATTTACCTTCAGATTGAAGCCTATGTAGTTAGCCCAAGGGTCATGAAAGTTGCCGTATCAGTTCCAGCGCCTATTGTTGTTATCGCCGCACTTTCTGGCGGAGCATTGCTTGGAATCCTTGGAGCGCTAGTTGCAATTCCATTTGCAGCCTCGATGATTTTTATCGTTCGAGAGATGTTCATCCCTCGACAAAACTCTCTCTAGAAGTATTCAGGTAGCGGATAACTACTAGGTGCTACCACTTTCACTATTTCGTTCAGCACTGTCTTAGTTGCTGACTCGCCAACCCAGAGGTGCTTTGCGCCATCAACTGCAATAACTCGAGCTCCGGGAGCTGCCGCAAATCGAACGGTTGCTTCTTTTGGAGCTAGGAACTCGTCATGCTCTGGAACGATTGCAACCAATTCCTTGTCTGAGCCGATCCATTTGGCCAGATCGGATTCAGTGGCTCTATGAAGGGGTGGGGACAGTAAAACTGCACCAGCAATTTCTTTGTCGAAGCCGTACTTGATCGCGAGTTCAGTTCCGAAGGACCAACCCACTAGCCACACCGGACCCAGCTTTCTTGCCTCAAGAAATTCAAGTGCGGCTTCAAGGTCCAATCTTTCGGAGACTCCCTCGCCAAAGCTTCCCTCGCTGGTGCCGTGTGGGCTAGATGTCCCGCGGGTATTGAATCTAAGAACAGCTAAGTTCGCCAAGGCTGGCAATCGGTTTGCTGCCTTTCTAAGGATGTGTGAATCCATAAATCCGCCGTGAGTGGGTAGTGGGTGCAAAGTTAGCAACACCGCTGATGGCGCGGACTCAACCGGCATCGCTAATTCGCCAACGAGATTTAAGTTGTCCGAAGTTCGTAAGGTGATGGCCTCACGCCTGGAAGGAAGCTCGGTGGATGAGGTTATTTCGATCACAGCAGTGGTCCCTGGAAGGCCTTCCAGCAAGAATTGTGAAAGTGTCTTCTGGTGTCCACGCCACGTACTGAATCCCAAGCAACAGTGTGGTTTTGACCTTTTGAAATTGCTAAGTTGCAATGTGGACACAGCCAGCTCTTACCTTCCTCTGCACTTTGGCCAGAGGTAGTTTGAACCGAATACTCAACTCCGCGCTTTGTCTCGCTTCGCTTTACTCCGATTCGAACTCGATCCAAATCAAGTGGCTGAAACTGCGCACCCCACTTTGATTCACGATTGCGTCGACTTTTCATTAGTACCAGTTGTGAACTTCCGAGTGAGCCCAAGCTCCACAAGCAGTCTTGTATCTAGCGGCGATGTACTTGACCCCCCAGCGAATTTGTGTTTCTGGGTTCGTCATCCAGTCTGCGCCCTCGGTTGCCATCTTTGAGGCTGGCCAGGCCTGTGGAATTCCATATGCACCACTAGATGGGTTTCTGGCAAGGGTTCGCCACTGAGACTCTCTGGTCCATAAATTCACAAGACAGGAATACTGATCTAATCCCCAGTCATAAGACTGGATGTAGTTGTACGCATAAGCTTTTGCTGTTCCAGCCTCCGGCATTGGCGCTGCTAGAACGAAGTAACTGGTTGCTTCATTTCCAGAAATCATCCTGAAGCCGCCTCGCTCGAAGGTGACAGAGTATTCATCGTCAAATCCGAATGCTTCTGAAGTTTGTTTATTTGGATCGAATACCTGCATGGTAGATGCACTGGCTAAGTTACCGGCGTATGGGTCAAAGGTGTAAACCATGGTGAACGCCATAACAAAGAGGAAACCTAGAACCGGAAATGAACCAGCTCTTGTTACTCGAGGCAGGTTTGGACGCGTAAGTCCTTTTTGAGCCAACCGCTCGTCGAAAGAAAGGATGAGTCGCTTGGCAAGCGGTACGCGAACAGCTTCGTACTTTCCCATACCCGCTCTTTCCGAAACAATTTATGCCAACGACCTTCAAGTCTATCTTTAGTGTTGGATTCGGGCTAGAGAGCAGTAATTTTGGGCTTAGCCGGCAGGAAGGGCCTGATCGGGGCAGTCCTGGAGCACGCGATAGATGGCGTCGTATTCGGCCTGGGTAGCCCAAAGGTTATAGCTGATTTTTACCGCTACCTGCCTTGCGACGAAGGAGCAGCGGTATGCCCTGTTGGCAGGCAACCAGCTTGCGGCGTCAGAATCGCTCTTTTGTGCATTAGCCGAGCCTGAAACAGCCAACAGATTTAGTGGGTCATTGTAGAAGGAGTAGCGCTGGGCACTTGATAGCTGTTGGGCACCTTTTTGCCAAGCATCGCTAAGGGCAACAACGTGATCGATCTGCACCTCATTAGAAGTTCCAACACCCCTCACGAAGTTGATTGTTTGACCTGTGTATGGATCTTGCAATACACCAGTTGCGATGATGCAACTGGAGTCGGAGCGAAACTCAAATTGGATAAAGTCCCTTCTAAGAATCTTGTTTCTCATGTCACAGCCAAAACTGTAATCCCAATCGCTAGCAAACAGATCTCGATCGTAACCTGTCTTTGGCGCCCGTCCCTTGATTGGTATGGTTGCAAGCGCGGCCAGGGCAGGCGAGGAGGCTTCGGTAGCTGTATCGGTTGTGGCTGACTGAGAAGGATTTGCACCACTTGGACTCGGAGTAGAAGTATCCGTAGATGGTTCTGCCGTCGGGGTTTGTGCAGCCGGCGGAGTCGGAGCAGTCAGATTTGAATCAGACGAGTCACTGCAGCCAAAGAAGCTTGCAAGAATGAACACGGTGCCAACGACACCGACAATTAGGTTTGTGCTACTCAGTGATTTCAAGCTGCATTGCCTCAATGGCGCGATCTATAAAACTGTCTACTTGCGGCATCGAGTATCCAAGTCGAGTGGAGCTAAATTGGACTCTTCTTAGCTCTCCAACTTTTAGCTTGCTAGAGGATTCAAAGTGACCAAGTAGCTGGTCACAAAGGGCATCAACTTTTTTCTTGTCATACCCTCTGGAAAATAATGAAACTTTGGTGAACCGCTGGGCTTTTTCTCGCTTGAGTCTAGGAATCAAAGCATCCCTTAGCTCTGAGTAGCGCTTTGCTAGTTCTTGATCCCCGAAACGCTCCCTAAATGCCGCCACTTCAGTTTTTATGAAGTGGTCCTCCAGATTGTCCAGAGCCGCGTCGACCTGGTTTGTTGCGTAGCCTCCGCGAACAAGATCTAACCTTAGACCCCTGAGGTCAGACGCTCTTACAAGCACTAGGTTGGGGTTCTCGTACTGACGCTTGGCAAGATCAAAAAGTGCGTCAACTTGCTTCGGGTTGTATCCCCTTCCTGAAACCACCGCGAACTTAGAATTCTCAGCCAAAGAACACCACCATAACCAAGTAGGTCATCAACGACGCAGGAAGCAACGAATCAAGTCGATCCATCATTCCTCCATGGCCCGGTAGCAATTTAGACATGTCTTTGATTCCAAGATCGCGCTTGATAAGTGATTCGGCGAGATCGCCAAACACGGCTGCAAGAATAAGGGCCGCGGCGAAGATTATTCCAACCCACCACTGACCTCCCAATAAAAAGACTGTGAAAGAGACTGCGGAAACTGTGCCGAACGCAATTGAAGCGGCAAGGCCTTCCCAGGTCTTTTTGGGGCTCACCCCAGGAGCCAGCTTGTTTCGGCCAAAGATTCGGCCGAACAAGTAGCCCGCTGAATCAATTAGAGCAACAGTGGTGACAAAAGCTAGCACCCACCAATGCCCATCATCACGCCGCAGCAACAGAATTGCAAAGCTTAAAGTCAGCGGCAAATAGATTACTAAAAAAGCCGCTGCACCAAAATCCCTTACGGTGCGTTGCAAGGTTTGGAAATTGGCTTTACGCCTCTCAAAAAGGAGATGGACGGTTCGCCAAAGAATTAATGCAGCAACGATTGCAATGCTTGCTAGCCATTGAATTGCCGGACCACCATAGTAGGTGGCTGGCATAATCAGTACCGAACCCACCACAGCCGGCACCCGAGGTACGTACCAGTTCTTCTCTCGGAGTGCAGTAGAAAGTTCCCACGCACCAATTGCGGTGGAGATAGACAGGAACACGATGAAGATCTCTTTGTAGATCAGGAGTGAAGCCAGAAAAGCGCAAGCCAGCAAGAGACCAACGATAACTGATTTGGAGAGTGACCTCCCCTGTGGTGCACTCACGTTTGACATTGTTACACCTCTAGGAGTTCGGCTTCTTTACGCTTTAGTGCGTCATCGATTGCATCGACGTGATTTTTGGTTATGGTATCTAGCTCTTTTTCAGCCCTAGCAATATCATCATCGCCTGCTTGGCCATCTTTTTTTAGGGCGTCAAGATCGTCGTTACCCTTGCGGCGAATGTTGCGAACCGAAACCCTGTGGTCCTCAGCCTTGGTCTTCACAAGCTTCACAAACTCCTTGCGGCGCTCCTCCGTCAGTTCTGGAAGGCTTACTCGGATCAAATTTCCATCGTTGGTTGGATTTGCTCCCAGGTTTGGAACATCCCGTAAGGCTTTTTCAATGGCACCGAGAGCACTCTTGTCATAAGGGGTAATCACGATGGTTCTAGCCTCAGGGTTCTGAAGTGATGCCAACTGAGCCAAAGGTGTCATTGTGCCGTAGTAGTCGACCATGATCTTCTGAAACAACTGCGGGTTTGCTCTTCCGGTTCGAACCGTAGCAAAGTCATCCTTGGCTGATTCGACGGCTTTACCCATCTTCTCAGCGCTTGATTTCAGGATTTGATCAATCATCTTCTGTTCTTCTTTCTTATAAAACTAAGCAGTTACGCTGGTGCCGATTTTCTTGCCCTTGATGGCATCGGTGACATTTGACTTACCCTGCATTCCAAACACTCTCATGGGCATCTTGTTGTCCATGCAGAGTGAAAAAGCGGTTGCGTCTACCACCTTGAGTCCCTGTACGAGAGCGTCCTGGTATGTAATGGTGTCAATTTTCTTGGCAGCAGAATCTTTCTTTGGATCGGCGGAGTACACGCCGTCTACGCCGTTTTTGGCTACTAGTACCTCATCAGCTTTTATCTCGAGTGCTCGCTGGGCGGCTAC
>JBIIME010000007.1:0-33478 GCA_044338175.1 Rhodoluna sp.
CCGTAGGTTGATTTTGAATAGCTGAGCTTTCTAAGCTCTGCGAAAACTAGCTTCATTTGTCTCCTCCAACAGCAAGCTTTAGAAACGCCTCTTCCAGAGTTCCAGCCCCAATAACTTCCTTTAAACTTCCCTGAACCATCAATTCACCTTTGTTGATGATGATTACATCATCGACCGTGCTTTGCATCTCTGCTAACTGGTGCGATGAAACCAAAATTGTCTTACCTTGACTTGCTAGTTCCCTAAGGAATCCTCTCAACCAGGCAATACCAACTGGGTCCAAGCCATTTGCAGGCTCATCTAAAATCAACACCTTTGGGTTTCCAAGTAGTGCCCCTGCTAAACACAAACGCTGCTTCATTCCCAGCGAATACTTCTTAGCTGGTTTTTTCGCCGCGTCTTCGAGATCAACTAGTTTTAGGACCTCATCTACTCGCGCGTCTTGGATACCAGCTGCCGCAGCCATCACTTTCAAGTTTTGTCTTCCGGTTAGGCCTCCGTGAAAACCACGAGAGTCTAGAACTGCACCAATTTGGCCAAGCGGGTTTGTGAGCTTTTGATAAGTGCTACCAAGGATCTTGGTGCTTCCGGATGTCGGAGTAGCTAACCCAAGTAGACAGCGAAGTGCTGTGGATTTTCCTGCACCGTTTGGACCCAGCAGCCCTGTGATCTTTCCTTCGGCGACTGTGGCACTTAGGTTATTCACCGATGTGACCTTGCCGTATTTTTTGACTAAACCGACGAACTCAATTGCAGCCAACTGCTACCTCTTCTTACCTCGTGCTTGCTAAGGACTAAGTGCCTACTTCCAATCCTAACTAGCTTGTATTTTTATGAGGCGGAGGGTTTCATCTCGTGGCAGAATAGAGGGATGACTACACATACACATGTTGCTTCAATCAAAACTAACCACGGCGAAATCAAGGTAAACCTTTTCGCCCTTCACGCACCTAAGACAGTTGAGAACTTCGTAGGTCTCGCAACTGGCTCCAAAGACTGGGTTCACCCAAGTCGTGGCCCACAGGAAAAAGGCACTCCGCTCTACAACGGCGTAATCTTTCACCGCATCATTCCTGATTTCATGATTCAGGGCGGAGACCCAACGGGAACCGGAATGGGTGGCCCTGGCTACCAGTTCGGTGACGAGATTCACCCAGAACTTACCTTCAACGAGCCTTACAAGCTAGCTATGGCTAACGCTGGCCCTGGCACCAACGGTTCGCAGTTCTTCATCACCACGGCACCAACCACTTGGCTATTTGGAAAGCACACCATCTTTGGAGATGTTGTTGACGAAGCTAGCCGCAAGGTTGTGGACAAGATTCAGGCTGTTGACACCAATGCGTCTGACAAGCCTCTTGATGATGTCGTGATTGAGTCCATCTCAATCGAAACCCTCTAGAGCTTTCTCTTGGCAAGATTGAAATCGGCTCAGCCAAAAGTTACTGTTTGGCTGATATCGATCAATCTGCTGATTTGGTTAGCTCAGGTCATCCCCGGTTCTGGTGTTACCAGCGCTTTGCTCTATGCGCCACTTCTAACAACTGTAGAACCGTGGAGAATGCTTACGGCAGGCTTTGTCCACTCTCCGGATAGCCCTTGGCACATTTTGATTAACGCCTACTCGATCTACATCTTCGGTCGAGTGATAGAGCCAATGCTTGGGCCAGCAAGATTTTTAGCGCTTTATCTAATTTCCATCATCGGTGGATCGGCCATGGTGTTGTGGCTTGGAAGCCCTATTACTCCAGTTGTTGGAGCATCTGGAGCGTTCTTTGGTTTAATGGGCGCGTATTTCATCATGCTGAAAACTATTGGGGACAAGAGCGGTCAGCTGCTTGGATTGATTGCCGTGAACTTGGCCTTTGGGTTTTTCTTCCCAAACATTTCTTGGCAAGGTCACCTAGGTGGCCTTCTTGCTGGAATGGCGGTTACTGCCATTTACGCCGGAACTAGATACAAGTCTGCGCTAACGCAAAAGATTCAAGTTCTCGGTGTGTTGCTAATTATCGTTGCGCTAATCGCAGCTGGAGTATTTTTTCGGTTAGGACCGATCTTTTCCTAGAGCGTTACTTCCAGCGAGTCGACATCATGAAGCCGACCATGGCAATTCCAAAACCAATCAAGATATTCCAGTTCTCAAGATTCAGTGGCGCTCCAGCTCCTAGGGGGTACTGCGCGCTGGTCACGTAGTAAGTAATGATCCAGAAAAGGCCGACAATCATGAAGCCAAACATCACAGGCTTGAACCAAACCGGGTTTAGGGCGTCTTCAGAATTCTTGGTCTTGGCTACCTTTTCAATCTTTGGCTTGCGCTTAGGAAGCTTTAGAGAACGCTTTTTAGGTAACGACGAGTCGTCTTCAGGGGTCGCAGTCAATTTAGGCATGGTCATAATTCTACAAGTAGGCTTTTAGTAAGATGACCAAAATTCTCGTGCTGGATAACTATGACAGCTTTGTGTATACGCTGAGTGGCTATTTACAGCAGCTTGGAGCCACAACCGACGTTGTAAGAAACGATGCGGTTAGCGCCAAAGAGCTTCCAGAACTAATGAAGAAGTACGACGGAGTGCTGATTAGCCCAGGACCTGGAACCCCTAAAGATGCAGGACTTAGCATCGATGTTGTGAAAAATGCGCTGGAAACCAATCAGTCTGTTTTTGGAGTTTGCCTGGGTCATCAAGCAATCGCTGAGGCTATGGGTGCAACAGTTACCAGCGCTGAAGAATTAATGCATGGCAAAACTAGTGAAGTTGAACACGACAACAGCCTGGTATTCAAAGATGTCCCTAAATCCTTTAGAGCTACCAGATACCACTCGTTGGCTGTAGTCGACGGAACAGTTCCTAAAGATTTGGTTGTAACTAGCCGAACCAAAGGCGGAGTAATCATGGGATTACAACATCTAACCAAACCGATTTATGGAGTGCAGTTTCATCCAGAGAGTGTGCTCACCGAAGGTGGTTACCAGATGCTTGGAAACTGGCTAGAGTCAATCGGCCTCAAGGGAGCAGCAGCTAAAGCTAAAGAGCTTTCGCCAATGATTAAGTTCTAATACCTACGGAGTTGGAGTAGGTGTTTCCGTAGGCGTAGGCGTAGGAGCAGGTGCTGGAGTGCACAACAGCGTCAAAGTAACAGTTTGCTTTTGCTCTGCAAGACCTGCCGGCACCGACTGGAAAGCAATAACTGAACCAACGGTTCCTGTGCAGCCCGCAGGAGACTCAATCACAACTGTGAACCCAACGTCGGGACCTTCCATTGCGCGTCTTGCCTCAGCCGCACCCAAGGTCAATACCGAGGGAACCTGAACTTTGCCATCAGACACCAAAAGCTTCACAGCAGTTCCCTCTTTGACCCCTGCGTTTGCCTCTGGCAAGGATTCAATAACAGCACCCTTGACAATAGTTGCGGAGTTAGCAGATGTTATTCCACCAAGAACCAGTCCAGCCTCCTCCAAAGCTTCCTTAGCTTCAGTTTCTGTCAAACCTTCTAGGAACGGAACAGAAGTTTCTGGTTGACCGGAGGATACATAAATTTCGATGGTTGAACGAGCTGCAAGTTTTGTTCCGGCTGGTGGGTCGGTCTTTATAACAACACCTTCTTCAACCGTGTCACTTGTCTCCAAAATTCTTAGGACCAAGAAACCCTGATCCTCCAGGACCTTGCTACCGTCTTCATACAAGGCACCGCTAATGTCGGTTACCTCAATGCTGCCAGTATTGTTTGGATCCACTGGCGTGAAGGCTCCGCCCAAAGCGATAAGCCAAATAATTAGTCCTACAAGTGTTACAGCAACTCCGGAACCAATCCCCCAGAGCAACTTAGCTGAAGGCTGATCCTTAGATGTACGATCACGTAACTTGATGGAAGTTGTTGGTTCACCGGCCGTGTATTCAACACCAATTTCCTTGAAGAAATCCTCTGGATCAATAGAACCGATAACTTCAGTTGGCGATGCTTCTTGTAAAGGCGCAACTGTGGTTTTTGGTGTGAACCCAGTTTTTGGAAGTGACTCGCCACGAACTGCTGCCATAAGGTGCTCGCGGAACTCCTCAGCGGTCTGGAAACGCTCTTCGCGATCTTTAGCCAGTGCGTTCAGGACTACTTGGTCTAGCTCGGGGCTTATTTCTGGATTGTGCTCTGAAGGAAGTGACACCTGCTCGCTTACATGCTGGTACGCAACCGAGACGGCAGTGTCACCTTTGAAAGGCGGCCTTCCTGCCAACATCTCGAATAACAACACACCCATTGAATAAAGGTCAGTTCGAGAATCAACTGTTTCGCCACGCGCTTGCTCGGGAGAGAAGTACTGAGCGGTTCCAACAATTCCAGCTGTGTGTGCCTGAGTCTCTGAAGAATCAGAGATTGCTCTAGCAATACCAAAGTCCATTACCTTTACTTGACCCTCAGTGGTAATCATGATGTTGGAAGCCTTGATGTCGCGGTGAATTATTCCGGCCTTGTGTGAAATCTCAAGGGCTGTAAGGACACCCTTGGCAAAGTCAACCGCTTCTTTAAGTGTCAACTTTTTTTCGTGCATCAGATCACGAAGAAGTTTTCCATTTACATACTCCATGATGATGAACGGAGTCTTAATCTGGTTACCATTAGTGTCAGTAGAAAGCTCTTCACCGGCATCGTAGATACGAACAATGGTCGGGTGAGTCATCTTGGCAGAGGCCTGAGCTTCTTTGGCAAAACGAGAATCGAAAGCGTCATCGCTAGCTAGATCAGATTTTAGAAGCTTGATAGCAACCTTGCGCCCAAGGCGCAGGTCGACACCTTCAAACACATCGGCCATACCCCCACGACCGATTAGCTCGCCCACTTGATAGCGGCCAGCTAGAACGCGTTCTTGCTCAGACAATGATTTCTCCCCAGTTCTCTATCTTCAATAATACCAATCGCATATGAGCTAATCTCCGGTCGAAGTCGGCGAAGGGCTCACCGAACCAGTAGGTGTTGGGGTCACACTAGGAGTCGGAGAAGGGCTAACAGTTGCTGTCGGAGTTGGAGTCGGCTGTGCTTCCCCCTGGATGTAGTAGAAGATCCTGACAACTGATCCAACTGGCACTTGTCCTAGGCCTTCGGCCTGATAAACATCAAGAATCCTCGAATCACTTGGGTCAAGTGCCTCGCCAGGGATTGCTTCCACAACCAGTCCCTTTTGAGTCAGGATCACGGAGGCATCGGCCACCTTTTTACCAACCACGTCAGTCAAGAACACACTCACAGTCCTATCCGGTCTTTGGTCTGTAGGAGCCGAGGGTTGTTTAGAAACAGCAATCGAAGGGGTTGGGCTTGGGGAGGACTCTGAAACCAAACTCACCACGATGGCAATCATCACTCCAGCTGCCGCCACAACCAGCACTCCGATAAGCGCAAGCCAGGGCCAAACAACCGGAAGCTTTGTCAAGGGTTCTGTTTCAGGTGTCGGTTCCAAATCGTTGAGCCTTGTGACGGGAGCACTTTCTGGATCAAAAACCTCTGTTGCTGAAACACCTTCTAGCTGTAATCTCAGAGCCCTTGCTCTGTTTGATAAATCAAGAGCTGTGCCAGGTCGCTGGTTTGGTTTCTTAGCCAGGCAGGACATCACAAGTTCTTGAACTCGTTTGTCTACGTCGTCTCCAAAAGGCGGAGGCTTGTCGTTGATTTGGGCCATAGCGATGATCATTTGTGATTCACCAGTGAAAGGCCTTCTTCCGGTCAGCGCCTCATAGGCGACGATGCCGAGTGAGTAAATATCTGTGGAGGGAGTCGCGGGTTTTCCAGTTGCCTGCTCGGGAGCCAGATACTGAACTGTTCCCATAACCTGACCAGCTGCGGTTAGGGCCACTTGGTCAGCAACCCTAGCGATACCAAAGTCGGTAATCTTCACTTTGCCCGACGGGGTAATCAGCAAATTTCCTGGCTTGATGTCCCTGTGAACAAGACCATCCTCGTGAGCTGCGTGAAGGGCCTTGGCAGTTTGTTCAACAATGCTAAGAACCTCTATCTCGGTAAGCCTGATTCGCTTTTCAATAATGCGCGCCAGTGAATCACCCGCAACAATTTCCATAACCAGATAGGCGGAGCCAGAACCCTCACCATAGTCGTAGACATCTGCAATACCAACGTGGTCGACCCTGGCTGCGTGACGAGCTTCGACTCGGAATCTTTCAAGGAAACCAGGGTCTCCCATGAACTCAGGCTTCAAGATCTTGATGGCAACATCTCTCAAGATCACTTCATCGTGCGCTCGCCAAACTTCTCCCATACCGCCAATAGCTATGCGATCAACTAGTCGGTAACGGTTGCCGTAGATCTGTCCAGCCTCTGGCTTCATTGACCAAGCACCGCCTTGAAAAAGGACCTTGCAACAGGGGCGGCGGTTGCGTTTCCACCCGATCCACTGTCTCTACCGCCACCATCTTCGATCACAACGGCAATTACAAACCTTGGATTTACTGATGGCGCGAATCCGGTGAACCAAAGTGTTGGGCGAACACCCTCACCGTTCTCGGCTGTTCCTGTCTTACCGGCTACCTCAATGGTCTCAAGCTCCGCGTTAGAAGCGACACCGTTTTTGACTGACTCGACCATCATCAACCTGATGCTCTCGGCGGTTGCCGCTGTTATTGGTTGTGAGAGAACACTAGGTTGTGGAGCATCGATCACAGAAAGATTTGGGCTAATGACACTTTCAATAAGGTTTGGCTTCATAACCACACCCCCGTTAGCAACCGCTGCCGACACCAGCGCCATCTGGAGCGGGGTTACTCTCACGTCATACTGACCAAAAGAGCTCAAACCTAATTGAGCGTCATCTAGATTTGCGGGGAAGGTACTAGGTGTCACAACCATTGGCACTCTAAGTTCTTTACCGAAGCCAAACAGCTCCGCCTGAGCTCGCAAGCGATCTTGACCAAGAGCTAGTCCAAGCTCAACAAAAGGCACATTGCAACTAAGTGACAAGGCATCAATCAATGAAACCGTTGATGCTGTTCCTCCGCAGGGACGCTCGGTTGAATTAAAAACCTCTGCAGTTGAACCAGGCAGCTGAACTGAAACTGGGTTCTGGAAAGTGGATTCGTTTGTGTATAGGCCAGATTCTAAAGCAGCTGCCGCCACCACAAGTTTGAATACTGAACCAGGGTGATACAAGTCACCACTGATTGTTTTATTGATTAGAGGATTGTTGGGGTCTTGTTCCAAGCGGGCATAGTTATCGGCAACAGTTTGATTGTCGTGACCGGCAATCTCGTTGGCATCAAAACTTGATTTAGAAACCATGGCCAGGATATTTCCAGTTACCGGGTCAAGCACCACTACCGATCCTTGAAGATCCCCCAGAGCATCCCAGGCAGCCTGCTGCATTACCGGATCAATTGTTAGCTCAACAGCTGCACCCGATACCGGGTTTCCAGATAGAACTGCGTTGAACTTTTCAAAAAACTGCGATGAGCTTTGACCCGACAGGTAGGAATTCAGCGCGGCTTCGACTCCAGTTGCGCCGCGGAAGACAGAGAAGTAGCCGGTGACAGCTGAATACATGTCATCTTCGTATACCCGCAGGTATCGGTAGGCGTCATCAGATTCCACCGAAGTTGCTATGGCCTTACCGTCAACAAGAATGGGACCGCGAAGAGTTTTGTAGCTCTCGTAAAGGTTTCTAACGTTTCTTGGATCCTCAGCTAGGGCCTCACCATCCAAAGCTTGAATGGCTGATGCCGAGATAAACAGCGACAAAAACATAGCAGCAACAACCAACGAAACTCTCTTGAGTTCTTTAGTCATCGGATCACCAACTTAGACGCGTGATCTGTTGTGGAGTCAGAAAGTCTTAGCAGCATCGCAATTATTACCCAGTTGGCCAAAAGTGATGATCCACCAGCTGCAAGTAGTGGTGTGGTAAGTCCAGTTAGTGGCAAAATTCTGGTAACCCCACCGATAACAACGAATACTTGCAAAGCGATTACGAATGCAAAGCCCACTGCAAGCAGCTTGGCAAATTCATCTTTGTGACTGAAGCCAATCTTTAGCCCTCTTGCTACTAATAGAAAATACAGCGCCAAGATGGCAAAGAACCCAATGAGACCAAGTTCTTCAGCAAGGCTAGAAATAATGAAGTCGCTTTCGGCTAGTGGCACAAGTTGCGGGACACCGCCACCTAGGCCAGAACCAAATATGCTTCCGTTGGACATGCCAAAGATTCCCTGAACGGTTTGGTAGCTTCCACCTACCGCGTTGTAGTTTTCCTCATCAAAAGGGTTAAGCCAAGTCTCAAATCTTCGTGCAACGTAGTCCAACACCCTCGATGCCACTAGCCCACCGGTTACCAACATCGCTATTCCTATACCGGCGTAGAAGGCTCTTCCGGTGGCAACGTAGATCATCACTAGGAATAATCCGAAGTACAAAATGCTGGTTCCAAGATCGCGTTGCAAAACTAGAACGCCGATACTGGCAAGCCAAATCAGGAGAATCGGGCCAAGGTCTCGTCCTCTAGGGATTCTTACTCCCGCAATCTTTCTTCCAACTACCGCGAGAGAGTCTTTGTGATTTACGAGGTACCCGGCAAAGAAGATAATTAGCGCCACCTTAGCAAGCTCACCGGGTTGAAAAGTGATTCCAAATATAGAAATCCAAAGACTTGCACCGTTGATGGTGGTTCCAATCACTGGAAGCATCGGCAACAGTAGTAGCACAATTCCAATCAACATTGCGGTGTATACATAACGTCGCAAAAACAGTTGCGACGGGATGAAGTAGATAACTAGTGCGGCAATTGCCATCGCCAACGCCGTCCACATCACCTGCCTAGATGCAAATAGCTCAGTACCGCCAGAAGCAAGAGTTGCTAGATCTAATCGGTAAATCATCGTAATGCCCAAACCATTTAGGACAAAGGCAATTGGCAAAATAAGCGGATCTGACTCTGATGCTTTCTTGCGCAAGATAAAGTGCACAACCAAAACAAAGATCACGGGCGGTAGCCAGTAAGTAAACAGGTCAACCGTCATCTTGTCCAGAATTGAAAGTTGAATCTGGGCTAACTCAAAAGCGTTAAGGCCAGCTGCAAAAAACAGAAGGAGTGCTTCCAGATTTCTACTTCTAGGAACAATCTTGATCAGCTTGGAAATTTGAAGTGAGCCAGTAAATGAACTCATTTATTCACCACCAAGCTGAGAAACGATTCTTTCCGCTTCCTCTACAGACTCTGCTGAAATTGAGCGCTCGAGCGCTTCGCGCTGGAAGTCAGTTAGCGAATCGACCGAAACGTTGGTGACTCCATAAACGCTGGAGAACTTGAAGGGACCCAGCTCTTCTTTGATGCCCTTGTAGATAACTACATAACCTTCATCGATTCCCACGAAGTAGCGAGTTTGGGTGTAGTCAATAGCAAGAGATACCCCATAGCCAGCAATAGCGATTAGCAAAAGATAAGTTGTGATTTGTCTAAATCTTCTAGCCCTGACTCGTCCCTTGGTTTCTTTCAAAATCTTTTCAAGAAGCTCTTCGGATTCCGGGGCAAAGCGCACGGGGTCTTCTGGCTTTTGAAGAAGCTCAAGTAGTGTCAGCGGGTTCAGTAACCTCAGCACCTGCATACCCTTGCGCTGTTCGATAACCACCTCATTGGCTGCGGAACCAACAAGGTTTCGACTAGGAGAAAAATCGATCTCGTCTTTGACGTCGACTACGTCTACCAAAACAACAGTGACGTTGTCAGGAGCGCCAAACTCCAAGGCTTCACCAACTAATAATTGACAAGCTTCTTGAGCGTCAACTTTGCTAAGCAAAATGTTGTTCATGAGTTGATTTGGAACCACACCTGAGAGCCCATCACTGCAAGCCATCCATCGATCGCCAGGCTTGGTCTCGTATGTATCGATGTCCACCTCTGGGAATTTTTCAATATCTCCCAGCACCCGCATCAAAACACTTCTGCGCGGGTGAGTGAGAGCTTCCTCCTCGGTGATGCGTCCAGTATCAACAAGTCTTTGCACAAACGTGTGGTCGGAGGTTATCTGCTTTACAACACCATCGCGTGCGAGATAAATTCTTGAGTCACCTATGTGAGCGATTGTTACCTTGGTGCCTGTGACCATTAGAGCTGAAAGGGTTGTCCCCATTCCTGAAATCGCAGGGTGCTCCTTGACGCTGGCGTCAATTTTTTGCTTGGCTTGGTAAATGTAGTCAATAAGCTTTTGCTCAGCCTCAGCATTGGTTTCTAGTGGCTCATCAGCTAGCGCGAGGTGCTGGGAGGCAATTGCGGAAGCGATGTCTCCTCCCGCGTGACCGCCCATACCATCCGCTACAAAAAACAGATTCACACCGGCGTAGCCGGAGTCTTGGTTTGACGACCTAACTCGACCAATGTCGCTGGCAGCAAATGAAACTGTTTTTATAGCCAAGAGTTAGACCCTTAGCTCGAAGGATGTTTGGCCCACGCGCACCTGGGTGTTCAAGGGAACGACGGTAGTGGTCGCGACCTTTTTCCCATCCAGCAAAGTACCGTTTGTTGAATCAAGATCTTGAATTAGCCATTCGCCGTTTATGAATACCAGCTTTGCGTGATGGGTTGAGGTGAATTCATCATCCACGATCAAATCGCTGTCGCCAGCGCGGCCGATGGTTAGCTGTCTTCCGGCAAGGGCAATTTCGGTTCCAGTTTTTTCACCAGCTGTGACAACAAGCTTGGTGGCTTTTTGCTCGGCCGGCTTTGCGCTTCCTGGAACAGAGCCGGCTGCCGCAACAAACGTGTTTGGAAGATTTGCCGAAGCAACCTTAGAAACAACCTTTTGCCCGAAGAGATCGGCTCGTATCACTGAGATGATGCTGAAAATGAATATCCACAGGAGTGCCAGAAAACCCGTTCTAACCAGAAACAGAGCTAATTCACTCACTTGGCCCTCGCTATAACGTTGAACAGAAAGTCAGTTCTTCCTGCTGAAAAAGTGGTCCCGTTTTGGAGCACCACTTGGTCAATCTTCTTACCGTTTACCTTTACTCCGTTGGTGGACCCTAAATCTCGCAACACCGCGCTGGAGCCATCCCAAAGGATTTCAAAGTGCTTTCTACTTAGACCATTGTCCCCGATTTGGATGTCTGCCGTGGAATCTCGACCAACAGTGGTTTTTGAAGAAACCAGGGAATGGGCTTCTCCCGCTACCTCAAGAACTGGCACCCAGGCTATATCCAATTTCTTGCTGCTGGAAACTACAGATAGCTGGCCCAAGGCCAAGGAAGCATCTGGGGTAAGGGAAAGCTCAAGAACTTCACCGAACTGGAATCTTTGGTTCTTAGCGTGCTCTGAACAAAGCCTTGTTAGCTCGTCAATAAGCGCTTCACCCAAATCGCTTAGCCGTTCATGGTCTTGGGGGCTCAGCTGAACCAAGTAGCTATTGGGCACCAGGATGCGATCGCGGCTAAGGATGGATGCCTTGGCATCCATATCTTGCTTGATGGCCGATGCTATCTCTATTGGCTCTAGGCTTGACTTGAAAGTTTTGGTAAATAATCCAGTGACTTTCTTTTCAAGACCTTTCTCGAACTTATCTAAGAATCCCAAGACATTCCCTTGTTCGGCGGTAAGTATTCAGTTTACCAACATCACCAGTGATCGACTGGTAAAAAAAATAGCCACAACACCTAATAACTGCCCGAAACGCGCGTACTTGATTGATTTAGGATTCTCTACATGAAGAAAATACTGATTTTTCTGGATGAAGTACGCTCCGCTATTCGTGAGGGAACGTACCGGCAGAACATGAAAATTTATTTTCTTCAAAGAATCGCAAAACTAACAGTTGGCATTCTTGCTTTGATTTCAAAGTTACCTGGACTTTCTGGGCTCCTTAAATTCCAGCCCGGAAAGTTCGGCTTTTTTGTCAGAGACACTTACTTTCTTACATACAACGCAGGACTAATGTCTTGCAGCACCACTACGTTGTCTGACATCACCGCTTCGGGTCGAAAAGTGACAAAAATCAAATCAAACTTTGGAATGAGTCTTTATAAGAAGTGGCTTTTGA
Organism: Rhodoluna sp.; assembly: GCA_044338175.1. Taxonomy (GTDB): domain Bacteria; phylum Actinomycetota; class Actinomycetes; order Actinomycetales; family Microbacteriaceae; genus Rhodoluna. The sequence continues at coordinate 12,015 of JBIIME010000007.1, forward strand.
GAAACAATTGGACAAGTTTTTTTCAGACCCCCACACAGGCAGATCCTTCTAAATTCGCATTGCCCGAAGGAAAGACCTACCCCAAAGAGATTCATGACTGGTGGGTTAAGGACTACGCGGATGTTCCATTCAGCGATTTGAAAGAAACCATTGAATTGTATTTTCGTCTTTCGCCAAAGGTTGTGAAGTTATCTGATGGCTTTGTTGAAAAATACAGGATCAACTTGGCAGAAACCATCGGTGTGCACTACCGAGGCACTGATAAGCAAACTGAGATAGAAACCCCAAGCCTCACGGAGTTCATCTCTCAAACAAGGCAGTTCATGCAGCAAATGGCTAACCCAAAGATTTTGCTACTAACCGATGAGCCTGCTGTCGCAATCGGCTTCGAAGCCGCTTTCCCGAACGCTGTGATCACGATTACTGAACTTTCAACGCCGGGTGGTTCAATTGGAGCCCACATACTTGATTCGAAAGAGCCTGAAGTCCAAGGTCAGATATTTCTTGCGATCTTATCTTTGGTATCTAAATGCAAAAAGGTAGTCACTCACACTGGAAACGGAGCACTTTGGGAAGTGCTGTTTAGGGGAAGTACCGACGGTCTAAAGCAGGTTAGGACCTAAAAGCTTTAACAGCAAAAAAGTTGCCGATGGAAGCTTGGCTATCCAACCGTTGCGCCGATGCGCTTACCCCTGGTGTGTGAGGGGCTGCAGGCTAGATTCTCAGGAACTTGGACGCAATCGTCGCAAAGCAATATCAAATCTCTACAGGCCAGAGAAGAACAGTCACGGAATTTCTTGGTTGGTCCATCACACGCTTCACACTTACCTATCACCTTGGCATCTGGTGAAAAGTCGATATCCATGCGGTCATCAAAAACGTAGAGCGAACCTTCCCAAAGGCCTTTGTCCCCAAAAGCTTCTCCGTAGCGAACGATTCCACCCTTGATTTGATAGACCTCTTGGAAGCCACGGTTTTTCATGGCAACAGAAAGAATCTCGCAGCGGATACCACCGGTGCAGTATGTGACAACAGGCTTGTCTTTCAGGTGATCAAACTTTCCTGATTCGATTTCTTTCACAAAATCATGGGTAGTTTCAACGTCTGGTACGACCGCATTCTTGAACTTTCCAATCTTTGACTCAAATGCATTCCGACCATCAAAGAAGACGACTTCGTCGCCTCGTTCTTGAACCAGCTGATTTACCTCTTCTGGCTTTAAGTGTTTACCGCCGCCTATAACTCCTCTAGGTCCAACTTGAAGCTCCTCGGGAGCTCCGAAGGCAACCAGCTCTTTTCTGGAGCGAACACGAAGTCTTGGGAAGTCATTACCGGTGCCATCTGACCACTTGAAATCGATGCGGTTAAATCCTGGATACTCCTTGGTGGCTCTGGCGTACTTCTTTAGTGCGGCCATGTCTCCACCCAAGGTGCCATTGATGCCGTGCTTGGAGATAAGAATTCGGCCCTTGAGGCCGAGAGATTCACACAGGGTCCGCTGCCAAAGCTTCATGGCCTCCGGGTCGGGCACCGGGGCAAAGCCGTAGTAAAGGATTATTTTCTGGAGTTCCACATGAAAAAGCCTAGCCTCTAGAACCTTCTAGGATGAAGTAATGAAATTGACTCCAGGCATTGACACCAAAGCACTAAATCCCGCAACTAGACCCCAAGATGACCTTTTTAGGCACGTCAACGGCAAGTGGTTGGACACTACTGAGATTCCAGAGGACAAGGCCATCTATGGGTCCTTTCATATGCTTGCCGATGCATCCGAGGAAGCAGTCAAGCTGATCCTGGAAGAGGCATCGGCAAATCCTGCCCCGGGAGTCAGTCAGCAAATCGGAGATCTTTACGCATCGTTTTTGGATGAGGACAAAGCAAACGCTCTAGGCGCAAAGCCAATCGAGGCAGATCTTGCTCGTATCAAAGGCCTGAACAATCTTTCACAGGTAACCACGATGCTCGGTGAGTTTGAGAGAACCGAAGTTAGTGGTCTGTTTGGAATGTATGTCGATAATGACCCAAACGATCCAACCCGTTACTTGGTGAACCTATACCAAGGTGGCCTTGGACTTCCTGACGAAGCGTATTACCGCGAGGAAAAGCACGAGAGCATTCGCGAGGCTTACGTAGTTCATATTCAAAAGATGCTTGAGCTAGCTGGCTGGGACCAAGCTGCAGCTAAACAAGCAGCAGCAACCATCTTTGAGTTTGAAACCAAGCTGGCTTCAAATCACTGGAACAACGTTGAAACCAGAGATGCCGAGAAAACTAATAACCTAACAAGCTTTGAGTCGCTTAGAAAACTAACCGCCAACTTCGATTGGAACACGTGGTTTGAAGGCGCAAAGATCAGCCCGAAGGTGCTGGACGAATCGATTGTGATGATGCCATCATTCTTTGAATCTTTGAAAGAAACTTTCTCTGAATCAAACCTAGAAGCCATCAAACTTTGGATGTGCTGGAACCTGATCAGCCAGGCAGCGCCTTACCTATCTCAAGATTTTGTTGATGAGAGATTTAGTTTCTACGGAACCACATTGACCGGAGCACCAGTAAACCGCGCTCGCTGGAAGCGAGCGGTGAGCCTAGTTGAAGGATCTCTTGGCGAAGCTGTTGGAAAAATCTATGTCGAGAAATATTTCCCGCTTGAAGCCAAAAAGCGTATGGACGAGTTGGTTCAGTACCTAATTGACGCCTATAAAGAAAGCATCGAGAATCTCTCCTGGATGAGCGATGAGACCAAAAAGAAGGCGCTTGTCAAGCTAGCCAAGTTCACACCAAAGATTGGTTACCCGGTGAAGTGGAAGGACTACTCGAGCATCAAGATCGATCGCAATGACTTAATTTCGAATGTCAAAAACGTTAGTTCTTGGAGCCTTGATAGGGAGATGAAGAAAATTGGTTCGCCGCTAGATCGCGATGAGTGGTTCATGACCCCACAAACTGTAAACGCTTATTACAACCCTGGCTTCAATGAGATTGTTTTTCCAGCAGCTATTTTGCAGCCGCCGTTTTTCTCTTTGGATGCGGATGACGCTGTTAACTTCGGTGCAATTGGTGCAGTAATTGGTCACGAGATTGGTCACGGCTTTGATGACCAGGGATCCAAGTATGACGGCGATGGAGCACTCATTAGTTGGTGGAGCGATGAAGATCGTTCGGCTTTCGAAAAACTAACTTCCAGTTTGATTTCTCAGTTCAACGAGCTTTCTCCAGAGCAACTTTCTGATGACAACAAAGTCAACGGTGAGCTCACCATCGGTGAGAACATCGGAGATCTTGGTGGCTTGGGAATTGCCTACAAGGCATACCTAATGTCACTTGCTGGAAAAGAACCAGAGCTAATTGACGGGCTAACCGGAAAGCAAAGATTGTTCTTAGCTTGGGCACAAGCTTGGCGCACCAAGGGACGAGATGAAATGGTTCTGCAGCGCCTGGCAACCGACCCACACTCACCACCAGAGTTTAGGTGTAATCAGATTGTTCGAAACATCGATGCTTTCTATGAAGCATTTGAATTGTCTTCTTCTGACAAACTTTGGCTAGAAGAGTCCAAGCGAGTGAGTATCTGGTAATTGAAACTTTGGTTAAGAGTTCTGTACCAGCTAATGAGCTGGAGATTTAGAACAAATATACGAATCAACGATGTTGCAAAACGCCGCTTCAGAGTTTGGCCAACTGATCTAGACATCTATCGCCACATGAATAACGGTGTGTTTTTAACCATCATGGATCTAGGTCGTTATGACCACGGTAAGAGAACAGGTATTTGGAACAAGTGGAACAAAATCGGTTGGTACCCAGTAGTGGTTGCCGAGAACATCACCTTCAGAAAGTCTTTACAGCTTTGGCAGACCTTTGATTTGGAATCAAAAGTAATCGGCTGGACTGACGAGGCTTTCTATTTTGAGCAAAGGTTTGTGGTTGGCAAAGAGATTTATGCCAGAGCAGTAGTTCGCATCAGATTCCTGAAAAGATCCCGCGGCATCGTAACTCCTAAGGAAATCCTGGAATACACACCTTGGAATGGCCCGCTGCCGATTTTGCCTCAGTGGGTAGCCAACTGGTCAGCAGCCTCCTCTTTACCTAAGGGCAGAGAGCCAGCTCCTAGCGAGTGGGACTCATAAAGAATATGAACCGTCAGTCACTTTCCAAGCAATCTGTTGAACTTGTTCAGACCTGGCTGAAAGACGCCAAGGGGAACGCTGAGTCATCGGCGGCTGAAGCAAGACTGTCAGCCTTACTCAAAGATCCAAATGGCCTTGAATTCACTCTTGCGTTCGTGGACAGGGTCATTAGACCAGAGAACATCAAGGTTGCAGCTAGAGAGCTCAGAAAACTCACCAAGATTATTCCAGCGGCGTTGCCACCGCTTGATCGCTTTGCAATCAAGCTAGGTGGCTTCCTAGCCCCTTACTTTCCTTTTCCAGTTATTCCCATCGCGAGATTTGTGCTGCGCTCATTGGTTTCGCACCTAATTGCAGACGCCAGGCCAGGGAAGCTAACAAAGCACCTGTCAAGGGTTAGAGCAGATGGTGTGCAGCTGAATCTCAATTTATTGGGCGAAGCAGTGCTTGGTGAAGCAGAGGCAAGCAACCGACTTGCAAAAACCTTTGAACTTTTGCAAAGACCCGATGTTGACTACGTTTCAGTCAAGGTTTCTTCGGTTGTTTCGCAGTTGTCGATGTGGGGATACGAAGACAGTATTGCGAGAGTAATCGATCGGCTTGAGCCTCTCTATAACTACGCGAACCGCGAGAAGAAGTTTATAAACCTAGACATGGAAGAGTATCGAGACCTTTGGCTCACCATTGAGATCTATAAGCAAATACTTTCCAAGCCAAAGCTAAAAAACCTTAGATCCGGAATCGTGATTCAGGCTTACCTTCCTGATTCCTACTTGGCCCTAAAAGACCTAATTGCGTTCTCCCAGAAGAGAGTGCGCGCAGGTGGGGCACCAATCAAGATAAGACTGGTAAAGGGTGCAAACCTAGCCATGGAGCAAGTAGACGCCAAGTGGCATGGTTTCGAATTAGCCACCTACAACTCAAAAGTTGAGTCAGATGCCAACTACAAGCGCCTGCTAGAGATCCTGTTGGATCCAAAGGTAGCGAAGTCTGTAAGGACCGGAGTCGCAGGCCACAACTTGTTTGATGTGGCTTACGCATACCTACTGGCAAAGAAAAATGGTGTGCTGGATCGAATTGACTTTGAAATGCTCAAAGGTATGGCTGTGGCACTTTCAGCAAGTGTTAAGAAAACTGTTGGAAACCTGCTTCTTTACACCCCAGTTGTCTCCCCTAAAGAGTTTGAAGTCGCAATTGCCTACCTAACCAGAAGGCTGGAAGAAAACGCCTCTCCTGACAACTTCATGTCTGGTGTCTTTGAACTCACCACAAACAAGAAAATCTTTGAGCGCGAGAAAGACCGCTTCCTAAACTCCATCAAATTGATTAGCAAACTCGGTACCGAGCCAAACCGCAAGGCCAACAATTCGGCAGCTGCCGCTAAAGCTGCCAGCCGAGGCCAGTTTGTAAACCAGCCAGATAGTGATCCAGCGATTGTTTCGGTTAGAGAAAACGCCAAGAAGATTCAGAAACTTTCAGAATCTCTTTCCAAGCAGATTGCAAAAACCAAAAACGCAGGCCTACCTCTTCTTGATTCCCGAATTGAAATCGACAAGCTGGTCAAAAAATCACTCACCGCGGCACCTGCTTGGGGTAAAGAACACAAGAAGCGTCAGCAGCTACTGGTTAAGGCTGCCAACGAAATTGAAAACGCCAGGTCTGAACTAATTGCAGTGATGATGGCAGAAGCTGGAAAGACAATTGCCGAGGCTGATGTAGAAGTTTCAGAGGCCGCCGACTTTGCTAGGTACTACGCATCTTTGATCCCAGAACTGTTCAACAACAAAGAAGCTAAGTTCACGCCCGACAAATTGACTCTTGTAGTTCCTCCTTGGAACTTCCCAGTTGCCATTCCAATCGGAGGCGTGTTGGCAGCCCTAGCTGCTGGCAGCACAGTCATTTTGAAACCAGCACCAGAAGTAAGAAACTGTGGTGTTGCTGTATCCAATGCTTTGCACAAGGCAGGCATCAGCAAATCCGTTTTGCAAGTGGTTGCTGTTCCAGACAACGAAGTAGGACTTCACCTTGTCGGACACCAATCTGTTGACAGCGTGATTCTGACAGGTGGTTTTGAAACCGCGGAGCTATTCAAGAAGCACAAGCCATCAATTCGTTTGGCAGCTGAGACAAGCGGAAAAAATGCCCTGATCGTTACTCCTTTCGCTGATTTGGATCTGGCCGCGGCAGATCTAGCTAAAAGTGCTTTTGGTCACGCCGGACAGAAATGTTCTGCAGCGAGCCTTGCAATTCTGGTGGGGCCACTTTATAAATCTGAAAAGTTTAGGCGCCAATTGGTAGACGCAGCCAAATCCATGAAGGTGGACTGGCCTGGCAATCTTGCAGCTTCTATCGGCCCTGTCATTCAAAAGCCATCCGGCAAACTAGAGCGAGCTTTGACAACCCTGGAAGCTGAGGAGAGTTGGCTACTGGAGCCAAAGCAGCTTGATTCAACTGGAAGACTTTGGAGCCCTGGAATAAAAATAGGCGTCAGGCCAGGATCGTTTTTTCATACGACCGAGGTCTTTGGTCCAGTACTTGGAATCATGAGAGCAAGTGATTTGCCAGAAGCGATAAAGCTTCAGAACGCTACGGATTACGGCTTGACTGCCGGAATTCACTCTCTTGATAATCAAGAGGTGCTTACGTGGATTGACGGCGTGAAAAGTGGGAATCTTTATGTGAATAGAGGTATCACTGGTGCAATCGTGAATCGTCAGCCATTTGGGGGCTTCAAGCGCTCTTCAGTTGGTTCAGGACTAAAAGCCGGGGGTTCGAGCTATCTAACCCAGTTTGGAACATGGTCAAATACAGCAAAAGTCAATAAGCTAACCCCCTCAGCATTCTTGAAAGCTGCGAAGGCTTCGGACGAGATTGCTTGGAAAGAGATTTACTCTCCAAAGGAGCTAGACGGTGGAGAGCTGGAAGTAGAAGGTAACTACAGAAGGTATCTTCCCGCGAACCTAATTGTTCGCGTCGGATCAACAGCCACACAAAAAGAAGTTGACCGAGTACTGATGGCCGTGAAGCGCTCAGGATTCAAAGTCCCAGTGAGCGTAGCACCAGGGTTTATTGGCAAGCTAAGCCATGAATTTGTCCAAACCGAGAACAGCAGTGATTTTGAAAAGCGAGTAGTCAACGAACCAAGTTTGGGACTTAGAATTTGGCAGCTCGGGTCCAATGAGGGCTGGGTTAGAAAGGCTAAAACCAAGCCTGATATTCACGTAATCACCGGTGAAGTCTTAGTGAGCGGTCGCCTTATGGGGTTGAATCTGGTGCGCGAACAGGCGGTATCAATTACTCAACACCGGTTTGGTGCGTTGCAGGGGAAGCTTCTTTAGAGAAAACCTTTAGTGTTCTAGCGTTTTAGCCAAGGAGGAGTACCCTCGGCTGCGAGGGACTCAAGAATTCTCTTTTCTCGCAGCGTGTCCATGGGTTGCCAAAAACCTGAGTGATTGAAAGAGGCCAGGTTACCGGTTTTGGCTAGGTGCTCCAAAGGCTCTCGTTCCCAAATAGTTTCATCACCAGAAACAAGATCGATAACTGAGGGTTCTAAAACAAAGAAGCCTCCGTTAATCCAACCAACTTCTTCCGCACGCTTCTCTCTAAAGTCTGTAACCAACCCCTCTTTATCCATAGTTAGCATTCCAAACCTTCCAGGAGGTTGAACGGCAGCCACGGTAGCAAGCTTCCCGTGGGCTTTGTGAAATTGAACCTCTTTCGAGATATTAATATCTGAGACCCCATCACCATAGGTAAGGCAAAAAGTTTCATCGCCGATGTACTGCTGAACGCGCTTTAATCTGCCACCAGTCTGAGTATCTAATCCGGTGTCGACAAAAGTTATCTTCCAATTCTCTGTTTGAGTGTCAAGTATCTTGTACTCACCAGTTGCTAGGTCAACATGAAAATCTGAAGTGTGTCTGTAGTAGTTGTAAAAGTACTCCTTGATCATGTAACCCTTGTAACCAAGACAAATAATAAATTCATCAATGCCATGATTTGAATACATTTTCATAATGTGCCAAAGGATTGGTCTATCAGCAATTTCCACCATTGGCTTGGGTCTCATATCAGACTCTTCAGAAATTCGGGTACCTAAACCGCCCGCAAAGATTACAGCCTTCATTGATCCCCTTTAGCCCTTGATTTCCGATTGCTTCCATGAGTCTATTTGGTCAAGACAAAGCTGCCGAGCTGGCTTGGTGTTGGCTAGGAACCCCTTGTACCAAGCGGCTGTTTTTTCAATGACTTTTTTAGTATCCCAACTCGGATTCCAACCAAATGTTTGAGCAGCCAGTTTGCTATCGAGCCCGAGTTTTCCAGCTTCGTGCAGTTTGGACTTGCGTTCCGTGATCTTGACCCCAGGTAACTCTTTAGCTACCAAGGAAAGCACAGAAGATACCGAGAAGGACTCTTCTTCGATTGGCCCTAAGTTAAAGGCACGATCAAATTTTCTTGCCTCTGGCCCCAGCATGCCAGCCAAAATCGACAGGTAACCGTCAATCAGTGAAAGCACATGCTGCCAAGGTCTGGTGGCTTCCGGGAAACGTATTTCCATTTCTTGACTACTAACAACCGCTCGCATGTAGTCAGGAATCAATCTATCCTCTGACCAATCCCCACCTCCAACAATATTTCCCCCTCGAGCAACAGCAATGATCTGGTTTACGGAATCCCCATCTCTAAATGAATCTCGGTAGCTTGAAATTATTAGCTCAGCAGCGGCTTTGGAAGCTGAGTATGGATCACTACCCCCCAACTCATCACTTTCCACATACCGGTAGTCGGTTTCGATGTTTTTATAAACCTTGTCCGTAGTGATACACAGGACTCCTTTGATTGATGAAACAAGCCGAGCTGCCTCTAAAACGTTTGCTGTCCCTTGGGCGTTAATCTCGAAAGTCTCTCTCGGGATTCGGTAACTCCTGCGAACTAGGGGTTGTGCTGCTAGGTGGAGAACAAGATCGGGCTGAAATTTTGCCATTTGATTTCTTAGTTCTTCAAAGTCTCGAATGTCAGCGATTTGTCCGTCTACAAGTTCGGCTACGCCTGCTTCGTCAAACAAATTCGGTGATGTTTCAGGCGATAGTGAGTACCCAAAAACTTGGGCTCCAATTGAGTTAAGCCAAATACTGGCCCAAGAGCCAGTAAAGCCGGTGTGGCCTGTTACGAAGATTCTTTTGCCAGCTAGTTCAGCTTCAAAGCTCTTTGCCAAAACAACCCCAAACATCACCAAATAGAAAGACTTTCCTCAAAATTAGCACCACTTGAAGCTGGGGCCAACCTATTGTTTAGTTCAATTGCAATCTTGAATCTGTAGTATTAAGGTCGGCTAATTGAAATACGGGGTTCACTAATGGGTGACTTAGAGTCATTAAGAAAAGCAGCCCTTGAGGCAACAAAGGCTTATGCGGATTCGTACCTCACTAGAACAGAATTCAAGGCCGGCGAAAGCCCAGTTCCAGTTTCTGGAAAAGTCCTTGATTCATCAGATTTCGTATCTCTGGTCGACTCAAGTCTTGACGGCTGGCTAACGGCTGGCAGATTTACTGAAGATTTCCAACGAAAACTGGGAAAGTTTGTTGGAGCTAGAAAAACTCTATTTGTAAATAGCGGATCAAGCGCAAACCTTGTTGCGCTAAGCGCGCTAACTAGCCCAAAACTGGGCAAGCGTGCACTAAAGCCAGGCGATGAAGTCCTCACCGTCGCTATGGGTTTTCCAACAACGGTGAATCCCATTATTCAGAATGGACTTCGACCAGTTGTTGTTGATGTGCAACTGGAAACCTATGACGCTTTTCCTGACATGCTCAGGGAAGCCATTTCCTCCAAGACAAAAGCCATCATGATGGCACACACTCTCGGAAATCCATTCGACCTGGATACGGTTCAGGAACTTTGTGAAAAGCACGGCCTTTGGCTGATTGAAGACTCTTGCGATGCGCTGGGATCAACATATAGAGGTAAGCGCACGGGAAGTTTTGGGGATACCGCAACCGTTAGCTTTTACCCAGCGCATCACATCACCACCGGTGAGGGGGGTGCTGTTTTCAGCAAGTCTCCACTTGTAGCAAAGCAAGTGGAGTCATTTAGGGACTGGGGAAGAGACTGTTACTGCGAAACCGGTCATGACAACACTTGCCAGAAGCGATTTGGTTGGCAGCTGGGGGATTTACCTTTGGGCTACGACCATAAATACACATACTCGCACATTGGTTACAACCTAAAGGCAACTGACATGCAAGCCGCTCTAGGGGTTACCCAACTCGCAAAGCTGGAGTCATTTATTGAGGCACGAAGAAGAAACTTTAACTATCTCTATGAAAAACTCAAAGACGTTGAAGGGTTGATTCTCCCTAAGGCGACAGAACACTCGGAGCCGTCTTGGTTTGGTTTTCCAATCACACTTGACCCCTCCCACCCAGTCAACAGGGAAGACCTCTTGCGTCATTTAGAGAAACTAAAAATTGGAACCAGGCTAATGTTTGCGGGAAATCTAATGAAGCAGCCGGCCTATAGAAACGTTGATTTTAGGGTCGTTGGTAATCTAGACAACACGGATATCGTCATGCTTAGAACTTTCTGGCTCGGAGTTTACCCAGGCTTAACCAATGAAATGTTGGACTATGTTGCCCATTCGATTTCAGAATTTGTGAGCAGGTAGTTGATGAAATTGCTCCATCAAAAAGTTGACCTAAAAAGTCTAATTTTTTCAATTGTCCAAACAAACATGGTTATTTTATTGGGGTTCAACTATGATTCCTAGCTCGGTTCAAATCCGAAAAAGGATTCTAGAAATGTCCTTTGCTGGTCAAAGCGTACATGTACCTAGTGCTTTTTCAATTGTTGAGCTGGTCCGGGTTCTTCACGACAAACATTTGAGGTATCCCGAAAACAATCCCGCTGCAGTTGGTAGAGATTTTTTCGTACTTAGCAAAGGACATGGGATTATGGCTCTATACCCAATTTTGGAGGCACGGGGCTGGATAACCAAGGAGGATGTAGATAACTACTTCCAAGACGGCAGCCATCTTCCGGGACTGAGCGAGGCTTCAGTTCCAGGCTGTGAGGTAAATTCCGGATCTTTGGGTCAAGGACTCAGTGTGGCCGTTGGGTTTGCGTGGTCAGCAAAATTGAGTGGATCAGACCAGAGAATATTCTGCATAGTGGGCGATGGTGAAGTCAACGAGGGATCCATTTGGGAAGCCTTGATGTTTTCAGGATTTCACCAACTGAGTAATCTCGTGGTCATAATTGATGACAATGGCTATCAAGCTATGGGTAAGACCTCGGAGGTCTTGGCCATATTGAATTTGGGATCTGCTTTGGGCGCGTTTGGTTTTGAGGTTCATTCAGTAGACGGACATTCCGAAGATTCAATTGACTCTGCGATAACTTCCCATAGAGAAAGCGGATCATTGCATCCGCTAGCCTTAATTGCAAAAACAGTAAAAGGTAAGGGCGTTTCTTTTATAGAAAACAACAACCAATGGCACTACACAAGACTCGATGACAAAACCTTCACTAGCGCTATAAGAGAGCTGGAGTCAATCTAATGAGGGATGGATTTAAGTCAGGCATTCTAGAAAGAGCTGAGATTGATAACTCGTTTCATGTTTTGACTGGGGACCATGGCTATGCCCTTTTTGATGAATTCGCATCCAAATTCCCAAAGCGGTTTCATAATGTCGGCGTTGCTGAATCAAACCTCATAGGGTTAGCCGCCGGAATGGCAAGAAATGGGATCAACCCACTTGTTTACGGTCTGGCAGCCTTTATTCCTAATCGGGTTTTCGAGTTTATCAAGCTTCAAATCGCAGCTGATAACCTGCCCGTTACTTTAGTTGGAGATGGAGCAGGGTTAGTTTATTCAACACTTGGGATAAGCCACCAAACCTTAGAGGACTTAGCAATTATTGGTTCTCTTCCTTCCGTCACATCCATTTCGCCAGCCAGCAACCTCGAAATGAAAGTTGCGGTGAAGTGGACAGCAGGAAGAAATGCTCCAAGCTACATTCGAATGGGAAAATCAGGTGGAGTATACGAAGGTTGCCATCTGAATAATGAGCCCACACCTACGCTCGCCGAGTCTCAACCCAAAAATACCCGACGAGCAATCGTTGCCCATGGGTCTATGGTTTCACAAGTTATGGGATTTGATTCTCTTACGAGGAAAAAATTTGATTTGTGGTCATGTCCGACAATTTCACACATCCCTGAAAGCTTTCTAGATAACTTAGTTAAAAACTACGAAGAGGTAGTAGTTATTGAGGAGCACGGAATTCATGGCGGACTTGGCTCGAGAATTCTTCAGTTAGTAGGGAACAAAGGACCAGTAATTCACTTAATTGGTGCGAAGTTACGAGAATCAAGGACTGTAGGAACTTGGGATTGGGCTCTCAAGTTTCACGGTCTCGACCAGGGTAGCCTTCTTCAAAAACTGCAGGCAATAAAGTTTCTTTGACCCCCAAACAAGTCAAAGTACTCTGAGAGAGCAAAATGACAACCCTCCCGATCCAAAGAGCCCTAAAGGACGACTTCGGAATAGAAGTTGTCTTCTATGAATGGCCTGTAGCTGACCCCAAGGCCGTTGTTCAAATAGCTCACGGGTTAGGCGAGCATGCTAGACGCTACGACCAGATGGCTGCGGCTCTAAACAGGGCAGGCTTTAGCGTTTACGCTGACGATCACAGAGGTCATGGCCAAACCGGCCTTGGCCAAATAGAGCGAAAGCAAATAAAGAAACTTGGAAACCTAGGGCAAGGTGGGATGGATGCCACTTTCAAGCAGGTCCTAGATTTTTCGAAGCTGATTAAATCAGAAAACCCAGGTAAGCCACTTGTGTTTCTTGGACACAGTTGGGGTTCATTTATCGCACAAAAAGTCATAAACAAATCTTCAGATTTGTATGACGCGGTTGTGCTATCAGGCAGTGCTCTAACAATGCCTGGTTATCTAGCAACAGGTGATTTCAATAAGGTTTGGAAGAAGCTTCCTGGTTCAACCGGATACGAGTGGCTTTCAAGAGATGTTGAAGTTCAGAAGAAATTTGTTGCTGACCCGCTAACTTTTTTGGCTGCAGCCATGCAAGTTTTTGGTGTTAGCAACTCGTTGAAATTATATGGCACCCCATCAAAAAATGTGAGAAGCGATCTTCCAATTCTTGTCCAGGTGGGTGAAGCCGATCCAATCGGAGGCGAATACTCCAATAAGGCATTGGTAGAGGCATATCGAAAGAAGGCCGGAATTCGAGATATTGAGCTATTCGTATATCACGATGCCCGGCACGAGATTTATAACGAGCTAAACAAAGACGGTATTCTCCAAGATCTGATCAAGTGGATAAACATCCGAATTGGTTAGTGCTATTCACTCCTAGGAAGTTTGCACGCGGCAACCGCTCCTTCGATGGAACCCTTCAGTAAGTCATGAGTTTCCGGATGACGTTGCATGTAGGTGACAACATACGAGCACACTGGAACAACCTTGTCCTTGGAGTTTTGACGAATCTCTAAAAAAGCCTCACGAAGCAAGATGGCAGCGTAGTTTTTCCCTTGATGCTCAGGGTTTACCTCGGTGTGGACAAAATGTCTCTCACCGGGCATGCGGCTGTAGTCAGCTAACCCAACCCGAGTATCGCCTAGCCAAAGCTCATAGCGGTTGGCCTGCTGGTTGTGTATAACTTTTGGTTCCATGGCTGTTAATCTACTTCCTATGGCGACTTTGGAAAACACCCTTTACTTTGGTGACAATCTAGCTGTTTTGATACAAATTCCCGACTCGTCTATTCAACTCGTTTACATTGACCCGCCTTTCAACACGGGCCGAGAACAACAACGATCTAAAGTAACCACCAAGAGAAATAACGAAGGCAACCGCATTGGCTTCAAGGGGGAGCGCTACGAAACGGTCAAGTCCACTGTTTTGTCCTACGACGATCAGTTCGCAAACTATTGGGAGTTTCTAGAGCCCAGAATTGAAGAGGCTTTTCGGGTCCTAAACAACTCGGGGACGTTGTATTTGCACCTCGATTATCGTGAAGCTCATTACGCCAAAGTCCTACTGGACGCCCTATTTGGCCCAGAGTGCTTTTTGAACGAAATCATCTGGGCCTACGACTACGGAGGTAAGTCCAAGAGTCGATGGCCTGCCAAGCACGACACTATTTTGGTTTACGTTAAGGACCCAAAGAACTACTATTTCAATTCCGAGGAAGTAGACCGTGAGCCCTACATGGCGCCTGGACTTGTTACGCCAGAAAAGATTGAAAAAGGAAAACTGCCAACAGACGTTTGGTGGCACACCATCGTCTCCCCAACAGGTAAGGAAAAAACCGGCTATCCAACTCAGAAGCCAGTTGGAATTCTAAGAAGAATCATTCAGGCAAGTAGTAAACCAGGCGATGTAGTTTTGGACTTCTTTGCAGGTTCTGGGACTACGGGGTTTGTGGCTAATGAACTGGGTAGAAGATTCATTTTGGTAGACCAAAACCCTGAATCAATTCAGGTTATAAAAGACCGCCTACCTAAAGGCAGTTTTCAGTTTTTGGAATGAATGTACCAGTCGTCAAAATCCGACAAATCTGCTTGAACCTGCTGGTATCCGTTCGCCAACAGAAGGCTATTGATTTTTTCACGAGTGTCTGCAAAGTTGTGCTCCACGCAAATTGCACCAAATCGATAGCTTTGGAAATCAAAGTTCTTTAGGATCTCAAACTCGCTACCTTCAGTGTCTATTGATAAAAACTCGATGTATTTTGGGGCACCGTGTGACTCCAAAAGATCTTTTAGTGAAATCGTCTCTACTTCGTAAGAAGAAGTAGTTCTTTTCAGTAGCCCGTGACTGTTGGGTTCTGCGTACTCAGTAATTGCTGATAACTCACCTAGATAATTCTCTGAAAAGCTAATCTTCTGGCCAGAGGCTGAGTAAACACAACGAGTGTCAATTGCGCAGTTTCTATTTTTCCTAAGGGCTTGATGCCAGCTTCGACTGGGCTCACAAAGAATTCCCGACCAACCAAAATGTTTTTCCAGCATATGACTGTTACTTAGTGCTGCTCCGTCTGAGGCTCCAAACTCAACAAAGAAACCGGGATTTTTGAAGCCCGTGACAGACAGAGCGAGAATGTCTTGCCCAAGTTGACTCTTGGAGTGTCGAAGGAGCTTGTTTGCCTGAGCCCTAGAGATTTCCTGACCAGACTTCCAAATTCTTTGAATCAGAGTCTTCTTGGTCTTGGAGCTTATGGAATAGCCAAGTGCCAAAAGGACCTTGGCGGCAAGTTCTTTGATTATCGGCACCAGAAGAATCTACCAGCCCGAGCTAGTCCACAGAAGCCTACGCCGACAGCTTCTCCTTCGGAACTCTAGAGACCAAATACACAACAACAGCGCTTAGAACAATCAAGATTGCCGATACTGCCATTGCCATTCCGTAGTTTTGCTCCCCGGGTCGAGAAATCAACCTGAATAGCAAAGTCGGAATTGTTGCCTGCGAACCATTAGCTAGAAAACTGCTGGCACCAAACTCCCCAATAGAAATGATTGCCGCGAAGCCAAGAGATGTAAGTAGGACACTTCGAATCATTTTGGATTCGATAAATCGCCAACTCTGCCAGCTTGTTGCACCATCTAACTGGGCTTGCTCAATTGGTTCTCTACCAATTGAAACAAGCGCCGGGTGAACTAACCGGATAACCATAGGAAGAGCGATAAGTGCTTGAGCTAAAGGAACAATTAGCCAGCTTGAACGTAAGGGAAACCACGAAGCATCAAAGGAAACCAAAAAACCAAAGCCCAACACAACACTTGAAACACCAAGTGGAAGTAGAAATACAAAATCTAGGAAGCGGAATCTGGTTCGAATAAGTAACCAGGAGATAAGTGTTCCCAACACAAAAGCAACCAAAGCGGCAACGGCCATATTTCTTAGTGAGTTCCCTGCTGCATCAACAAAGGTAATGTTCAGAAGGTCTCTAGTGCCTCGAGTTCCAAGATTCACAAAATTCTCAAAACCAAACCTGCCACCAACGTCAAAGGCCCTAACAAGCACCAGAATCAAGGGCATTGCCAATAAGCCCACCCAGACGACAACGCTAATTGCAAGAGCAAACGAATCTCTTCGGTCAACCTTTGGTCTTCGCAATCCCTCAAAAACCTGCTCGAGCCCAAAGCTGCCTTTGGCAAGTTTGGTGCCAACCAAGAAAGCCAGTGCAGTAATGAGAGTCTGAACCAATACCAAGGCGGAAGTTAGTTCAAGATCTAGCCTTTGGGTTGCGGCAAAGAAGATTGCTGTTTCAATGGTTTGGACTTGCCCGCCTCCTAGAACCAGAACAATCCCAAAAGATGTTGCTGAAAAAAGAAAAATCAAAGCCGATGCTGAGTAAATTGCTGGTTTGAGCTGAGGTAGAGAAATCAAAAGGAGTGTTCTGAGCCTTCCGGCTCCATCTAGCTCAGCTGCTGATTCGATGCCAGCATCCATAGTTGCCCAGACCCCACCTATGGTCTTTACCGCTATTGAGTAGTTCACAAATACGTGGGCCGCAATAATCCAATAGACCGGATCCGCCAAGAAAGTAAGACCCAACCCCTGGTAAAACTCGTGGACACTTCGAAACACCGTGAACCCAACGGCTACAACAATGCTTGGAAGCACAAACGGCACTGTTATTAGGGCCCTAACCAGTTGTTGCCCCGGAAAAGATCTTCTGTATAAGAGGTATGCGCCAGGAATCGCAATGAGTACCGTCACGACCGTCGACAAAGCCGCCTGCCAGATAGTGAACCAAACGATCTCTACGATCTTTGGCTCCACAAGTCTTGATAACCAGTTACCAGATACTCCAAGCAAGGCAACTTGTGTGACCGGCCAGTAGAAAACTAGCCCGACAAATAATAGGGGTACCAGCCACAGTATTTTTCTAGTCAAAAATTACAGACCACTTGTCCTGCCAGCTAACTCTGTTATTTGCAATATCCAAACTTTCACCAATCGTGGATTTAGCTGGTGGCCCAAACTGCGCCCACTCGGCAGGCACAACTGCTTCGGGATTGACCGGATACACATACATCAGTCCCGGCATAGTTGACTGAAAAGAAACAGATAGTAAAAACTCAACGAGTTCTTTTGCTCCCGCAGGATTGCTTGCACCTTGCAAGACGCCAACATATTCAATTTGCCTGAAGCACTCATCTAGAAGCGGCACAGTTTGAGAAATTCCATCTTCTCTAACCTCTGCAGCTGGCGATGAGCTATAGCTAAGAACTACAGGGTAGTTTCCTTTACCTGCGGAACCAGAGAATTCAGTGAAATAAGCCTCTTCCCAACCGGTCGCAACTTTGACGCCGTTATCTTTTAGCTGCTCCCAGAATGTTTCGAAGCCGTCTTCTTCAAAAGCAGCAACTGTGGTTGCCAGAAAAGCAAGACCTGGAGAAGATGTCAAAGGGTTACTAACTACCGCCAGACCCTCAAAGGCCGGCATAGTGAGATCTCTCCAGCTACTTGGTGGAGTTAGATTGTTCTCTTCAAACCAAACCCTGTCGTAATTGAAGCAAACATCCGAATAGGTGACTTCGGATAGTGACCCGTCAATGAGGTTGTTTTCATCGGCTATACCCCGGAAAGTGTTGTCGATTCCGAACACCACATCTCCAATAGGAGAGTCTTTGGTCAAAACAAGTCGGTTAGTGACGCTTCCTGCATCCCCAGCCCTAATAATTTCAAGCTTCAACCCAGACTGCTTTTCAAACTCTGCGATTGACTCATCTGAGATCGCAAAAGAGTCGTGGGCCACCAGGGTCACAACTTGAGTCTGAGTGGTTGGTGCGCAGCCGGATAGAATCAAGGCTGCGGTAACTGCGAGTAGTGCGATTCTTTTCATTTCGTGCCCCTTACGTGTAACTAGTTGGGCACGGGATTTATGAGTGTCCTCCCTGCGCTGGCATTACCCAAGATCAGGTTCGACGGTCGAAGACTATAAAGTCTCCCTCTCAGCCTGGTTTCACCAAACTCCCGTGTTGTCTCTAATTCTAGAGACATTTTTGCTCGCGGTAGCTTTTTTCCGCAGCGACCTACCCAAGGCGGTGCTTGGGGATTAACCTTTATACATGTCACCTGAGCGCAATAAGCAACCAGCTAAAGCTTCCTATGCCTTCCTTGGACCAGCGGGAACCTTTACTGAGATTGCTCTTTCGCAGATCAAGCAGGCCAAGGGAGCAAAGCAAGTTCCTGTGAACCATGTCGCTGACGCAATTGAACTTGTTTTGTCTGGAAAAGTAACTAGAGCGGTTGTTCCAGTTGAGAACTCGATTGAGGGTGGGGTCTCAGCAACCCTTGACGCCCTTGCTGGAACGGAACTGATTCGTATCTATGGAGAGTATCTAGTCCCAGTTACCTTTGACTTGGTAGCTAGGCCTAGAACAAAGCTTTCTAGCGTAAAGACCATAGCAACCCACCCAGTTGCTTATGCGCAAAGCAGAAAGTGGTTACTTGAGAAACTTCCAGGTCACGTGCACCTTCCAACAACATCCACTGCTTCTGCAGCTAAAGATCTTTTGGAGAGCTCCTACGCCGATGCGGCAATAGCCGCACCAACAATCACAAACCATTTCAAGCTAACTGCTCTTGCGAAGAACATCGGTGAGAATAAACAAGCACAGACCAGGTTTATTCAAATTGGCCTTGCTGGGGATTTATCTAAACCAACCGGAGCCGACAAGACCTCGGTAATTGTTGAGCTACCTACCGATAGACCAGGATCGCTTCTTGAGATGCTGGAGCAATTTGCCACGAGGGGTGTCAACCTAACGCGAATCGAATCACGCCCAATTGGCGACAGGCTAGGTCGTTACCGTTTCAACATCGATGCTGAAGGACACGTGTTGGATGATTCAGTCGGGGAAGCCTTGGCTGGTCTTCACAGATTCAGCCCTAAAGTCAGTTTCTTAGGGTCTTACCCCAGAGCAGACAAACAGCAGACCGCTCCATCTGGAAACAACTCAAATGGACAATACGGTGAAGCTAAGAAGTGGCTGGAAGCCATTCGCAAAGCTCGTTAGTCACTCAACCTAATCTTGCTTTTCCCCTTGCCTTGTATTCTTGAAGGATGATCGACCTAAATCTCCTTAGAGAAGCGCCAGATGCCATTAAGGCATCTCAGCGTGCCAGAGGTAGACAAGAGTCACTAGTTGACCAAGCGGTCGATGCAGACACCAAGCGCCGGAAGGCGCTCGCGGAATTTGAAACCCTAAGGGCTGAACAAAACGCTCACTCCAAGCTAGTTTCCACCGCCTCTAAAAATCAAAAAGCTGACCTAGTAGCAGCCGCTCAAGACCTAGCAGGCAAAGTGAAGGCGGCCAATGAGTTAGCAAATACTTCCTCTGAAGAGCTAGATGCGATTTTATGGAAAATCGAAAACGTAGTTAGTGAAGGCGTTCCTTCCGGTGGCGAGAAAGACTTTGTTGTTCTGAAAGAAGTAGGAACAAAACCCTCTTTTGATTTTGAACCTAGAGACCATGTTGCCCTTGGTGAACTACTGGATGTGATCGACATTGAACGAGGCGCAAAGATCTCGGGATCTAGGTTTTATTTCCTAAAAGGCATGGGTGCGAGGCTTGAGCTTGCTCTAATGAACTTGGCCTTAGATCTTGCAACCAAGGCTGGCTTTACCGCGCTGATTACTCCCACTCTTGTTAGACCTGAGATCATGGCGGGGACTGGTTTTCTTGGCGAGCACGCGGACGAAATCTATTATCTTCCGGCAGATGATCTATACCTCACTGGAACAAGTGAAGTGGCCTTAGCTGGCTATCACCGAGATGAGATTATCGACCTAAACAACGGACCTCTTAGATATGCAGGTTGGTCAACTTGCTATAGAAGAGAAGCTGGTAGTCACGGAAAAGACACCAGAGGAATTCTCAGGGTTCACCAATTCAACAAGCTTGAAATGTTTAGCTACATCAAGCCAGAACAAGCTGAGCAAGAGCATCAAAAACTCTTGGCTTTTCAAGAAAAGATGCTTCAAGCTTGTGAGTTGCCTTATCGAATCATTGATACTGCTGCTGGTGACCTTGGCTCATCCGCAGCAAGAAAGTACGATGCAGAAGCTTGGGTTCCAACTCAAAAAGATTTCCGTGAGTTAACATCCACCTCGAACTGCACCACCTATCAAGCAAGGCGCCTAAACGTTCGCTATAGAACGGTAGACGGTAAGACAGCCATAGCTGCAACGTTAAATGGAACTCTTGCCACAACCAGGTGGCTCGTCGCAATCCTAGAAAATCACCAGCTCGCTGATGGTTCGGTAAAGATCCCTGCCGCTTTGAGGCCATACCTTGGTGGAGAAGAACTAATCCTTCCCAAGAACGCATAAAAGAACTCAACAACGAATCCAACATGCCAAATCTTTCCCCAAGTGACCGATGGCTAATCGGTCTAGACATTGACGGGACACTAGTTCATGACGATGGGTATCTATCTCCAGAGGTTGCCAAAGAGGTAAGTCGGGTCAAGGGCCTAGGCCATGAAGTCATTGTTGCAACTGGCCGCTCCGCTCCAAACGCGGTACCCGTGGTTAGAGATCTTGGGATTGAACAAGGCTTTGTCGTAAGTTCAAATGGAGCAGTGACTGTTGAGCTAGATAACCAGCACCCAAGAGGGTTCAAGATAGCCGACGTGATTACCTTTGAACCCGCGGAAGTGCTGACACAGCTGATTGAACATTTACCCCAGGCCCACTTTGCCGTAGAAGATGTCGATGGAAGCTACCGCTTTCACCGCCCCTTCCCTTCTTACGCCCTTGGTGATCAAAACTTTGAGACACCGCTTGATGAGCTGATGCATCATCCGGTTAGCAGGGTCGTGGTTTTGTCACCAGAGCACGACGTTGATGAATTCCTGGGACTAATTTCCAAGATCGGCTTGTCATCTGTTAGTTACGCCATTGGGTATACCGCTTGGTTAGACATTTCCCCACAAGGTGTCACGAAGGCAAGTGCTTTGGAAGTGCAGCGATCTCGATTAGGCATCGAAAAAAGTCAGGTTCTAGTTATGGGAGATGGAAGAAATGACATCGAGATGTTTGAGTGGGCGAAGAATTCTGGTGGGCTCGCATTTGCCATGGGTCAAGCCCCCAAGGAAGTTCAATTGGCCGCAACTGACGTCACTGCCTCAGTTACTGACGACGGAGTTGCGCAGGTTCTTGCAGGCCTCGAGGGCTTTTTGTTTTCTAGAGGGAGCTAGTAGTAAGCAATTGCTATAAACTCCTTTACGGAGGTCTGTCCGAGCGGCCGATGGAGCTGGTCTTGAAAACCAGTGAACAGCAATGTTTCGTGGGTT
>JBIIME010000008.1:0-33393 GCA_044338175.1 Rhodoluna sp.
CAAGACCTAGTGTAAGCGCGGACTAGTCAGCTGGTGAATGGTATTTATCTTGGGCCGAAACTAGGCCGTTGCCCACAATTTCTTCCACCGCATCGGCTGCTATTTCTAGCGTGGTCTTGAATTCAGCTAAGTCATTCGCTGAGAAATTTTTCAGCACGAAATCAGCGGCATCCATTGATCCAGGGGGTCTACCAATACCCAGTCTCACCCGAATGAAATCCTTGGAGTCGATAGCCGAAATGATGTCTCTGAGTCCGTTGTGTCCGCCGTGCCCGCCGCCAAGTTTGAGGCGAAAAGTTGTTGGGGGAATATCTAGCTCATCGTGAGCCACTATTAGATTCTCAGGCTCAATTTTGTAAAAGCCCATCAAAGAGGAAGTTGGGCCACCGGATAAGTTCATGTAAGAAAGCGGTTTTGCCAAGATTAGCTTTGGCCCACCGATGATTTTTACCTCAGCCACCAAGGCGTTTGACTTATGTGCTTTGAAGGACTCTCCGTGCCTAGCGGCCAAGACATCCAATAGGACCTGGCCCACGTTATGGCGATTAAGTGCATAGTTGGGCCCGGGGTTCCCGAGCCCAACTACTAAAAAGGTGTTACTCAGCTTTGGCTTCCGGTGCCTTGGCGTCAGCTGCAGGTGCAGCAGCTTCTGCAGCTACTGGCTCTTCGTTCTTGCCTGCTGCTGTGATGATAACCGAAGCGATTAGAGCTTCTGGTTCTAGATCAAGCTTGGCTCCTGCAGGAATCTTGATGTCCTTAGCCATTAGATGGAAACCTGCGCCTTCTTTATTGAAGACAGCTTCTACGTATTCAGGAATCGTAGTTGCATCAACCTCAAGCTTTAGGGTCTTGTGCTCTAGATCGATAGTTGTTCCAGAAAGTGATTCACCGACGATGTGAACTGGTACCTCAACGTGAACTCGCTCACCCTTCTTGATTTCCAGCAAGTCGATGTGTTCGATTACCTGAGTTACGACATCTTTGGTTGCAGATTTCACCAAAACCAATTGAGCTGATCCTGCGATGTCTAGATCGATAAGCGCGTTCTTGTGACGAAGCACCAAAGCGATCTCATGCGCGGGCAAAGTGATGTGTCTTGGATCGGATCCGTGACCGTAAATTACCGCTGGAGTTTTTCCTGCGGCGCGAAGCTTGCGAGCAGCGCCTTTACCAAAGTTGGTACGGTGCTCTGCTATTAGTTTGTTTTCAGCCATGTTGAGTGTCCTTAATGTTTGGGCAAGTCCAATATGGACCTGTTGAATCTTTTTCTACTCAAGCGTTTGACGCGAGGATCTGGGAACTTGCCCTAAGAACCCCGTCGATTACGGTTTCTAAAAGAAACCCTCGCCGTTGTTATCTCTAACTTTAGCCGCCCGTAGGGCGAGAATCAAACCCTAGGATTGGCCAGGAAACAGTGAAGTAACGGAGTCTTCGCCGAAGACGGCTCTAATTGCTTTAGAGATCAATGGGGCAATAGACAATACGGTTAGCTTGGCAAATTCCTTTTCTGGAGGGATTGGCAAAGTGTTGGTCACAATAACATGATCAATTGCATCATCCGACAAGCGTTCAACTGCTGGGTGAGAAAACACGGCGTGGGTCGCCGCCACAATGACAGTTTTGGCACCATTAGCCTTTAGGGCCTGGGCTGCAGCAACAATGGTGCCTCCGGTGTCGACCATGTCATCAACCAGTACGCAGGTTCTGCCCTCTACTTCACCAACTAGCTCGTGAACTGAGACCTTGTTTGGAACATTTGGATCGCGACGCTTATGAATAATGGCAAGCGGTGCTCCGAGGCGATCTGCCCAGATGTCGGCAACCCTTACGCGACCAGAGTCAGGAGAAACCACAGTTAGTGGATCATTGCCCCACTTTTCCTTTACGTAATCGGCGAGCATCGGTAATCCCCAAAGGTGATCTACCGGTCCATCAAAGAAGCCTTGGATTTGTGGGCTGTGTAAATCAACTGACATAACGCGGTCGGCACCAGCAGCCTTGAAAAGATCTGTTACTAATCTCGCAGAGATCGGTTCGCGACCCTTGTGCTTTTTGTCTTGTCTTGCGTAAGGAAAGAAAGGAGCAACAACTGTAATTCTCTTAGCGCTAGCTCTTTTTAGAGCGTCGACCATCAACAACTGCTCCATGAGCCAGTGATTAATCGGAGCGGGGTGGGACTGAATGACGAAGGCGTCTACACCTCGAACGCTTTCTTCGAAACGAACAAAGGTTTCACCATTTGCAAAATCATAAGCGGTGGTAGGAACAAGAGTGGTACCCAGCAGCGTTGCAACTTCCTCGGCGAGGGCGGGATGAGCACGACCAGTAACCAGTGCCAGCCTTTTTTCTCCAGTGGTCTTAATGGTCAACTGCGGGCTCCCAATTTCTATTGTTCGTTGTGTTTTGCGGCTGCTTCAGAAGATTTAGTGCCTGGTCTTTTCTGAATCACCCAGTCAGCTATGTTTCGCTGTGGTGCAACATTCATTCCAAGATCTCCAGGTGCTACATCTTTTCTTACTACTGTTCCGGCAGCGGTATACGCTCCATCTCCAATCGTAATGGGCGCTACAAAGACGTTGTGCGAGCCGGATCGAACGTGTGAGCCAATCTTGGAAGTGCTCTTGTTGACTCCGTCGTAGTTGGCAAAGATGGTGCCGGCACCAATATTGGAGTACTCCCCGATCTCAGCATCCCCCACATAAGAAAGGTGAGGGACCTTAGAGCCACGGCCTATCTGGGCGTTCTTAGTTTCAACGAAGGAGCCAATCTTGCCCTCAGGCCCTAGGTTGGTGCCCTTACGGAGATAGGAAAACGGACCTACTTTGGCGCTTTCCTGGACCGTGCTACTTTCAATAACTACGTCCGGACCGATCTCGGCCATTGGTCCAATCTTGGTTGCCCCGCGAAGATGTGTTCCAGGGTGCAAGATTGCATCTTGGCCTATCGAAACCTCCACATCAATCCAAGTGGTGTCTGGATCCAAGATGGTAACTCCAGCAAGCTGCCAACCTCGACAAATCCTGGCGTTTAGCTCTTTTGCAACTTCTGAAAGCTGAGTGCGGTCATTGATGCCATGAACTAGCCAGTTGTCAGCAACAATCTGCGCGACCACAGTGTGATTGTCTTCGACAATAATTGCCGCCACATCCGTTAGATACTTCTCGCCCTGAGCGTTGTGGGAATCAAGATGAGACAATCCCTGTCTTAGGTGCGCTACATCAAAGACATACACTCCTGCGTTAATTTCCTTGATTGCAGCTTCTGCTTCAGAAGCATCCAGGTGCTCGACGATTTTGGCAACGGTGCCTTGTTTAGAACGGATGATTCTGCCGTATCCGGAAGGGTCATCAACAATTGCGGTTAAAACAGTTGCTGATGCTTTGCTTGATCGATGCGATTCAACAAGCGCGCTCAGAGTATCTAGATCCATAAGCGGAACGTCACCGCTTACTACCAATACGTCGCCATCAAAGTCGTTTGGAATTTTTGCGAGGCTCACTTCGACTGCACGACCGGTTCCGGCGATGTCATCTTGCTCGACAAGAATGGCTTTGGGGAAATTAGCTTCTAGATACTCGGCGAGAAGTTCTTTCTTATGACGAAGGACAACGTAGACCCCTGCGGATTCCAAAGATGAAGCAGTGGAAACAACATGTCCCAAAAGCGGCTTGCCGGCCAACTCGTGCATGACTTTCGGGGTGTTGGAAACCATCCTGGTTCCGTTGCCGGCTGCCAGCACTACGCAAACTAGTTGCCTAGTAGACATCTTCATCTCCCGATCGCTTCACTTGTGCTCCGCCCTCAGGATTCGAACCTGAACTAAACGGCTCCAAAGGCCGCCGTGCTGCCGTTACACTAGGGCGGATCGTAACCCGAAGCACTGATTACCTAGCAAGTCTGCCAGAAATCAGCTATCCCTAGTCACTTTGTGCCTTCAATCTAGGCAATTCAGGGCGTTTAGAGCCGAAATTCGGGACCTTAGTCTTCTAGCAAAGTACCAAGCACGTAGTTATGAGGTCCGGAAATAGCGTTGTCTTTTTCTGCCGTACTCAACACAACTAGCCACTTACCCGCTCCGGTTGAAACCGCAGCTGGATCTAGGTAGTTCTTTTCAGCATCTTCCAATAATGGAGTTGGGTCAATCTCCCATGAAATTCCATCAGTTGATCTAGCAACGTAGATTTTCTGGGGCAGTCTGGCGGGGGTTGTCGAAAGAAGTAGCACCCAGTCATTGGCATCGACTCGAAGCATGAATGGGTCAACGTAACCACCGGAAATTACAAAACCTTCATTTGGGGTGTAGGTGATTCCGTCGGTTGAGTTTGCTGTCCTCAGAACCTCTGAGTTTTGACCTTCAACCATGTCCACCCACATCATTTGGTATGTACCATCTGGGGTTATGTAGGTTTCTGGAACGCCCCATGCAGGACCCGGACTGTCTTGCTTAATTCCAGTCGGAACCCCATCACCAAATGATGTCAACTCTGCCGCGGTTGACACCATTACTGTCTTGATTGCTTTCGAGGGGTCCGGTGGTTTACCTGGTTCGCCTGGAGGTCCATCAAATGTGATGTAGTAAAGCAGCCAAGATCCATCAGGTTTTTGGACTAGAGAATAATCGTTTCCCATAGGAACTCTAAAGCTTGGATCGGGTGTAAACGAAACTCCATCTGCTGATCTGTAAACACGATTCTGACCAAGGCCAGTTGTCAAAAGTAGGTAGCCGCCAGATGGGTCTTCGATGAGCTCCGGTGAGACTCCTTCGAGGTTCGTAACTTCGTCGACGTTAAGTTGGAATTTCGGAGCTGACGCCTCTTCCGAAGCTGAAGCTGAAGCTTCTGGCTCTGGCGCATCACTGGTTGTGCTTTGGCAGCCGGTTAGTAGTAAAAGTGAACACACCGAAACCACGGCGAGAGACTTGTTTAGAGGCATCTAGACCAAGGGCTCCTTCATGACAGAAGCTATAAACGATTTCTAAATTGTAGTCCTGGCAACTTAACTTAGGTAGGTTCATTTGCTAAACAAAATTCCTAAATTCTTTCGCTTAGTTCCATCCACTGACCCTCAAGCAGGGCCTTTTGGGTGGCCAGTTCATTGGCCTTCAGAGCCGTAGCGGCCAATCCATCGTGATCCAAGGGGTCGCGAGATTGCAGATCTAGCTGAACAGCTGCTTCTTCGGCTTCCAGTTTCTCGATAGCCCGCTCAAGTTTCTGGAGAGCTTTTTGGCTAGCTCTAAGCTCGGCTCCCGAGACTTTAGGTGCTGCCTGCTGGCTCGCGACTTTCCCTGCCGCGCCTCGAAGCTCAAGATACTGATCCACGCCCCGTGGCAAATGGCGAAGCGCGCCATCACCAAGCAGTGCGTACTGCATGTCAGTCACTCGCTCAAGAAGGTACCTATCGTGGCTGACAACAATTAGTGTTCCTGGCCATGAATCAAGTAGGTCCTCCACCTGCGCCAACATGTCAGTGTCCAAATCATTTGTTGGCTCGTCCAGAATCAACAGGTTTGGCTCGCCAAAGAGCAATCGAAGCAACTGCAACCTTCTTTTTTGACCACCAGATAAATCAGAAACTGGAGTCTGCAGTTGCAAGCTAGTGAATCCAAGCTGCTCAATTAGCTGGGAAATCCCAACTTCTTTTTTGTTTACCGTAAAAGTCTTTTTCTCGCGGGCAATAAGTTCAAATATTCTCTGGTCACCGAATTCATCTAACTCCAAAACTTCTTGGCTAAGAATTGCAGGTACTACAGTCTTTCCAAGTTTTACCCTGCCTGATGTTGGAGAAAGCTTTCCAAGAATTAATCGAAGTAGGGTGGTCTTGCCCGCGCCGTTGGGTCCGACCAGACCAATTCGATCCCCTGGGCCCAATCGAAGAGTTATGTTGTTTAGAATCTGCTGCGAATCAATTTCGTAGTTCAAGTTTTCTATGTCAAGAACATCTTTACCGAGCCTGGTGGTGGCGAGCTTGGCGAGACTAACGCTATCTCTAGGTGGTGGCTCGTTGGCAATCAACTCATTAGCAGCTTCAATTCGAAACTTTGGCTTGGTGGTTCTGGCAGGTGCTCCTCGTCTTAGCCAAGCAAGCTCTTTTCTTAGGAGATTTTGCCTTCTAGTTTCCGAGGCGGCTTGGGATCTGGCACGCTCGTTTCGCTCCAATATGTAAGAGGCGTAGCCTCCATCGTAGATTTCAACGATGCCGTCGTGAACTTCCCAGGTGAGATTGCAAACCTCGTCTAAGAACCAGCGGTCGTGGGTTACCACCAATAACCCGCCTGTTGACTTACCCCAGCGAGTCTTTAGGTGCTGCGCGAGCCAGGCAACTCCCTCGATATCCAAGTGGTTGGTTGGCTCATCAAGCATCAAGATGTCCCAATCTTGGGCCAATAGTGCAGCCAAAGCTACTCTCCTTCGCTGACCTCCAGATAGCTCAGACACCTTTTGGTTGAAGTCAAAATCTTTTAGTAAGCCTTGGAAGATGTCTCTGATCTTGGAGTTTCCTGCCCACTCATGTTCAGGTGTGTCGCCTACCACTACGTGGGAGATGGTTTCAGAGGGCAAGAACTGATCAAACTGATCGAGTATTCCAATCCGAACATCACCGCGCTTGGTTATTTGTCCGGAGTCCGGCTCTTGAATTCTTGCAAACAGTTTTAGCAGTGTTGATTTACCGTCACCGTTACGGCCAACGATTCCAATTCGGTCACCATCTTGCACGCCAATAGTTAAATTCTCAAACACTCTGGTTGTTGCAAAGCTAAGGCGGATCTTCTCCGCCCCAAGAAGGTGAGCCAACTAGTTCTCCAGCCGAGTGCCAGAGTTTGACGTGTAGGTAACAAGCGAAGGGTAACCTGCGGCCTGCAAGCGAGTAGCGATTTGCTCCGCATGAATTGCACTCTTTGCAAGGTGGGCAATTGTTGGACCGGATCCTGAAACCATGGAGCGAAGTGAGCCGGCTTTACGACCCGCTTCTAAAGTCTCAGCAAGCTCCGGCAACATTTCTACTGCTGCAATTTCTAGATCGTTGTGCATCAGTTTTGCAACTGACGCTACGTCTCCTGAGGCTAATGCTTCTAGCAGCTCTTCCGGTACCTCTGGAGCCTGAAGAGCTGAAACGTCTATTCCTTTATTCACTCTCATCACATCTAGCTGCCTGTATACCTGAGGCGTTGAAAGACCGGCTGGGTTTGGAGTCATTACCCAATGCAGTGCTGGGCCATCTTCTACTTTGGTAAGAACTTCGCCTCTTCCAACGCCGATAGCGGTTCCACCCATCAAGGAGAAAGGAACATCAGACCCTAGGTTGGCCGCAGCTTCTGGAAGTTTGTCATCCAGCCCCGCGCCGACCAAGCTATTCAAGGCAACCAGCGAGGCGGCCGCATCGGCTGATCCACCGGCCATACCTCCAGCGATCGGAACGCTCTTGTGAATCAA
The DNA here is from genome assembly GCA_044338175.1 of Rhodoluna sp. GTDB lineage: Bacteria > Actinomycetota > Actinomycetes > Actinomycetales > Microbacteriaceae > Rhodoluna. The sequence continues at coordinate 7,431 of JBIIME010000008.1, forward strand.
AAAAGAGACCTTTTCAGGGGCCATTGCCGAACCAAGAGACTTGAGCTCCTCGCCTGCCCGATAGACCAGGTTTGTTCTGTCTTTTGGAACAAGTCGCTGGCAATCTTGTTCGAATGGGCCTGCAAAATCAATTGAGAAGCTGCCGCTTAGTTCAACTAAGACTCTTTCTCGAAGGCTCAATGCCTGATAGCAACTTGCTACGTCGTGAAATCCATCTTTCAAAAAAGCACCTACGGCAAAGTAGATGTTTACTTTGCCAGGACTTGATGCCACAACAATAGGCGGCGTATTGAGTCGTTTCTGCAGCATTGCAACTACGTCATTCCAATACTTGATCTGGACCTGTCCATCCTGAGTGTTTACTGTCCCACTAATTACAATCTCAAGCTCTGTAACATTTGAGTTCCAAGACGACAGCGTCGCCACAGCTTTTCTCTCTCCATCAAAAGAAAAGACAACCTTAGATTTTTCAGTGGAGTTCACAACCCTAGGGCTCTCAGGCTGTCCCCAAGAAGATGGGTCTTTCAAGATATTGAATATTTGCCCCAGGTTTCCCGAAACAATTGCAACGCCTACGAGTGTAGGTTCACTAGAGCGATGATCTGTTTCAAAAATCACTTCTGTTTTGCCACCTCAATAAACTCATCAATACTCAAGTCTTCTCCCCTTGCCTGAGGAGAAACTCCTGCCTTCACCAAAATTTGCTCTGCTTGATCGGGCGAACCTGCCCAACCGGCAAGAGCCTGCCGCAGAGTCTTCCTGCGCTGGGCAAAAGCTCCGTCTATAACTCTAAACACTTCCGCTCGAAGCGAGGTCGCTAGCGGTGAGCTTCTTTTTTCAAAGTAAACCAGGGCAGAGTCCACGTTTGGAATCGGCCAGAAGATGCTGCGAGATACGACCCCGGCAGATGTGGCCCTCCCGTACCAGGCAAGCTTTGCGCTCGGTGACCCATAGGTTTTTGATCCCGGACCTGAAACTAGTCGTGCTGCCACTTCAGCCTGAACCAGAACCAAGACTTTAGAAATTGAAGGAAAGGTCTCTAGAAAATGAAGAATTACCGGAACCGAGATGTTGTATGGCAAGTTGGCAACTAGTGCATCGGGATCGAAATCTAACTCCGTGACATTCATCGCATCTGCGTGAACAATCTGGCAGCTTTTTTCTGGAGCTTTCTGTTTTAGGGTCGAGGGGAGCCTTCCAGCCAGTTTTTGATCAAACTCAACAGCAATCAGCTGATCTACTCTCTCAAGCAAACCAAGGGTTAGCGAGCCTAGTCCAGGCCCAATCTCAACTACCTTGTCGGTAGAGCTGAGCTGCGCAGCAGCGACTATTTTTCGAATGGTGTTTGGGTCGATAACGAAGTTTTGGCCTAGCTTCTTAGTGGGTCGAAGATCAAGCTCATTAGCTAATGATCTGATTTCTCCGGCACCTAATAGTTCAACCACTAGCTACCCCAGGATCCATAGACAGCAACGGTGTTGCGAGCTAGCTGCCCGGAAAGCTCATTTGCATCCATGCCTAGCTCCGCAGCCATAAATCGCACAGTAATCGGAACCAGGTACGGCGCGTTTGGTCTGCCTCGAAGCGGCTCAGGAGTTAAAAACGGCGCGTCTGTTTCAACAAGGATGAGTTCTTTAGGCATGTGCTTTAGAGAATCTCGAAGGTGCTGATTTCTTTTGATGGTTATGTTCCCAGCAAACGATGTGTACCAACCGTGCTCAGCACAAATCTTTGCAAGTTCGATATCTCCCGAATAACAGTGAAAGACAACTCTTTCTGGGGCACCTACTCGTATAAGAGTTTCAACAACTTGCTCGTGCGCATCCCGATCGTGAATCTGCAGTGCAAGATTGAAATCCTTGGCAATTTGAATGTGTCTTTCAAATGAATGGTGTTGAAATGCTTTTCCATGCTCAGATTCGGTTCTGAAAAAATCCAAACCTGTTTCACCAATAGCTCGAACTCTTTCTTGACCGGCGAGTGCGGCAATGCCATCAATGTCGGCATCCAAAGCTTCTTTGGTTTCATACCGGGCGGCCTCGTTTGGATGGATGGCTACCGCCGCGAGCAAGCGATGATCAGTTGCAGCTACCTGAGCGCTCCACTTGGAGCTTTCCAGTGTCACACCAACTTGAACTGCACCCAAAATACCAACCTGGTTTGCCAAAGCCAAATGATCTTGGTAATTCATCGGCTGATCGCCATCAGCTATCTCAAGGTGAGTGTGGTTATCGTAAGTTCCAACTAGCAGTGGCTCTGGTAAATCTGGATAGCTTAGCTTTTGCCTGGTTCCATCAGCGTCTTTTAGCTGGCGCTGTCTTATGTGCTCGCTCACGACGTCGAACTAGTCCCGGTCTTCTTGCTCGACCCTTGGAAACAGCGACTCTAGTTCGTTGATCTTCTCGCCAGCTATCAGCTGATTCCAGCTGGCGGCTTCAAGAAGGGGCTGAGAGGCAAGATCACCCAGTTCGTGACCAATTGAGGCCCAAAGCCTGGCTGTTGCCTTTGGAATAAAAGGTGTCAGCGCAACCGCCAGGGTTCTGAGCCCCTCAAGAGAGGTATACAAAATAGTGCCCAGCCGGTCTCTGTTGGCTTCATCCTTGGCCAGAATCCAAGGCTCTTGCTCTGTGAGATACACATTCAATCCATCAACGAGCTCCCAAATGGCAAGTAGGGCATCCTGGATAGCAACATCGTCCATGGCAGCATCGGCCAGGCGGATGCTGTTTGCTGCAGTTTCTTGAATCTTTTTGTCTGCCTCGTTTGTTAACTTAGCTTCCGGGATTACTCCGCCAAAGTATCGGTGCACCATGGCAACCACTCTTGAAGCCAGATTTCCAAAACCATTCGCAAGCTCCGCCTGGTAGCGAGCAGAGAGATCTTCCCAAGAAAAAGATCCGTCTTGACCGAAGGCTATGGCTTTCATGAAGTAATAGCGAAAGGCATCAGATCCAAAAACATCTGTGATTTGATTTGGGGCGATACCAGTGAGCTTTGATTTCGACATCTTCTCTCCACCAACTAGTAGCCAGCCGTGGGCAAAGACTTTCTCCGCAGGCTTCAGATCTGCTGCCATCAGCATCGCGGGCCAAATAACGGCATGGAATCTAAGGATGTCTTTTCCTACCACTTGCACAGCGGCTGGCCAAAGTGAATTGAGTTTGGCTTCATCTTCGCCGTAGCCAATTGCGGTGATGTAATTTAGCAGTGCGTCAAACCAGACATAGATAACGTGATCGGTATCCCAAGGAATATCGATTCCCCAATCAAATTTATCCTTAGATCTAGAAATCGATAGATCTGTAAGCTCTCGTGAAACAAAAGAGACGACTTCGTTACGGGCAGCTTCTGGCTGAATAAAGTTTGGGTTCTGCTTGTAGTAATCAAGTAGTGGCTGTTGGAACTGGCTCAACTTGAAAAAATAATTGGTCTCTTCAAGCTTTTCAACCGGCTTGGAGTGAATTGCGCAAACCATCTTCTTGGCAAATTCACCGGTTCCTTCAACAAGGTCCGAATCAGTCTTGAACTCCTCGCAGCCAACGCAGTAGTTGCCCTCATAGGATCCCTGGTAGATAAAGCCATTGTCGTAGAGGTTTTGCAAGAAGGTCTGAACATTCTTTTTATGCCTAGGCTCAGTGGTTCGAATAAAGTCCTGGTTATCGATATCCAAGGTCTCAAGCATCGGTAACCAGGCATCGTGAACCAGCTTGTCAGCCCAAGCTTGCGGGGTTTGGTTGTTCGCGGTAGCGGTTCGAAGGATCTTCTCACCGTGTTCATCGGTGCCTGTGAGTAAGAAGGAATTACTCCCTTTTTGGCGGTGCCAGCGAGCTAATACGTCGGCCGCAACTTCGGTGTAGGCATGGCCGATGTGAGGAGCGTCATTCACATAGAAAATCGGGGTAGTAACAAAAAACGCTTTACCCGCTGGGCTCACACTGGACATGTCTACAAGCTTAACGGGGCTAACTTGAAGGCTTGCTCTTGAGAGCTAGGTCGTAAAGCTCTGATTTGGAAGCGCCGTATTCATTAGCAACAGCTCTAGCGGCATCCTTGAGTGAGTTTCCTTGCAAGCGAAGCTCCAAGACCTTATCAACTAGGGATTCTGGAGAAATCTTGGCTTGCTCTGCCCCGGCAACAACTAGCACCATCTCACCCTTTAGGTCTTTGGCTAGATCAGCGAGCTCTGACAAATTTCCCCTCAGAGTTTCCTCGAACTTCTTTGTTAGCTCTCTAGATAGTGACGCTTTTCTTTCGCCACCAAAGACTGTTGCGGCATCTTCTAATGACTCGGTTAAGCGGTGAGGGGATTCAAAGAAGATCATGGTTCGAGTCTCCGAAGCAAGTTTCAGAAAGAAATTCTTTCTTTCACCGGATTTTCTTGGAATGAAACCTTCGAAGCTGAAGCGGTCCGTAGATAGACCAGAAACAGCAAGGGCGGCAATCACAGAAGATGGCCCTGGCACAACTTGTATTTCAACTCCCTGCTCGCTGCAGGCACGAACCAGGGCAAAACCAGGGTCGCTAATGGTTGGCATGCCCGCATCGCTGACCAGGACTAAGTTCGCTGTGGCGGCGATTTCAACCAGTCGATCAAGTTTTTGTAATTCGTTTTGTTCATTCAGGCTAATTAGTTCTGCGTTCAGCTTTATCTCTAGATGATTAGCTAGCTTCAATAGGGTTCTGGTGTCCTCGGCGGCAATCACCTTAGCTTGCTGCAACGTGAGAAGTAGCCTCGCCGAGGCGTCGCCTATGTTTCCAATAGGAGTCCCTGCCAGAATAAGCACCACTTCATTGTGTCAGATACCAAGGCGCGGTCTTGATTAGCATGGGCTTATGAAGCAGCTGCGGGGAAACAAAAAGGTAATTGAATACCTTGGTTTTGCTTTTGTGCTCGCAATAGCTTCACTAACCAGACTCTGGAACCTGTCTTTCCCGCAAAAGCTGGTATTTGACGAAACTTACTACGTCAAAGATGCTCTCTCTCTTGCTCGGGAGGGTAATGAGAAGAACTGGCCAGAAGGTGCCAACGCTGCCTTTGAATCTGGCGATGTTTACTCGTACCTGACTGACCCGGCTTTTGTGGTGCACCCACCATTTGGTAAGTGGTTGATTGCCTCGGGAATGTGGCTACTAGGGCCCGATAACGCTGCCGGTTGGCGAATCTCCACTGCCGTCTTGGGCATAGCCACCGTAGCCCTACTGATGCTTGTGGCTCACAAGCTCTTTGCCTCAACCAAGCTCGCCCTTGCGGCGGGGTTCTTACTGGCGATAGATGGCATGGCGATCACCATGTCCCGCACTGCACTGCTTGATACTCCACTTACTTTTTTCCTCTTGCTAGGTTTCTTGTTTTTCCTGATCGACAGCAAGCAGTCCAGGCTCAGAATTGCTTACGCCATTCAGGAAGGCAAAAGCACTCTGCTTTGGTTTAGGCCTTGGCTAGTTCTAACTGGAGTAGCTCTTGGAGCCGCTAGCGCGATCAAATGGTCGGGTCTGTATCTATTGGCGGCAATTGGACTGTATGTAGTGTTTTCAGAAATGCTTCTGCGCAGGGACGCTAGAGAAAAATCATGGGCTCGATCTGGGATTTTTGCTCAAGGGGCTATTTCATTTGTGAACCTTATCCCGGTTGCCATCGCAGCTTACGTTACAAGCTGGTTGGGTTGGATCAACTCGTCGGGTGGTTACTCAAGAACTTGGGCAGAAGATAATTCCTTGCCTGGAATTTTTGGAGCCCTACCTAGTTGGGCTCAATCACTTTGGAACTATCACGAGGTGATTTACAGGTTCCACGTCAACTTGTCAGAAGATCACTCCTACCAATCTCACCCAATAAGTTGGTTATTAGGTATTCGACCCACTGCTTTTTTCTACGAGACATACTCTTCGGGGCAAATGGGATGCGAGAGTGTGACTTGCTCATCGGCTATTACCGCTTTGGGTAATCCGTTGATTTGGGTGTTTGCCACTGCGGCAATTGCATACCTTGTCTACCGGTACCTAAGAACCAGGGAAAGAGTAATCGGGCAGGTTTTGCTAGGGGTAGGTGCTTTGTACCTACCTTGGTTGTTGATTCCAGAGAGAACCGTCTTTCAGTTCTACGCGGTGAGCTTTCTACCGTGGATGATTCTTGGTCTGGTTCTAGTGATGCAAATTCTTTACCGAGCTATTGGCAACAACAGATTAGCTAAAGCTCTAGTTGTTGGATTCTTTGTTTTGGCCACCCTAGTGTCGGTTTTTTTCTTACCGGTGAACATCGGGTTGGTGGTGCCTTTTGATCAGTGGCAGCTTCGGATGTGGCTTCCTAGTTGGATCTAAAACGGCCAAAGTAGGATTGAAAAATGCCCATCTTCGCCGTCACTTACCTATACACAGCACCTGCGAGCCAGATTGATGAAATTAGACCTATTCATAGGGCCTGGCTCTCAGAACTTCTTGAAAGGAATATTCTTCTAGCTTCTGGACCAATGGTGGATACCCCAGAGGCGCTTCTTGTTTTTAGAAGCGAATCTGCAGAAGAACTCGCAAAGCTACTGGATAACGACCCCTTCGACATCGCGGGATGTATTGGATCTCGAACTATTCAAAGTTGGAATCCAGTATTTGGACCTTTTAGCTCCTAGCTAGTTTTTTTAGAGGTCTTTTTCTTCTTAGAGGTCTTTTTCTTTTTAGAGGCTTTTTCGTTGCTAGTGGCAATCAAGCTCACCACGGTAGTGATAGCCAAAGTTGTAATGATTACTCCGAGAGAAAGCTCAGTGGAGATTTCAGGAACAGCCTTCACATACTCTCCGCCGTTGATAAACGGAAGTTCGTTTTTGTGCAGAGCGTGAATCACAAGCTTCACACCGATCCAAGCCAGGATGATTGAAAGCCCAACTCCCAGATACTTCAATCTCTCCATCAGGCCACTCAATAAGAAGTAAAGCTGTCTAAGGCCTAGAAGAGCAAAAGCGTTTGCCATAAACACGATGTATGGTTCGTTGGTTAGACCATAGACAGCTGGAATAGAGTCCAGCGCGAATAGCAGATCAGTTAAGCCGATCGCAATCATCACAAGAAGCAGCGGGGTGATGTAGCGCTGGCCCTTCTGGACAATGGTTAGCTTCGTTCCGTGATACTCGTCCACAGACCTGAACCGGCGCTTGATAAAGGCAATAACCTTTCCGCCTGGCACCTTGTCTTCGTGGTCTGCTTTTAGGGTGTCCCAGATCAGCAGTGCTGCGGTGTACAGCAAGAAGAAGCCGAAGATGTAGAAAACCCAGCTGAAGTTCTCAATTGCAGCGGCCCCAAGGTAGATAAAGATACCCCTCAAAATCAGGGCCAAGACGATCCCCACCAAAAGGGCCTCACTTTGAAGCTTCCTAGGAACCGCAAATTTGGTGAAAATCACAAGGAAAACGAAGAGGTTATCTACCGATAGTGACTTCTCGGTTATGAAGCCGGCCAGGTATTCGCCGCCAAATTGAGCTCCCCAGACCTCGATCACCAAGAAGGTGAACATCAGCGCTAGCCCAACATAGACAGTTGATTGAATCGCTGATTCCTTGAAGGTTGGCTCGTGAGGTTTCTTGATCTGAACGATTAAGTCCACCAGGATTACCAGGCTGATGATTCCAACAGATAGAAACCAAATCCATGGCTGTACGTCCATTGATGCTGATGGCACAAAAACCCCATTTTCCTTGACCCCAAAGGGGTATTTTTTTCTCCCCTAATTGTATGAGAGTCTTGAAGTATTACCGTCAATCAAAGCTGGGGAAACCATGAGAGTTCTAATTTCAGGAGCAAGTGGGCTAGTAGGCACTGAGCTATACAGCCAACTAAAAGCTGACGGTCACGAACCATTGAAGCTAGTTCGCCGCAAAGCCAAAGCCAGTGATGAGATCAGCTGGAATCCAGCTCAACTTGAACTTGATCCAGAAGTTATGGAATCAATTGACGCTGTTGTGAATCTAGCTGGTGCAACTACTGGTCGGATCCCCTGGACTAGAAAATACAAGCAGCAGATAGTTGACTCGAGAATCAACTCAACCAAAACCTTGGTAGCTGCCATCAACGCCGCCAAGAACCAACCCAAGGTACTCGTTAGTGGTTCAGCATCAGGTTTTTACGGCGAGGGTGGCAACCTGTGGCTCAACGAAGACAGCCCAAAAGGCGAAGGCTTCTTAGCTGATCTTGCTAACGACTGGGAGCTTGAGGCTCACAAAGCAAGAACCAGGGTGGTGCTGGCTCGCACGACGCTTGTCATGAGTCGAAAACTAGGTGCCCTTGGAAAACTGATTCCGCTGATCAAGATGTTTATTGGTGGACCGCTAGGTTCTGGAAAGCAATACTGGGCTTGGATCAACTTGGTAGACGAAGCCGCTGCCATCATTCATTTGATAAATACTCCAACCGCCCACGGGCCATTCAACCTGAGTGCTCCGGAGCCAGCGACCTGCGAACAGATGGTTCGGGCCCTCGGTAAAGAGCTGAAGCGGCCCACCTGGTTCAGGGTCCCAGAATTTGCCATGAATATGCTCATTGGCGAGGCGGCCAGAGAGCTACTGCTTGTCAGTCAAAAGATGACCGCAACCAAGCTTTTGGCCTCAGGTTTTCGCTTCAAATACCCGGACTTGGAATCTTCGGTTCGCTGGGTTGTTTCAAAAGACTGAAAGTAAACATCAATCAAAGATTTTCTAAATCTTTGAGAAATAAAAAACCCCACTCCGAAGAGTGGGGTTTTTTACTATTAAAAGAAATTACTACTTTGCAGCTGCCTTACGCTTTGCAGTCTTACGACGTGCTGGCTTCTTCGCTGCTACTGCTTTTTTCGCAGCTGGCTTGCGCTTCGCTGCAGTCTTCTTCGCTGCTGGCTTCTTAGCTGCAGTCTTCTTAGCAGCTGGCTTGCGCTTTGCTGCAGTCTTCTTCGCTGCTGGCTTCTTAGCTGCAGTCTTCTTCGCTGCTGGCTTCTTAGCTGCAGTCTTCTTCGCTGCTGGCTTCTTAGCTGCAGTCTTCTTTGCAGCTGGCTTGCGCTTTGCTGCGGTCTTCTTTGCAGCAGGCTTCTTAGCTGCTACTGCTTTTTTCGCAGCTGGCTTGCGCTTTGCTGCGGTCTTCTTCTTGGCTACTGCCATTTTCTTTACCTCTTTCACTTCAGCCATGGTCTCTTCGGCGATATCTTGAGCTAGGTCGCCCACTGCCTTTGAAACTGGCTTGACGTTATTGCGGAATATTTTGTTTACTCGTTTTGTTACTCGATCAAATGCGTTCACTCTTTTTTGCTCTCCTGTTTAGATTGATTTAAGTCTAGTGATTTAGCACCAAATTACGCGGTAGCGCGTCTTTTTTTCAATATTGTGTTTATTTCTTTTTGCGTGTCGAAATTCTTCCTCGAGTTGCTAATTTCGGTCACGGACGCGACATTTGGTATTTCGAGCTCACCAATTCGACTTTTATATGCAGGTGAGGGTAATGGGTTTGGAGTCCACGCTCTAGAGTCACTTTCCGCGTCAATACTGGGCAGAATGGCTTCTCTCCAGGTCTTCGCAAGGCTGGCAGTCAACTCGGTTTTCGACTGAGCAACCCATATAAGTGTCTTATTTAGTTCGCCGGAGGCCTTTATCGCCACCAGCAGCGCGAACAATCCCACTAGCATTCCAAACCCAATTGCCACAAAAAGTAGCGGGTTTTGGAAGGCGAAAAACGCCAATGTGACCGATCCCAGGATAGTTAGGGTGGCCAAAACCGACATCGTGTTTTTTGTTCTTCTAAGCTTTCGAGATCGTTCGGTTGCAAGCCGAAGCTTTGATGCAACCGGCGCATTCGCCGAAACCCTTAGGTCTCTAACCTGGGGCTTCAAACCTTTTGACTCCTGAGCGTATCGTTCAGCGTCAACTCGGTTTTGAAACCAGGACGGAATAAAGACAACAACCCACAAGACTGCGATGACGAGCATCATCAGTCCACCGAGTGCTGCGCTTTGATCCATACATCAAAGTTAGAGAAGGAAGTGCGGCGTGTCGCGGATTTACCGTGGCGTGTTGGTTTGTCAGTTCCAGGGGTATTTTTGGGGTGGAACTTGTTTTCTTAAGAATCTATTCAAGATTCCCTCTGGAACCTCTTCCCCGGTCAAGGCAAAGATGTAGTGGTCGCGCCAGTCACCATTGATGTGGATGTAGCGCTGCTTGATGCCTTCGTACCTAAAGCCCAGCTTTTCTATGACTCTTAGCGATGCAGTGTTTTCTGGTCTGACATCTATCTCGACTCGGTGCAACCCGACCTGATTCATCAAATAGTCGGTAACTAGGGCAACCGATGTTGGTGCAACACCTCTTCCTGCAACTTCCGGAGATACCCAGTAACCAATCACCGCAGAAGAAACTGAGCCATACAAAATATTGGCAACGTTTAGTTGGCCTTGAACTACTCCTTGAACCTCAATTACAAACGGCATCCCTGACTCATCGTCTAATTGGCGAATTAGTCCTCGAAGTTGAGATCTGACATCGAATGAGTTTGGGGCTCCAGGGTTGGTGGCCTCCCAAGGTCTAAGCCATGCCCTGTTTCCAAGGATTAGTTTCTCTAGGGATTTGGAGTCTCTCATCTTCGCGATCCGCAGTTTTACGTCGCCGTGAGTTAGTGCAAAAGAAAGAGCCACGATGGCTAGATTAGTGGCATGAGTGAGATTGTCTCGGAAGCCAAGAAAGCCCTTAGGCTTCAGATTCTGGCGGCTAGATCTGAAAATCTCGCTAGGCAAACAAGCCACCAATTCTCCGAACACTTGCTTGCTCTTTCATTGCAGCAAAACCTAGAGAGAATCGGCTGCTACCTATCCTTTGGTTCTGAGCCTGAAACCGACTCCTTTATTGAACTAGCCCGGGCAGAGGGCATAGAAATTGCTTGCCCAAGAATTGAATCCGATGGCCATATGGTTATGGCCGTTTTAGACTCTGAAACTTTGCCGAGCGAGCTGGGTTTTAGGGAGCCAACGGGCAAAGTTGTTGAGCCAAAAGATCTGGGATTAATTGTTGTTCCAGCTCTGGCAATTGACTATCAAGGCCAGCGCTTGGGTCGAGGTGCTGGTTACTTCGACCGATACCTAGAGCAATACAAGGGCCCAACTGTGGGGCTCGTTTACGATGCGGAGTTTTTGCCTGAGGTTCCAAGTGAGACTCACGATGTGCCAGTGAGCCTTGTAGTGACCCAATCTCGAACCATAAGCATTCCCCTTGCGCGTTAGAATTAGCTAAATCCCGCTGATTCGAGAGAGCCCATGCCTACCTATAGCTACGTCTGCAAAAAGTGCGAACACAGCTTTGACTTGTGGCAAGAATTTGCGGCTGCGGATGAGACCGTGTGCCCAGAGTGCGGCGGGGAACTTCGCAAGGTGTTTGGGCAACTCGGTGTGAGCTTTAAAGGAACCGGTTTTTACAGAACTGACTCCAGGTCAACTGAGTCCAGCAAACCAAAATCTAGTGACTAACCCCAGTGCGGCGGTTTGTCTTCGGCAAGTCTTTGATCGTTAGAGTCCGCTGAGTCTCCCCAAGCTGAAGCGGTGTCTTCAAAAGCCGGTTCGCTGAGTTCAAAAAGCGGCTGAGGTTTCTTGGTTACCTCTATACCCAAGCTCATGGCAATCGATCTAGCTACCCGCTCCGGATCTGCAAACAGCTCAAAGCTTGGAACCCTCAGATACATCCAACCCATAGCTTCCAAAAGTGCCGGGCGAAGCCGATAGCGCTCTGAAAGGTTGTAGCCAAGGATGCCCCAGTCCGGTTCAACAATTGCCGCCTTCTGGCCCACCGAAGCAACCAGCTTGATCCTCGTCGAGAAGTTGGTTCTGGTGGTAACTCCAAGCTTGGTAAGCCTGATGGCTAGATCAGCAATCATTGGGTTCAGATCTGCTTCGAGCTTGATGGGGGCGGCTCTTCCAAGCTCATGCATCAAATCGCTCAGCATCTCAACCCCAGGATTTGCCTTGGCAAGCAGGTCCTGGTTATCCAGTGCGCTAACGATGGTGATTTGCTTTCTGGCAGAAACCAACAGGTTAGCTAGGTATCTCTTGCCATGCCGATGGGAAATTTGACCCAGTATCTTTGGTGCTTGGCCGGATAGATCTTTACCGAAGCCCAGGCTGAAGATAATGCGATCTGCCACCCGATGGGCTAGTTCTTGAATGGTAGTTATCTCGAATTTTTCACGACCATGGCTTTCAAAGAATGGATCTAAATCCGCCCTGGTCTTTCTAGCTGACCTGAGACCAGTTTCTAGTCGCCAAGCGTGCTTAGCGCTCGCGGTTGCCACCAGTAAGGAATCTTGAGGCGTTGTTTTGGCGTGGCTCATAATGGACTGAATCACAAGCACTAGCTCTTGATCCAAGCTCTCGGGCTGATCTGAATTTCCCGCCACAACCCGCTCAAACTTTACGTTGCTGCTTCCAAAGTAACTGGCTGCTACTGGCTCAAAGATTATGCGGTCTTGGTAGAACTCTCTATTGATGTAATCTGCCAGGGCTTGACCTGAAGTTCGATAGCTTCGTCTCAAAACCTCAAGAGGTAGCGACCTGCGAGCGGCAGTAAAAATAGACTCTGGCACACGAGTTTGCTCATCTTCTTGAGGCAGGCTCTCAATGCTAAAACCGGCGGCAGCTGCAATTACGTCATCACCAAAGACCACTACCTGATTCGACCGAACCAGACCAGCGTAGTTTTCGGCAATAGAAGAACCGGCACCATCGAGCACCAAGGTGACGTCGAATCTTTCGCCCTTGGCTAAGGTCGTAGGTAGCTCGTAGGGCGAAGCTAAAACCACCGGGACCAGCGCTTGGTAAATGTTTGGAGCCAGTTGCGCCACCTCTGAGATAACCGCGCGCTTTAGTTTTAGTAATTCTTTTAGGGTCTGGGCCTCGGAAGGGTGATTCTCCAAAGCCTGCTTCCACTTTCCAGCAAGTCCGTAGGCCACTGTTTTGGAGCCAGCTGCAATCAACTCTGTTTCGGCTGCAGCAAAACGCTTTTCTATTTGGACGATTTCATCGCTGTCGGCAGCCAGCGACCTGCCTGATCTTTCAAGCAATGTTTCCAAAGCAGATTTCCACCAAGCCAGTTCGAGTTCAGACTGGAGGTCATCCTTGCTGGTGTGTAAATTGGCAAGCTCAACAGCCAATGGCCCAAGGCCTGCTTCCTCAAGTCGCTGGATCGTCATCGATCTCTCGTCGTAGTTATCCAATATCTTGGTGTCTTGCGAGAGCGAACGAAGAGTTTTGGTGAGCTCACTAAGTGGCTGTGAAAGAAGTGGTCCACTCATTGCTAAATCACTTAGCAGTGCTTGGAGCTCACTCAATTCGCGAACGAATTCGTTCACGGCCTGTTGGGCTTCCTTGATGCCAAGTGGGACCTGCGGTGGCTTGGCAACCAGGCAATACTTTCCCCAGGCATCGCGCTGGAGCTGAATTGCCTTGAGCGACTCATGCATGTCGGAAACGTGAAGGCCTGGGCGAAGGTATTCCTTGGCAAGCTTTTTCAGGCGGCTGCGGTTTGCCCCTGACATAACTGACTTGTCTTTTCGTGGTGCGGTGGCCAAGATCAACTCGGTGAGCGGGCGATCAAACACCTCTGGTTTGAACTTATCGAGCGTCTCTCTGATGCCGACAAATAGCTGAAGGTAATTTACCCAGTCACTTACCGTCTGGGCTGGCTGAAACTCAACAGCCTTGGTGAATTCAGCAAGCTGGCTGGATAGCGCCTGGAAGGAGTTTTCATAAAGAGATTTAGCAAGCTGCAGCTTGCTTGGGACATCTAATGGGTTATCGAACTTAGCCATGAACCAGGCGGACTCACTGGGGCCAATCTCGAACATGCCAAGCTCTTGGGCTTGCTTGAGTAGGGTTCCCGCGAAGGTAAGGTCTCGGTGGCGACCTAGTTGGTCGGCGTCGATTCTTGCCTCGTTGACTGGAGCCTTGGTAGATCCAGACAATCGAGCTAGCTCCTCAAGGGCCTGCTCGATACTTACTCCTAGCTCACCGTCTACCTTCTCAAAGTCTGCGAAGTAGTTGGCAACTTCTTCTCGGGTGCTGTCGCGGCGCGCAGCTAGTTCGGTGTAGTTCACCGGTTGTGCTTTCTCGTTGCGCGATATTGCACTGATCATATCTAGCCAAGTTGAACTTGATCTGATGCCAAGGCCGGGTAGGCCTACCTGGGAAAACCTGTTGGCTAGCTCATCGAGGGTCTGTCTTCTAGGTGCCACTACCAGCACTCTTTTGCCCTGATGGGTAAGTGCGCTAACCAAGAGCACAACAGTTTGCGTATAGCCACAACCCGGCAAGGTCTCAACCGCAAAGCTAGTTCCAGCTAGCGCTCTCGAGACAATTCTGGTTTGAGTGCTGTCCGAATCTGTAACCGCTATTGGATCCGCGATACCTTGCTCAAAAGACTCAGCGTTGGAATCTAATTCTGTTAGGAACAAATCCGTCACTGGGTGCGAAGCATCCTGGAAGTCAGATGCTAGATCACTAGCCGCCGAAGAGAAATTGCTAATAGCCAACAGCCTGCTGAACTCAAGATTTGCCGACTGGTCCGTGAGGGCAGAAATATGATCCAACACTCGAACCGGTATCGGGTCTGATCCAACCTGAACCATAGAAAGTAGATCTTCAGCGTTTAGTTTTACCCCGTAGTGCTTCTGAAGAGCTGGAGCCAACGCTGGGTTGACTATGGCCTTTCTAGAAAGACTTAGCTCAAAATCATCTTGCTTGGTGAGAAGGTTTACTGGCCAAAGAAGGATTGGCATCCGAAGCTCATGTCCGTCAGCACTAAAGTCCACTAGGCCGCTGGCAAGGTAGAGGCTCTCGATCCCGAATTGCTCCGATAGTGAGTTTTGTTTGTGTTGGATTCGATTGGCGGCGGAATAGGCCCTAGAGAAAGAAAGTGAATCGCGAATCAGGTTAGAAAGCAGAGTTGACCTGCCGGTAACAAACTGGGCAAGGCCACCCGGGTGAGCTTTCTCTAGATTTACCTGAGAATAGCTGTTGCTGTTGAAGTGGCTTAGGGAATCGTTACCGCCAATTTGATTGATTTCCAAAAACCACTGCTCACGAGTAGGCGCAGACTGATGATCTTGAGTTTCTAGAAAATCGGTCATGAGTCAAGACTAACTTTGGGGGCCCTTGATTCTTGGCTACCTCGGCTTGTGTTGAGGTATCTTTGATAGTTCTGGCCCCGTAGCTCAGTGGATAGAGCAGAGGTTTCCTAAACCTTGTGCGGAAGTTCGATTCTTCTCGGGGTCACTTTAGGCGGCTGCAGCAAAAGCTAAATATGGATCCCACTCTGGTTCAAATCTTTCGGTGCCCCGCACCATCCAGATAGTTCCAGCTGGCATCCGAGGTTTGAAATCTAGCGTCCAACCCATTTCAGCCAGGGTGCGATCACCCTTTTTGTTGTTACACCTGAGGCAGCAAGCAACCAGGTTTTCCCAAGAGTCATCTCCGCCTTTGGATCTGGGTTGAACATGATCCACTGTCGAAGCAGATCGTTGGCAGTAAGCACAGCGGTGGGCGTCCCTTCGAAGCACGCCCCTTCGTGAAACTGGGATAACCCTAGAGCCTGGGATTCGTACGTATCGAGAGAGCAAGATGACCGAGGGCAGCTTGTATTCCGAGGTTGCACTTCTTACTAGGTGATTTCCGGCCTGGGCCAAGACAGTGGCTTTTTGGTTTAGCACCAAAATAATGGCTCGCTTGAAGCTGACAACAGCAAGTGGCTCATAGCCTGCGTTTAGTACCAAAGTTCTCATTCAAGTTCCTTTCGAATTGACCCACACGGATTGTGGGCGTTCGGTTAGCTAGCTTGATTGCCTGGGCACAAAAAAAGCGCCGTCATAAATGACGACGCTAATTACTTGCCCGGTATCGAACCGATGGGCTCGGGTTGCCGAGATTGGAAGCAGTACTTGGGAAGCATGCTTTTCATCAAAACCCCTAGCCCTTCAATTAGATGACAATTTCTAGCTAGCTATAGGTTAGCTCAAACAAAAACCAGATTTATCAACAAACCAGGCTGTGTTTTAGGAAGTGGTGCCTAGCCTTACAAAGTAGTGCCTCGGCTCAAAAATAGGAGCCAGCTTGACTCGGTCTCCTGGCTGAGGGGCGTGATAGAACTGACCATTTCCGGCATAGATTCCGTTGTGGCTGTGATCGTTGAAGATAACTATGTCTCCCGGTCTGGCGTCTTCTGGTGACACAACTATGCCGACTCTGGACTGAGCAGTTACGCTGTGGCGAAGCTCAACACCAAACTGCGCGTACACAAACATGACGTATCCAGAGCAGTCAAAGCCTCGAGGGTTTGATCCACCAAAGACGTAAGGGGTCCCAACATATTGAGCAGCAACTTGCAAAACCTGCTCAGCGCTAATGGCGCTGAAGGGTGGGTTCTTAACGTAGTCCGCAGCGCTTGGGCCAGTGTAGGCACGGTAGTTACTGATGGTCTGCTGGCGAAGCACGAGGGCAGCGCTTTCTGAGGCGTATTCACCTCGGACGAACTGAACGGTGTTGGCGGCAGCCACGGTTAGATCCTGGGTGCCTTCGGTCTGAATAATGTCATCTGGGTTCGTGGTTGTGAACCTGGCCATCGCGGCAACCTCCGGGTCATAAGCGTAGGCCGGTAGCGCCGAGGTAGCCAGCAAACCCGATGCGGTAAGCATGGTTAAGGCAGTTCTAAAAGTCTGATTGTTGCGCAATCTGCCTTGGGTCGAGACTTTACTTAGCGGCCTTTGCAGATCACGCTCGCGCTTGAGGGCCTTTGACTCCATTCGGAGCATGGCTTTGCGAGCGCGCCTGGAAGACTTGGCTAATTTTGCTTTCTCTGCTTCGCGCACGGAGCGTCTAGAGCGAATCTCAAAAGATTCAAGGACGTTTATTTCAACGTCTGCTCTGTGTTTGCCTGCACCATTACTGGCCAAAGCTGCTACCTCCGCATTGCTCTAAAGACTTCTTCTAAGAAATCAGTCCTGAATCGAAACTATTAGTTCTAAAAATCTGATTTCAGGCTCAAAGCATCTCAGATCCGACCATCGAAATAGGTTGATTTCGATTGCTGGAACAGTCTAACCGATGACTAATCCGAGCTCAAAAACCGCGCCTGTTCTGGGTAAACTCGCAGACTACTACACTATTGACATGCCAAATATTCAGATTCCTAGCCAACTTTTGCCTAAAGACGGGCGTTTTGGCTGTGGTCCGTCCAGGCTTAGAAACGAACAATTGGCATCATTTGGCTCGATCGGTACATCTCTTATGGGGACCTCCCACCGCCAAGCTCCAATCAAGAACCTGGTCGCAGAGGTCCAAAATGGCTTACTTGAGCTGTTTCGAGCCCCAGCAGGTTACGAAATAGCACTGGGAAACGGTGGCGCGAGCGCATTTTGGGACGTTGTGGCTTTTTCCCTGGCCGAGGGTAATTCCCAAGCCTTAGTTCACGGGGAATTTAGTTCAAAATTCGCCAAGTCGCTCAAGGCCCCTTTTCTAGGCGAGCTTTCGGTTCAAAAGGGCGAACCTGGCTCCAGGGCAGAATTTGTGGCTACTTCTTTAACCAATACATATGTATACCCCCAAAATGAGACTTCTACTGGAGTTGTCACCCCTGTAGAGAGGCTGGCCGGAGCAGACAGCGGGGCCTTGTTCCTAACTGACGCGACTTCGGCTGCCGGTGGCATGAACTTTGATGCACGCAATACCGACGTCTACTACTTTTCCCCTCAAAAGAACTTTGCCGCCGATGGCGGAATCTGGCTAGCCTTACTGTCTCCAGAGGCGGTATTGCGGGCCGAGAAGATAGCTGCATCGGATCGATACATCCCAGAGTTTTTATCCCTCAAGACTGCAATCACGAATTCAAGGTTGAACCAGACCCTAAACACCCCTGCCATCGCAACCCTGTTCTTGCTCAATGAGCAGATCAAATGGATAAACGAGTCAGGTGGTTTGAAATGGGCAGACGCCAAGACCCGCTCCAGCTCAAAAGTGCTCTATGACTGGGCCGAGGCATCTGGTGTGGCGAGCCCGTTTGTTTCCAACCCAGACCACCGCTCCCAGGTCGTTGTCACCTTGGAGTTTGATGAGGCGGTGGACTCTGCAGAGCTGATTCGAGTGCTCAGATTGAATGGAATTGTGGATGTCGACCCGTACCGCGGAATGGGAAAAAATCAACTTCGAATTGCTACATTCGTTGGTACCGACCAAGCTGATGTTGAGTCGTTGACAGCGTGTTTTGATTTTGTTCTGGAGAGGCTAGGTTGATGAGGTTTCGAGTCAAGGAACAAGATCGCAAGCCCGATCCTGAGCCGATTGAAACCAATGCCGCGGTGGCGGTAATTATCTTTACCGCAATGTGGGCAGTAGCCCTACTTCTTATCCTTCTTTTTGGCCAGACGCTTGCGCAGCCGCTTCCCGATTGGTGGGCGCTTACCTGTATCTTTGGCATCTGCCTCGGAATCTTCGGTTACCTCAAGGTTCGCAACCGGTAAGGACTCAGCCTTACTGTTCTCAATTTCGGCACGTCGCTCAGACCAGGGAACCCAGCTTGGGGCAAGGATTGAGGCCTTCCCCGGAAGTAGGACGACTTCAGAAACTGTTGCGGCATCTGATTTTTTGGCTTGAAAGATAACCACGTTCCACTCCCAACCGACATAGCCAGTGAGCTTGGATTCGAATCTATAGTTTGTGGTGTCTTTATCTTCGCTAGCAGTTCCTAAAAACTTTCCAACTCCATTTGCCGGGGAAGTTTCTTTGGCTGCTTTTTCGGCTAAGGATTGGTGCTGAGGCTTTTTAAGTAGCTTAAGCATCTAGCTCGTCAGCAAGCTTGCGAAGCAAGGTTGCGATCTTTTGGCTCTGTGCAGTTTCTGGCTGCTTGCCACGCTTTAGTCCCCCGCTGATGTTATCTAGCAAACGGATCAGGTCCTCAACAATCACAGACATTTCGTCAGCTGGCTTTCTTGACATCTTCACAAGTGAAGGTGGAGCCTCTAGAACACGGACGGAAAGCGCCTGGGCTCCTTTTTTGCCGTCGACAATACCGAATTCAACCCTGGTGCCAGGGGTTACCTGAGTTACTCCATCAAGGAGTGCGCTGATGTGCAAAAAGACCTCTTGGCCCTCATCGGATGCGATGAAACCAAAGCCTTTTTCTTCATCGAAAAATTTCACTTTGCCGGTTGGCATGACTACCTCTTTCTCAGGATTTTCCATTTTACCAAGGGCAACCCCCTAAAAACTACTGCCCGAATTCAGCCCTCACTTCAGGGGTATCCTAGAAGGATGACTAAATTCAAGCCTTCTGGACCTTCCCGGCTGGAAACCTTCCTTGCTTACATGGGGGCTGGAATCATTGGCCTTTCACTGCTGTCTATAGTCATAACCCTGGTCCGAAGCTTCTTTGGGGAGACCACTAATCTGGCCATTTTTGCCCAGATACCTCTTATAGCTCTTCCCATTGGCCTCGTGCTGGTCTTGCTGATGCTGTTTCTTTCTTCTAGAAGGAAAGGGCGCGAAAACAAGCAGTGAGTGATCTATACCGGTTAGCCCTGGCCCTTCGTTCTGCAGACGACGCCGCTCTTAGCATTTTGGTTCACGAGAGATCACTTTCACTTTCTGATTTCAAAGATTTCTTTGATCTTGCTCAAGCTGTCCTAACTCCCAAGTCGCAAGCGTTACTTGTTTCAAGTCTTTCTAATTCGGAGATAAGCTCTTTGAGATCACTACTCGCGCAGGAGAAAGTTTCCAAAGAGCAAGTTTGTTTTCTAGCAAGTGATCTTTTGGTATGGAGCTCAAAAGAGCCGGTGGTTTATGACTGGCTCGCTGAGAGACTAAAGGAAAACCCCAGAACGGCATCACTTCGAATAGTCACCGAAGCTATCAAGGCACCGGATCAAGAATCTATCGATAGAGATTGTGGCATTCATGCGTTTGAAGCCATGCAGTCCATCACCGAATTAATCTTTAGCCTCGATCAACATTTTGTAAGAGAAGTATCTAAAGGCTCCATGGGTTTACCAGATGTGAAGCGGCTCTCCAGCCACTTAGGAAAATCCAAAGAGTACGTAAAGGCAATTCTTGAACTGGCCAAAGTTTCTGGCGTGGTTGCAATTTCTGAAAAACGCTTTCACCCCACTGACCTTGCCGACAGTTGGATAAGCTCTGATCCAAAAAACCGTTGGCAAATCTTGGCCAATGCCTGGCTGGCTATCTTGGGGGCATCTGGCTCGAAGGAATTAGCTTTGCAGCTCGCTCAGAACCCAACCAAGTCGTTGATTGAGCTGGTGGGATCTAGCTTCCCGCTTAGTAGCTCGTCCGCCCAATCTCGAATCGGAAGGGTAGCTGAGCTGGCCGATGCCATTGGGTTGTCAGTCAATGGCTTTGCTGCGAGCTGGCTAACCAACGTTCTGACCGGGAAGCTGACACTTGCCACCAAAGCCCTAGAACAAAGGCTTCCAGCCCAACAGGAGCGCATTATCGTCCAGGCCGACCTGTCGATTATTGCCCCGGGGCCCCTAGCAAGCACTATTGAGATTGAGCTCCGGAAGTTCACCGACACCGAAAACATTGGGCTAGCGACCGGGTATCGGATTTCACCGATGAGCATTAGTTGCGGACTGGAAGAGGGCTTAAACGAAAAACAGATACGAGCCCTTCTTGAAAAGCTCTCGGGAACAACCCTGCCGCAACCAGTTGATTACCTTATTTCCGAAACTGCATCAAGGTTTGGAAGACTAAAGATCTCAGCAAACAAAACTGGTTCGATTTTGGTTTCAACTGACGAATTGCTAGCAACCCAAATTCTCATGGACTCCAAGTTGAAAGCCTATGGACTGAGAAAATCTGAGGGTGCGCTTGTTTCAACACTGGATCCCGAGACTTTGTATCACGCCCTTCGAGAAAATAGCTACTTAGCTATTCGAGTCGATGAAGCTGGCAAGGTAATTGCTCCATCGGCTATTCACAAAAACAGTTCTCACGCGGCAATGTTCCAAGACCAGCTAACCAGACTTAGGAAACAAGATCTTGAAATTGCAGACCAAGCGCCTGAATCAGATGTTGATCGCAAGATTCAACTAGCCTTGGCTTCAAAAAGTATCTTGTTAGTTGAAATTAATGCCAACGGTAAAATTATGAATTTTGTTCTAGAGCCCATCGGTTTAGCAAATGGCAGATTGCGAGCTAGAGACCGCAAGGCTGATATCGAGAGAACCCTTCCGGTATCTGCGATTACTTCGATTGTGATTGGTTAGCAATGACCGAAGGTCCACTAATTGTTCAAAGCGATAAAACAGCCCTGCTAGAAGTGAACCACCCGCAAGCTCCCGATGCGCGCCATGACCTAGCTATCTTTGCCGAATTAGAACGAGCTCCTGAGCACATTCACACCTACCGAATCACCAAGCTCGGTTTATGGAATGCTCGGGCCGCCGGTCACGACAGCGAGTATGTCCTTGGGGTGCTCGACAAATACGCAAAGTTCGCTATCCCCTCCTCTGTTCGCGTGGATATTCAAGAGACTATGGATCGCTACGGAAAGCTGGTCATTAGAAGGGATGCGGCAGGGTCTTTACTTCTTACCTGCACCTCCCCGGCTATCTTGCTGGAAGCTTCCAGGGGACCAAAAATAGCCGCCTTGCTGGGATCTAGGCTCTCCGAAGACACCTTCGAGGTGCTTGCTTTTGCCAGAGGAGCTCTCAAGCAAGAGCTTCTCAAGCTGGGGTGGCCGGCTGATGATTTGGCTGGGTACACCCCCGGCACCCCCCATGAGATTGCTCTTGCCGAAAAGGGTTGGGCTATCCGCGACTACCAGAGCAACGCCGTGAGTAAGTTCTGGGACGGCGGTTCGGGTGTTGTGGTGTTGCCCTGCGGTGCGGGCAAAACCATCGTCGGAGCAGCTGCTATGGCCCGGGCAAAAACCAACACTTTGATTCTGGTTACCAACACCGTTGCCGCCAGACAGTGGCGAGCAGAACTTCTCAAGCGCACAACACTTACCGAAGATGAAATCGGTGAGTACTCCGGATCAACCAAGCAGGTGAAGCCGGTAACCATTGCTAGTTATCAGATTCTCACAGCTAAGCGAAAGGGTGAGTACGCGCACCTCGAGCTACTAA
Source organism: Rhodoluna sp. (assembly GCA_044338175.1). Classification (GTDB taxonomy): domain Bacteria; phylum Actinomycetota; class Actinomycetes; order Actinomycetales; family Microbacteriaceae; genus Rhodoluna. The sequence goes on from JBIIME010000008.1 coordinate 29,547, forward strand.
ACGCAAAAGACTGGGGCCTGATTATCTACGATGAGGTGCATTTACTCCCAGCGCCTATTTTCAAAATGACCGCTGATCTTCAAGCAAGAAGAAGATTGGGGCTGACGGCAACACTGGTTCGAGAAGATGGAAAAGAAGGTGACGTGTTTTCTTTGATTGGACCTAAGCGCTTTGATGCGCCCTGGAAAGAAATTGAGTCCGAAGGATACATTGCACCTGCAGAATGTTTTGAGATCAGAGTTGATCTTCCAGAAGAAGAAAGATTGAACTACGCAATTGCAGAACAAGACGAACGCTACAGACTAGCGGCAACTTCAAAAGTGAAGATTCCAGTGATCCAGAAGCTTTTAGAAAGACACATCGGTGAGCCAACACTAGTTATTGGTCAGTACTTGGATCAGATAGATGAGGTAGCGAACTTGCTGGGTGTTCCAAAAATTACCGGAGAGACTTCAGTTAACGAACGTGAAAGGTTGTTCCAAGCATTCCGCGATGGAACGGAGCCCACGCTGGTGGTTTCTAAGGTTGCTAACTTCTCGGTTGACCTGCCGGAAGCATCGGTAGCCATCCAGATTTCAGGCTCCTACGGATCTAGACAAGAAGAGGCCCAGAGATTAGGCAGGCTGCTGCGCCCAAAGGCTGATGGCCGAACAGCGTCGTTTTACACCCTTATTGCAAGAGATACCGTGGACCAGGATTTCGCCCAAAACCGCCAGCGCTTCCTTGCGGAGCAGGGTTACAGCTACAAAATCCTTGATGTTTCAAGTATCTGAGGCACTCAACTAACTCTCAGGTTTCTTTCAGGCAAAACTGAGACACTTGAGCCATGACAAAAACCCGAGTGCTTATAGTCGACGACGAACCAAACATCAGAGACTTGCTTGCCACCAGCCTGAGATTTGCAGGTTTCGATATTCAAACCGCTGCCAATGGCACTGCTGCAGTAGCCGCGGTTACCGAATCTGAACCGGACATCATCTTGTTAGACGTGATGCTTCCAGATATGAATGGCTTTAGTGTTACCAAAAAGCTACGCTCAGCAGGAATTCAAGCCCCCATTCTTTTTCTCACCGCACGCGATGAAGTTGAAGACAAAATCACTGGACTAACTGTTGGCGGCGATGATTACCTCACAAAACCGTTTAGCCTCGACGAAGTAGTGGCAAGAATTCAAGCAATTCTTAGACGAACCAAATCCTCCGAAGCAGAACCTGCGGTAATTGACGCTGGTCCGGTTGTAATAAATCAGGACGCTCATGAGGTGAGCGTCGAAGGAACGTTAGTTGATCTTTCGCCAACCGAATACAAGTTGCTACGTTTTCTTGTCATGAACGCGGATCGCGTCTTAACCAAAGCGCAAATTCTTGATCACGTTTGGGAGTATGACTTTAATGGCGACATGGGAATTGTTGAATCTTATGTTTCCTACCTTCGCAAGAAAATTGATCCAATTAGTTCAAGGTCGCTGATTCAAACAAAGCGTGGCGTTGGCTACATCTATAAGAAACATGACTAATGCCATCAAAGCTTGCTACTGCCTGGGAAAAAGTTTCTCTTCGAAGTAAGCTGACCGGCCTATCTGTTGCAATCATTGGATTACTTCTTTTGGTTTCAAGTTTTGGAACTGTTTCTGTTTTGCGTGCGTACTTGCAACAAAACACTGACAACTTGTTATCTGCAACTGCGTCGATTCTGTCGCAACAAAATCCTGGTCAGATTGAATCTCGGCTAAATGCAAAAAGTATTACCCTGCCTAGGCTGCCAAGTGATTACTTGATTTCCGTTCTCGATGCTCGGGGTCAGACCGTGTATCGGATCATGGCCTCGGATGCTTCTGATCTAGAGCTTCCGGATCTTGAGGCGCTGGATTTGGATGCCGTGTTCCGAACCTCTGGAGTGCCTTTTGATTTAGACGAGAATGGCGCCCTGGGCGAAGTGACCATAGACGAGCATGACAGCTGGAGAGTTGTGGCCCTACCTTTTAGGGATTTTGAGGGCTCGGTTGCTGTAGCGCTGCCTAACAGCACGAACCTTGAACTGCTTCGCCAATACCGAGCGATCGGTGGTGGGTTTGGGTTCTTACTTCTTGGACTTAGCGGACTAAGTATCTGGCTCACTATCGCCCAGGCCCTAAGACCTTTGCGAGAAGTTGAGCGAACAGCCAAGCTAGTCGCCTCTGGAGATCTCTCTCAAAGACTCATCGAGCGTCCAGGTAAAACTGAAATCGCACGACTTAATAGAAGCCTTAACACCATGCTGGATTCTCTCGAGGATTCGGTTTCATCAAGAAACAAAACTTTGGGTCAGATGCGCCGATTCGTGGCTGATGCTTCCCATGAACTGCGTACTCCCCTGGTCTCAGTTCGTGGTTACGCCGAGCTATACCGAAAAGGTGCTCTAAAGAAAAAGTCGGAAGTCCAAGAAGCAATGCTACGAATAGAATCAGAAGCCATCCGTATGTCCTCGCTCGTTGAGTCGCTTCTCACCCTGGCCAGGTTGGATGAGAACCAGCAGCTTGATGCCAAAAAGGTAGACATGATTGAGCTGATTCAATCCGTAATCAAAAGTGGATCATCAACAGACAAGAAGCTGAGTTATTCGGTGTTGACGCTAAGCGGAGCCAAGTTACCAAAGGATGAGAAAATCTTCGCAGAGATAAACGAGAGCCAAATTCGCCAGGTGCTTGTGAACCTTATTGAAAACGCCAAGCGCTTCAGCTCACCTAAGTCTTCTATCGAAATCGGTGTCGGTCAGAAAACCGAAGATGAAGTAGTTATCGAAGTGATTGACCACGGTGAAGGTATTCCTAAGCAACTCCGAGACAAGGTCTTTGAGCGCTTCTACCGAGCTGATAATTCTAGAAACCGAGAAACCGGTGGGACTGGTCTTGGTCTTGCGATCGTTAAGGAGATCGTGCTGTTACACAAGGGCCGCATTGAGGTTCGAGACACCCCGCAGGGTGGGGCTACCTTCCGGGTAAAGCTACCCGCCAGACATGACTGGGTCTAGCCACTTTTACACAATTTCCTGGGAAACGCCTAAGCGAGGCCTGTTTCTGCCTAACCTAGGGCCCTAAGAAAGGGTCAAAATGGCGCAATTCCAAGTAGATAGCGAGCAGGTGCTCGCTGCCACCGGGCAGATAAATGCAACTATTTCGAGAGTCCAGGCGGAGGTAGCCTCGCTACACAACCAACTGCAAAGCCTGCAGGGCTCGTGGCGAGGAGCCGCAGCTGAATCGTTTCAAGCTTTAGCTAATCGCTGGCGAACCACTGCAGGCGCAGTTGATACTCAGCTATCGGAGATTGGTGTCGCTCTTTCTTTCGCCGCTAATCAGTACCGCGAAATTGAGTACGCCAACCAAAGGTTGTTTTTGGGTTAGAAGCCCATTCCTTCGCCGCCACCTTGTGGCATTGGAGCAGCAGGCTCTGGCTTCTCCGCAACTACCGCTTCGGTAGTTAGGAATAGACCAGCAATCGATGCAGCATTTTGCAATGCTGAACGAGTTACCTTCACTGGGTCATTGATTCCAGCGGCAAGCATGTCAACATACTCTCCGGTTGCGGCGTTTAGTCCGTGACCAGAAGGTAGGTTTTCAACCTTGTCAGCAACAACGCCTGGCTCAAGTCCCGCGTTGATTGCAATCTGCTTCAAAGGTGCAGAGATTGCAACGCGAACGATGTTTGCTCCGGTTGCCTCGTCGCCTTTGAGCTTTAGCTTGTCGAATGCAGTCTTGCCAGCCTGTAGTAGCGCAACGCCACCACCAGCCACAATTCCTTCTTCAACAGCAGCCTTGGCGTTACGAACTGCATCTTCGATGCGGTGCTTGCGCTCTTTTAGCTCAACCTCG
>JBIIME010000063.1:0-3055 GCA_044338175.1 Rhodoluna sp.
ATTGCCGAACTTGCCAGAAGAGATGAAAGCTCTTTCCGCCAAGCCCTACTCAAGACCGACTCGCTAGGCCTTGGCCCTAAACTAACCGCGGCACTCAATGGCTTCTCCAAATTGTTGAACGACCTGGACGCAATGAGCGTCGAAGCAAAGATGGCAGATGTTTTATCTGCAGCGCTAAATCTTTCTGGCTACCGCGCAAATCTGGAAGATAGTCGTGACCCGCAAGATGAAGCCAGGGTAGATAACCTTGACGCTTTGATCGGACAGGTTTTTGAATACCAAAGGCAGTATCCCGAAGCAACCATCGCAGAGTATTTAGCGGACATCGCACTTGCTGCTGCAGCGGACGAGATTGACGATGACTCGGGAAGCATTTCTTTGATGACTCTGCATACTGCCAAAGGTTTGGAGTATGACGTGATTTTCCTGGTAGGTCTGGAGCAGGGAACCTTGCCTCATATTCGATCCTTTGATGAGCCTGGTGGTGTTGCCGAAGAAAGAAGACTTTTATATGTCGGTATGACTCGGGCCAAGCAGAAGCTGTATCTAAGTTCTGCTTTGCAAAGAACTCTGTTTGGCTCAACTACGGCTTTCTTGCCTAGTAGCTTCCTTGGGGACATCCCAATTGAGCTCATTCAATCGGAAGGGGCCACAAGGGCCTCGGCGGGAACCATAACTGGCGATTATCGCGGTATGGCTCCGAGTGCGACACCGTCCAAGGCCAGAACTGAGATTGCTGGAGCTATAACGCAGGTGCGAGATAACGGCTCGCTTCAGCTAGAAATTGGAGACCGAATCCAGCACCTGGATTATGGCCAAGGGGTAGTCACTGAACTAAGAGGTGAGGGAGCTAGGCAGGTAGCCCAGGTTAATTTTGATTCCGGTGCCACAAAATCACTCGTGGTAAAGATAGCTCCCATCGAAAAGCTCTAAACTTGTGGTTTGGGCCATTGGCCATTTGATCAATCTGAAAAGAGTTCTAAGTTGGATTTATTTGAGTATCAAGCGCGCGATCTTTTCGAGAAATACCAGGTTCCTGTTCTAAAGGGACTTATTGCGGACACCCCAGAGCAAGCCCAGAAGGCCGCCGAGCAAATCGGTGGAACTGTGGTTGTCAAAGCTCAGGTAAAAATTGGAGGTCGCGGCAAAGCCGGCGGCGTCAAGGTTGCGCACTCACCCGAAGAAGCTAAACAAGCTGCTGAAAAGATTCTTGGACTTGATATCAAAGGGCATGTTGTAAAAAGAGTAATGATCGCCGAAGGCGCAAAAATCGCCAAAGAATTTTACTTCTCAGTACTACTGGACCGATCCAACCGGACCTTCCTTGCCCTTTGCTCAGTAGAAGGTGGAATGGATATCGAACAGCTTGCCGAGGAAAGACCCGAGGCGCTCGCCAAGGTCCCAATTGACGCAGTCAAGGGAATCGATCTAGCCAAGGCTCTGGAAATTGCCAAACTAGGCGGTTTCGATGATGAGCTTGCCGCCAAGGTCGCTCCGGTTTTTGTAAAGCTATATGAAGTTTTCAAAAAAGAAGACACCACTTTGGTTGAAGTGAACCCACTGGTTTTATCCGAAGACGGTCAGATCATTGCCCTAGATGGCAAGGTCACCCTTGATGACAACGCTGAGTTCCGTCACGAGCGAGAGCAAATGGAACGCGACGAGCTAGACCCACTTGAGGCCAAAGCCAAAGCTATGGATCTGAACTACGTCAAATTAGACGGCGAAGTTGGAATCATTGGTAATGGTGCCGGACTTGTTATGTCGACGTTGGATGTGGTTGCCTACGCGGGAGCCCGTCACGGAGGGGTAAAGCCAGCAAACTTCCTTGATATCGGAGGTGGTGCGTCAGCTGAAGTTATGGCTGCCGGACTGGATGTTATCTTGAACGACCCACAGGTAAAAAGCGTTTTTGTAAACGTGTTTGGCGGTATCACAGCTTGTGACGCGGTTGCTAACGGAATTGTTGGAGCCCTAGCCACACTTGGCCCCAAGGCCTCCAAGCCTCTAGTTGTTCGCCTCGACGGGAACAACGTAAACGAGGGCAGAAAAATTCTGGCGGATGCTAATCACCCGCTTGTGACAGTAGTTGAAACCATGGATGAGGCAGCCGATAAAGCAGCCGAGCTAGCTAGCAAGTAAGGGAAAGTAAGAATTTAGATGGCAATTTTTCTAAACGAGAACTCAAAAATCATCGTCCAGGGTATGACCGGATCTGAGGGTATGAAGCACACCCGCAGAATGCTAGCTGGCGGCTCAAACATTGTTGGTGGAGTTAACCCGCGCAAGGCTGGCGAAAGCGTTGATGTTGACGGTCAGTTACTTCCTGTTTTTGGAACTGTAGCCGAAGCCATAAAGGAAACCGGAGCCAACGTTAGCGTTATCTTCGTTCCACCAGCTTTTGCAAAAGCCGCGATGTTTGAAGCTATCGACGCGCATATCGAACTTGCTGTTGTTATTACGGAGGGAATCCCAGTTCACGACTCCGCAGAGGCTTGGGCACATAACGTTTCCAAGGGTAAGAAAACTCGCATGATTGGTCCTAACTGCCCAGGAATTATTAGCCCGGAAAAATCAAACGCTGGAATAACACCATCAGACATCACAGGTAGTGGGCCAATTGGCCTGGTATCGAAGTCCGGAACTTTGACCTACCAAATGATGTTTGAGCTAAGAGATATTGGAATGTCAACTGCCATTGGAATTGGTGGCGACCCAGTTATTGGAACCACACACATTGACGCTTTAGAGGCATTCCAGAACGATCCAGAAACTAAGGCAATCGTTTTGATTGGTGAAATTGGTGGCGACTCTGAAGAAAAAGCTGCTGAATACATCAAGCACAATGTCACTAAGCCAGTAGTTGCCTACGTTGCAGGTTTTACAGCCCCCGAAGGTAAGACCATGGGTCACGCCGGGGCAATTGTTTCGGGAAGCGCAGGAACTGCACAGGCCAAGAAGGAAGCGTTCGAAGCAGTTGGTGTAAAAGTTGGTAAAACTCCTAGCGAGACTGCCGCGCTAATGCGCGAGGTAATTAGCTCTCTTTAGAGATCTT
>JBIIME010000042.1:0-9680 GCA_044338175.1 Rhodoluna sp.
CCATTCCTGGTTCAGAGCGTTACAACGCAATTGTTGCCGAGAGCGGTGCAGCTGATGTTCGCGATCTAGACATCGAACGCGCGAAGGCCCTACTTGAGGAAGCTGGAGTTTCGACTCCAGTAAACGTCAAGTTCTGGTACCCAACTGGAAACGTACGTCGTTCACAGGAGCTAGAGCTGATTCAGAAGTCAGCCGCTCTTGCAGGATTCAACGTCGTTGACACCAACGAGCCAGACTGGACCTTCACCGACCCAACAGTTGAGCCAATCAACCCACACGATGCAGTTATCTTCGCGTGGCAGTCAACTAGCTTGGCAGTAGCCGGTTCGGACCAGATCTTCAAGTCCTACACCGACCCGCTAGCCAAGGGTGGTAACTACAACGGTTACGCTAACCCAAAGGTTGACGAACTATTGGCAACGCTTAACGTCACAACCGATCTAGAAGAGCAAACTTCTTTGATGCTTCAGATCGAGCAGAACCTAATTGCGGATGCATACGGAACAACAATCTTCCAGTTCCCTGGACTGACTGTTTCCAGCGCAAAGGTATCTGGCGTGAAGCCAAGCCCACTATCGCCAAACTACTTCTGGAACTTCTGGGAGTGGACACCAGTTACCGAATCTGAGTAACTTGGTTTAGCGGTATCTAATTCCGGCTGGCAACTTAGGTTGCCAGCCGGAATTCGTTTAACCGTGATTTTGCCTCCTATGGATTTGGTAGAGTCTCGTAAGGATTGAAAAACCAACGGAGGTCAAGGTGCTGGCATTTATCGTCAGAAGGCTCTTTGCCACGTTGTTGGTACTTCTCGCCGCATCTTTCATTGTTTACGTTCTAACGGCGTACTCGGGTGACCCCCTTCTGGCACTTCGTGGCTCCAGCGATCCTTCGGCTCAGGACAAAATCGCTTACCTGACCGAAGTTCTAGATCTAGAAACCCCGCCAGTAATTCGCTACTTCGGTTGGTTGGCTGGGGTTAGCGGATGCTTCATAGGGCAATGCGACCTAGGAATCTCTGTTTCTAGAGGTGAACAGCAAGTTGCGGAAGCTCTGGCGGGAGCAATAGTCTCCACGGTCCAACTACTTACCCTGGCCACCATCGTTGCTATTGTCCTTGGAGTAGCAATTGGAATGTCAACCGCGCTGCGTCAGTACAGCGGCTACGACTACACCGTCACTTTCATGACATTTGTCTTTTACTCTCTTCCAATTTTCTGGTTTGCAGTTTTGCTCAAAGAGTGGGGCGCGATTCGGTTCAACCAATTCCTCGGTAGTCCAGAAATTCCTCTCTGGCTCCTGCTCATTATTTCTGTTGCCTCGGGCGCTATTTGGATGGGAATCATCGGGGGAAATGGAATCCGAAGACTCAAAGTATTACTAGGCGTTTCGGTCATTACCTTTGGTGGACTACAGTCACTTCTTCTTCTTGGGTGGTTTGAAAAACCTTCACTTGGAATAATTGGACTAGTTATTGGTGGCGCTGTTGTTTCTGCGATCGTTATTGCGCTCACAACTGGTTTCCAAAATCGTGGGATGCTGTTGGCCGCCGGTTCTGTCGTTGCATTCTGGCTAGCAGTTTGGTACCCGCTTCAGTTCCTGTTCTTCTATATCCCAGAACTTTGGACGCTTCTGGTCCTTGTTGCAGTTGGCGTTGGGGTTGCTATGGTCGCAGGGGCTGTATTTGGCGGTGAAGATCGTAAGCAGATCACACGAGCGGCTGGGATCATTAGCATTTTGACTCTTGGCTTCGTAATCATCGATCGCGTTCTTCAAGTATGGTCTGACTACCAGCTGATGATTCCTCAGGCAAGTGGAATCATTTCAACAATTGGTGCAACCACTCCCAACTTGCCAGGGGACATGTGGTTCCAGATGTTAGATGGATTCGGACACTTACTTCTTCCAACAATTGCTCTGTCAATTGGTTCCCTTGCTGCATACACTCGTTACTCTCGATCGAGCCTGCTAGAGGTTTTGAACCAGGACTACGTGCGAACAGCCAGAGCTAAGGGCTTAGCTGAACGCACGGTAATAATGAGACACGCTTTCCGTAACGCCATGATTCCAATCGTCACAATCGTGGCTTTTGACATCGGAGGACTCATCGGAGGAGCGATTATCACCGAAAGAATCTTCGCGTGGCAGGGAATGGGCTCCTTGTTCAATCTGGGGCTTCAAGCACTAGATCTAAATCTCGTAATGGGTGTGTTTCTCATCACCGGACTAGTAGCGGTGGTTTTCAACCTCATTGCGGACATTGCCTATGCCTCACTCGACCCCAGAATTAGATTGACTTAGGGAGAAAGAAGATGAGCCAAATAGATAATCTCCCAACACCTGGCACTGTTGGCGTTAGTCAAGGTCAGCTAATTCGTCGTCGCTTCTTCAAGCACAAGGGTGCCCTAGCGGGACTAATTGCGATCATCGTTATCACAATTGTTTCCTTCACGTCCGTGGGAACAGTAATCGGAGGAACGGGCAAGCTAATTGTTGATGAGTCCGGAAACTTCGCTATTGATGGTTTTCGGATTCCTGGTTGGTGGCAATACAACTGGTTTGAAAACTACGACCTTGAGAATCCTGGTGGAACACCAACTTTGTCGCTATCTCCATTTGCGATCGGGGACCACCCATTTGGTCAAGACACCTTGGGTAAGGATGTATTTGCTCGGGTAATGCGAGGCATCCAGCAGTCATTGACCGTAATGTTTGTTATCGGCATCATGACAACAGTTATTGGCGTACTGGTTGGCTCAATCGCAGGATTCTTCAGAGGCTGGATCGATGCAGTGTTGATGAGATTTACCGACGTCATCATCATCATCCCAGTTCTAATCTTGGGTGCAGTTGTTGGAAAGGCGTTTGGTGGTGGAAGTGCACTGTTCCTGTCCTTCTTCCTCGGTCTTTTCCTTTGGACTGGGTTATCGCGTCTAGTTCGAGCCGAGTTCTTGTCTCTCAGGGAACGCGAGTTTGTGGATGCAGCAAGGGTTGCCGGGGCCGGCCCTTGGCGAATTATTTTCAAGCACATTTTGCCAAACGCTATTGGAGTCATCATCGTCAACACCACCCTCTTGATGAGTGCTGCAATCTTGCTTGAGTCGTCCCTCAGCTATTTGGGTTTTGGAATTACCGCACCTGATATTTCCCTCGGGCAGATTATCTCCGAGTACCAGGAAGCTTTCTCCACTCGACCTTGGCTTTTCTGGTGGCCGGGTATGTTTATCATCATCATTGCTCTGTCCGTGAACTTTATTGGAGATGGCCTACGAGACGCTTTCGACCCACGCCAGCGCAGGTTCCACGTAAAAACAGACGGAATCTTTGCTGCCATTGGCCGCATTGGTTCAGGCAGAAAGGCAGCTAAAAATGTTAAAAAATAAAGCTAGCCACAGTCGCAAAGCTCAGGCAGGTGAGAACAACGACTCTAGAAACTATCCAGCTGGATCTGACAGAAGCAGCTTCGTTGAGCTGGTTGAGGTCTCTGAGTTTTTCCCAATGACTTCTGATCACGTAAGCTGCGACACCAGAATCACTACTGGTCAAGTCCCCAGGGCGAACCAAGCCTTTTCCAACAAAGCTGCTTTCGGGCAAGTGCTCAGCTTCGGTTCTGTTAGCCATGAAGCCCGCGTATCTGGATGGAGCAGGGGCTCCAAAGGCTTGAATGGTTCTGTCTTTAGTCTCGAGAGTAAGAGAGTACTTGGTGTCAATTCGAGTAATAGCAGACCAGTTCAGTTTGTGTGCCTTGAAGATGTTGTCAATGGCAACCCCTTCGTTGCTAACTTTCACACTGGGGTTCCAAAAAAGAAGCCAAGCAAAATAAGCAAACCAGATATAAACCCAGGATTTGGTTGCAACCAGGAGCCAGGAATCTATGGCCAGGGCAGTTATTCCAAAAGCAGCAAAGACGAATCCGGCAGTGGCCATTATGCGACCAGATCTGGAGTGAAGAGTTTGAGCATCCACTTTCCAAGTCTCACACAACTTGCGTCCCATAGAGGGGAATGCTGCTGATGGCTAAGGACAGCGAAGTAATACTTAAAGTTGAGAATCTTGGTGTTGATTTTTGGGTAGAGGGCGAGTGGATTCCTGCAGCCAAGAACTTGAGCTATGAAATCTCGGGCGGCGAAGTTTTGGCAATTGTTGGTGAGTCGGGCTCGGGTAAGAGCGCAAGCTCAATGGCACTTTTAGGCCTAACCCCGCAAAATGGCCGAGTCTCTGGCAGTGTAAAACTGGCTGGTGAGGAGCTTATGGATGCCTCTCCAAAGCGCCTTCGTGAAATACGTGGAAGCGGAATTGCGGTCATTTTCCAAGAGCCAATGACAGCCTTGAATCCTGTTTACACAATTGGTTTCCAGATAATGGAAACACTGCGGGTCCATTTCAACATGACAAATGAGGCCGCTAAGGCCCGGGCCATTGAGCTTCTAACTCTTGTAGACCTTCCAGATCCTGTGAAGGCGTTTGACTCCTACCCTCACCAGCTATCGGGTGGACAGAGACAGCGCGCAATGATCGCGCAGGCAATTTCATGCGAGCCAAAGCTTCTGATTGCGGATGAGCCAACAACCGCATTGGATGTGACGATTCAAGCTGAGATTTTGGATCTACTAAGAGAGCTACACACTCGTTTGAACTCTGCGATTTTGTTGATTACTCACGACATGGGTGTGGTTGCGGACCTTGCTGATCGCGTCTTGGTAATGAAAGATGGCGAGATGGTCGAGCAGGGGACCTCGCGTGAAATCTACAAGGCACCCAAGAAGTCCTATACCAAGGAACTTCTTGGCTCTGTTCCGTCGCTTGGGCAAGGTAAGGCAGTTAAAGCAAAGGCAGCCGCCACAACAGATCAAGTATTGAGTTTCAACAACGTTCGTATTGAGTACCCAAAGCGCGGAAGAGTCCCAGCTTTTCTAGCTGCAAAGGACATAACACTTGAAATTCGCCAGGGTGAAGTTTTGGGTCTGGTTGGAGAAAGTGGTTCCGGTAAGACAACTGTGGGCCGAGCTGCAGTTGGATTGCTTCCCGTTAAGTCTGGATCTCTTATCGTGGCCGGCAAAGATATTTCAAAAACAAAAAAGTCTGAGCTCCAGCAACTTCGCAGCAAGCTCGGAATTGTTTTCCAGGATCCAGGCTCATCGCTAAATCCCAGATGGTCCATTGCTCAATCGATTGCCGAACCTCTGGTTTTGTCAAGAACCATGGACAAAAATCAAATAGCCAAGAGAATTGACGAACTGCTGAATCAGGTCGAGCTACCTGTTGCCTATAGAAACCGCTACCCACACGAACTATCTGGTGGTCAACGCCAGCGAGTTGGAATAGCCAGGGCGCTAGCGCTCTCCCCGCAACTCCTAGTTGCAGACGAACCGACAAGCGCTTTGGACGTTTCGGTTCAGGCTCGAGTGCTTGAACTTCTTCAGCAACTTCAAAAAGAGCTTGGTTTTGCGTGTCTTTTTGTGAGTCACGACCTGGCCGTTGTGGACTATCTAGCAGACCGAATTGCTGTCATGCACAACGGTGAAATTGTCGAACAGGGCGATAAGAACCAGATTCTTCGCAACCCACAGCAGGATTACACCAAGAGATTGATTGCAGCGGTTCCAGTTCCAGACCCTGATGATCAGCGAAGCAGGCGTGAATTACGTTTGTCTACAGCAAAGGCGTAGATACTTCCGCTAAACTAATAGCTCTTGAGTCCTTGTAGGAATACAGTCTTTATTTGGATCCAGTAGGGCGACACAAATCCGCTAAAAGGCCATTGAGCTATCTAGCGCAAAATTATGAGGAAGTTTTTATGACTCTGGCAATCAGGGATGACCTAAGAAACGTTGCAATCGTGGCTCACGTAGACCATGGCAAGACAACGCTAGTTGATGCCATGCTCAGGCAGACCGGATCTTTTGGCGAACACTCCAACATGGGTGAGCGTCTTATGGACTCAGGGGACTTGGAAAAGGAAAAGGGAATCACAATCCTTGCCAAGAACACTGCAATCAGCTACTCCGGCAAAGCTGCCGAAGGCAAGACCATAACCATTAACGTTATTGACACCCCTGGCCACGCTGACTTTGGTGGAGAAGTTGAGCGCGGTCTTTCGATGGTGGACGGTGTTGTGCTGCTGGTTGATGCCAGCGAAGGACCTCTGCCACAAACTCGCTTTGTTCTTCGCAAGGCACTGGAGGCAAATCTTCCCGTTATCTTGCTTGTAAACAAAACTGATAGACCAGACGCTCGCATCGACGAAGTTGTCGAAGAAACTCACGATCTACTTTTGGGCCTAGCTTCAGACCTTGCCGACGAGGTCCCAGAGCTCGACATCGACGCAATCTTGGACCTACCTGTAATTTATGCATCAGGTCGAGCTGGAGCGGCTTCGCTAAACAAGCCAGAAAATGGCACCTTGCCAGACAACGCAGATCTAGAGCCTCTGTTTGGCGCAATCATGAAATACATTCCAGCGCCAAAGTATGACCCTGATGCTCCGCTGCAGGCCCACGTTACAAATCTTGACGCCTCACCTTTTCTTGGTCGTCTTGCTTTGCTTCGAGTTTTCAACGGAACTATCAAAAAGGGCCAGCAGGTTGCCTGGGTAAGACAAAACGGAGAAACTCAAAACGTAAAAATCACTGAGCTTCTTATGACTAAAGCTCTGGAGCGTTTTCCAACAGACTCAGCCGGACCCGGAGACATCGTGGCGGTTGCTGGAATTGAAGAGATTACTATCGGTGAGACACTCGCCGATCCAGATGATGTTAGACCGCTTCCGCTAATCGCAATTGACGATCCAGCGATCTCCATGACCATCGGTATCAACACTTCACCAATGGCCGGAAGAGTCAAGGGCGCCAAGGTGACAGCACGTTTGGTGAAGGACCGACTAGACCGTGAACTAATTGGAAACGTTTCAATCAGGGTCATTCCCACCGACCGACCGGACGCCTGGGAAGTCCAGGGCCGAGGAGAACTAGCCCTAGCCATCTTGGTTGAACAAATGAGACGTGAAGGCTATGAGCTAACAGTTGGTAAGCCACAGGTAGTTACCAAGAAGATCGACGGAAAGCTAAACGAGCCTGTTGAAGATCTAACCGTCGACGTGCCTGAGGAATTCTTGGGTTCCATAACTCAGCTTCTGGCATCTCGTAAGGGCCGCATGAAGAACATGACCAACAAGGGAACCGGTTGGGTTCGCATGGAGTTCATGGTTCCATCACGTGGACTCATTGGATTCCGCACTGAGTTTCTAACCACCACTCGTGGAACCGGAATCGCAAACGCTATTTCTGCCGGTTACGAGCCTTGGTTCGGAGAAATTGTCACTCGCACCAATGGGTCTTTGGTTGCTGACCGCCAGGGTGCGGTAACCCCATTTGCTCTAATTGGATTGCAAGATCGCGGAACTTTCTTTGTTGAACCAACTGAGGAAGTTTATGCCGGACAGGTAGTTGGTGAGAATGCCAGAGCGGACGACATGGAAGTAAACATCACCAAGGAAAAGAAGCTCACTAACATGCGAGCATCTTCTAGCGAAGATTTCGAGAAATTAACCCCTCCAAGGAAGCTTTCCCTAGAGGAGTGCCTTGAGTTCGCTCGTGAAGACGAGTGTGTTGAGGTTACTCCCGAAGGAACCAGGATTCGCAAGGTGGAACTCGACCCTAACCTGCGCGCCAGAGCAGCTTCAGCAAGAAAACGAGCCAGCGAGAGCTAAACCATTTAGAGTTATTGCTATGGCCAAATCATCATTCAACGCAAAACGGGTACTTCTTGTCCATGCGCACCCAGATGATGAGTCAATCTTCACCGCTCACGTGATTGCTAATCGCGTTGAAGCAGGTGCGAAGGTCATGGTTTTGACCTTGACCCGTGGAGAGCGTGGTCGAGTGAAGCTTGATGACCTAAAACCACTTGAATCAGATCTGGCCGCAATGGGGGCTTTTAGATCTAATGAGCTTAGAAATGCACTAGCTGCACTAGGCGATGTTCAGCACAAATTTGCCGGAACCAGAAAGTACCTTGACTCAGGGATGAGGCTGAGTACTTTTGGTAAAGCCATAAAGACAAAGACAACTGACGAAATGTCATTATCTTCTGTTTCCACTGCAGTCATCTCCGATGACATCTTCCACACTCTCTCTGATTTCAAGCCAGATGCGGTAATTACCTACAACCGCAAGGGTGGATTTGGTCATCCAGACCACAAAAAGGCACACGAGGCAACCGCGATGGCTCTTCGTCGATTCGCCAGGTCCTCTAGAACCGGAGCCCCACAATTTTGGGTGATTGCTGATCAAAGGGAGCGTTTCGACGTTGAGGTCGGCGGTCCCAAAACAGCCGCTAAGAAAAAGCTTGCTCTTGAGCAGCACGCGAGCCAAGTGTCAATCGGTAAAGAGACCTTTTCTCTTGTCCCAGGACGTGACTTTCGCTACGACACCCCGGAAAGGCTTCGTATGACATCGACAACACCTTGGCTTTGGCTAAAGCCGATTTTTCTTGGACTCTGGGCACTGCCACTGGGGATTCTTCTTGGATTCGCAGGGACTTTGCTTCACTCGGTGACGGCGTCTGACGATGCCGCTACACCAATTGGCTTGATAGTTGCCCTCGTAATGACTTTCTCATTAGCGATTGCTCTTCGATTACTTCGTAACTCCAGGGGAGCGCTTTATTTGATGAGCTTCACGCTGGCCGGAACCGTGTATTGGCTTTCCAGGCCCAGCGCCGCTGGCGACGCTCTTATCGTGGACAATCAAGCGGGAAATATCTGGGTCTACGGATCGCTAATTTTATGCGCAGTAGTTATTTTGTTCCCAAAACTTAGACCTGGGGCATGGGGTAAGAAATCTTCTGGCCATCGATAGGTAATATGGTCCTAGGAGGATCCCCCCGATGACTTATGTAATTGCACTTCCATGCGTTGACCTTAAAGACAAGGCATGCATCGAAGAATGCCCAGTGGATTGCATCTATGAGGGCGACCGAATGCTTTACATCCACCCTGATGAATGTGTTGATTGTGGTGCTTGCGAACCGGTTTGCCCGGTTGAGGCGATTTACTACGAAGACGATGTCCCTGAGCAGTGGGCTGATTACTACCGTGCCAACGTTGACTTTTTTGAAACAATTGGATCTCCAGGAGGAGCCGCAAAGGTGGGTCCAATTCCAGGAGACCACCCGCTCGTTGCGGCTTTGCCACCACAAGCTCAACAGGGCTAAGTGTTTACTGGGCTGCCAGATTACCCCTGGAAATCATTAAAGCCATACTCGGAAAAAGCTGCCCAGCACAAAGATGGCGCAATTGATTTATCCGTTGGGTCCCCAATTGATCCAACTCCAGAGTCTGTTCAACAAGCTCTAAAAAAATTCTCTAATGCACCTGGCTACCCATCAACCGCCGGCACTTTAGAGTTTCGTGAATCAGTAGTCGAATGGTTTGCCAGAAGACGACAAGTGCCGGGTCTAGATCCCGATCAAGTGATGCCAACAATTGGCTCTAAAGAGCTAATTAGTTGGTTGCCAACTTTCTTAGGTCTTGGCCCAGGCGATGTAGTAGTTCAGCCTAAGGTTTCATACACCGCTTACGCGGTTGGAGCAGCTTTATCTGGAGCCACACTTGTTTCGGAAGATGATCCAGATAAATGGCCTGAAAACACCAAGCTGATTTGGATTAACTCTCCAGGCAATCC
>JBIIME010000039.1:0-10203 GCA_044338175.1 Rhodoluna sp.
TGCCAAAGCAGAAGACCCATTCGGGTGCTAAGAAGCGTTTTCGCTTTACCGGTAGTGGCAAGCTCATGAAGCAGCAGATCAACATGCGCCACAACCTTGAGCACATGTCATCTAGACGCAAGCGTCGCTTGAACGCTGACCAGGTAGTTTCGGCTGCCGACTTCAAGACCATCAAGAAGCAGCTCGGCAAGTAACCGACTTTATTTTTAGGAGTTAGAAAATGGCAAGAGTAAAAGGCGCAGTCAACTCGCTGAAGAAGCGTCGCGTTGTATTAGAGCGCGCAAAGGGTTACCGCGGACAGCGTTCCAGGCTTTACCGCATGGCGAAGCAGCAGATGCTGCACTCGCTGGTCTATGCATTCAATGACCGGAGAGCTCGCAAGGGTGATTTCCGAAGACTGTGGATCCAGCGAATCAACGCTGCATCTCGTGCAAACGGAATGACTTACAATCGCTTCATCCAAGGTCTAGGTCTTGCTGGTGTGCTAGTTGACCGGAGAATTTTGGCTGACCTTGCGGTCAACGAGCCAGCGACTTTCAAGTCACTGGTAGCAACTGCAAAAGCAGCACTTCCAAAAGACACCTCAGCACCAAAGGCTAGCTAGCCCAAAGTGATTCAGGACCCTTCGGCAGCAGAAGTAAAAGGGGTCGCAAAACTTACTAAGAAGGAGTCCCGGTTAGAAACCGGGCTCTTTCTTCTTGAGGGGCCACAGGGCCTAAAAGAAGCTCTTCAACGACCTAAGTTGATTGAAAAGATTTTTGCGACTGAGGCATTCAAAGAAAAATACCCTGACCTAATTTCGCGCGCCGAGCAGTCCAGAGTCACGCTGACTATTGTTTCGGAATCTGCACTGAAGGCCCTCAGTGACACCACCACCCCACAAGGAGTAGTTGCTGTTTGTCAGCAGTTCCACGTTTCATTGGAAGATGTCTTAGAAGCCAAGCCAAAGCTAATTGCTTTTCTAGCCCAAATCCGCGACCCAGGAAACGCCGGCACAGTTTTGCGCGCAGCCGATGCCGCTGGAGCAGATGCAGTTGTGTTTAGCAAGGGAAGCGTAGATATCTATAACCCAAAGGTTGTTAGATCAACCACCGGTTCGATGTTCCATCTTCCGTTTGTGGTTGAAGCAGACATCGAGCAATCTATTGCTTTACTAAAGCACTCTGGTCTTCAGGTGTTAGCGGCTGACGTTAGTGGCTCATCACTTGCGGGTATTGATTCAGCTTCTTTGGCCAAGCCAACTGTTTGGCTATTTGGCAATGAAGCTTGGGGCTTAGAACCAGAGGTAGCGAGCCTTGCCGACACCCTGGTGCAGGTTCCAATTTATGGAGCCGCCGAGTCACTAAATCTTGCAACGGCTGCCAGCGTTTGCTTGTACGCGTCAGCCTTTGCCCAGAATGGCTAATCGCTACACTTATTATTTATGGCAAGCTCAGAGGCAATTTCCGCGGCAGAGGTTCAATCTGCGACTAAAAGCGCCCTCGATCAGATAACCTCCGCTGAATCAATAGCCGATCTCAAGAAGGTTCGTGCTGCGGTTTTGGGCGATAGCTCAACTCTTTCGTCACTTAGCGCCAAATTAGGCAAGCTTCCAGCAGAACAAAAAGCCGAGGCCGGAAAACTTGTTGGCTCTGCCAGGGCGCAAATAGCTGACGCTTTCGAAAAGCGCGAAAGCGCCCTAGAAGCAGAGGAAGAGAAGCTCCAGCTGGCCGGGGAATTCCTAGATGTCACCGCATTGCCAAGCCCAGCTCGCCTTGGAGCCAGGCACCCGCTCAGCCTGCTGCAGGACAAGATTTCAAACGTGTTCGTTGGAATGGGCTGGGAGATCGCGGAGGGCCCAGAGCTTGAAAGCGAGTGGTTCAACTTCGATGCCTTGAACTTTGACGAAGACCACCCCGCTCGTGCGATGCAAGATACCTTCTTTGTCGAGCCGTTGGAGCAAAAGCTTGTTCTTCGCACCCACACCTCGCCGGTACAGGTCCGATCGATGCTAGATCGAGAGCCGCCGATTTTTGTGCTTTGTCCAGGAAGAGTATTTAGAACTGACGAACTTGATGCCACACACACCCCAGTTTTTCACCAGGTAGAAGGTTTAGCCATCGACAAGGGTTTGAGCATGGCAGATCTTCGTGGAACACTGGAGCACTTTGCTCGCATCATGTTTGGCGAAGAAGCAAAAATCAGACTGCGTCCTTCATTTTTTCCATTCACTGAGCCATCAGCAGAGTTAGATGTTTGGCATCCGGGCGCTAAAGGTGGAGCTCGCTGGGTTGAATGGGGCGGCTGCGGAATGGTGAACCCCAACGTGTTGCGTGCCAGCGGAATAGATCCAGAAGTCTATTCAGGTTTCGCTTTTGGAATGGGAATCGAACGCACCCTAATGTTTAGAAACGAGGTTACCGACATGCATGACATGGTTGAAGGCGACATACGTTTTTCTAAGCAGTTTGGCATGGTGCTCTAATGAGAGCCCCACTTAGCTGGATTGCCGAATACGTTTCTTTACGCAAAGACGCTACAGCTGAATCTGTAATGGAGGCTTTGGTAAAAGTCGGGCTAGAAGAAGAAGGCGTTCACAGCTTTGACCTTTCTGGACCAATCGTTGTTGGTGAAGTTCTTGAGTTTGTCGACGAGCCACAATCGAACGGAAAAACAATTCGCTGGTGTCAGGTGCGAGTCGCACCAAAGGGTAAAAAAGCAGCTGATGGCGGCGAGGATGTTCGGGGAATTGTTTGCGGCGCTTCAAATTTCGAAGCTGGAGACAAAGTAGTTGTTAGCTTGCCAGGAGCGGTGCTGCCAAACAACTTTGAGATTTCAGCCCGAAGTACCTATGGGCATGTAAGCGATGGAATGATCGCTTCCGGCCGGGAGCTAGGTCTTAGTGATGATCACGATGGAATCCTGAGGCTGTCAACTATTGGCCTCGATCCAGAAGTCGGCAGCGATGCAATTTCACTTCTTGAGTTAGCTGACACTGCAGCCGAGGTAAACGTGTTGCCAGATCGCGGTTACTGCCTCTCGATTCGTGGAATTGCCAGAGAGTATTCCCACTCAACCGGAAGTTCTTACAAAGATCCAATTTCTCTTGCGCCGCTAGTCAAGGGCGAAGGCTTCGGCTTGAAGATTACTGACTCTGCGCCAATTCGAGGCAGAAAGACTTCCCAGAGTTTTGTGCTTCGCACCGCAGCAAACGTGGACGCCACCAAGCCAACCCCGACTTGGATGCGCTCAAGACTGAAACTTGCCGGCATACGCTCAATCTCACTTGCGGTTGACATCACAAACTATGTAATGCTCGAACTTGGTCAACCGGTTCACGCATATGACCTGGACAAGATCAAAGGTGGTTTGCTAGTTCGTCGCGCAACTAAGGGTGAAGCGCTTAAGACCCTGGATGGACAAACTAGAAAACTCCACGAAGAAGATCTACTGATTACCGATGACTCTGGACCAATTGGTTTAGCAGGAGTTATGGGTGGATTCTCAACTGAGGTTTCTGATTCCACAAAAAACATTTTGATTGAAGCAGCGCACTTTGATGCCGTGTCAGTAGCCCGCTCTGCCAGAAGACACAAGCTTTTCTCTGAAGCATCAAAGCGCTACGAGCGGGGAGTGGACCCAAAGGTGGGCGAGTATGCGGCTGCCCGGGTAGTTCAACTTCTCGAGCAACTAGCTGGAGCAAGTGCAGGAAAACTTGGAGCCACATTTACTGACTTCACCAAGCAGCCAGAGATTTTGCTTCCAAAAGGTTTTGCTGCTGAATTGGTCGGCGTGGACTACAGCGAAGATGAAATCAACAAGGTGCTTTCAGAAATTGGTGCGGTAACCACTAAGGACACCGCGGGCCTGAAAGTCACGCCTCCAAGCTGGCGACCAGATCTTTTAGATAAGACAGATCTAGTTGAAGAAATTGCCCGCCTCTTGGGATACGACAGAATTCCTAGCCGGTTGCCAATCGCTCCTCCAGGACGAGGGCTATCTAGAGCTCAGCGGTTTAGGTCCGGTGCGCTAGATGCACTTGCAACAGCCGGTTTTGTTGAAGTTCTTAGCTACCCGTTTGTATCCGCTGAGCAAAATGGCTGGTTTGCAGATTCCAAGAAGGCGGTATCGCTTGCGAACCCCATTCAAGAAGAAGCAGGTCAGCTGAGACTCTCACTAATTCCTGGACTTATTGAAACTGCAAGAAGAAACCTCTCACGTGGATTAACTGACCTCGCTTTGGTTGAGCAAGGGTCGGTCTTCAGTTCTGTAAAGCAGGCAAAAGTTTCTTTCCCTGACACTTCTTCTCGGCCAAGTGAAGCTGAAATCAAAGCGCTAAACGCCGGAATCCCCAATCAGCCAAAGCACTTGGCTGGAATTTTCTTGGGAAACCGAGGTGATGCTCAGCCAGGTTCAAAGCCAGTTCGCTTTGGAGTGCAGGATGCCCTTTACGCTGCGAAGCTAGTCGGTCAGGCAATCGGCGTCACGTTTGATCTAAAGCAAGCCGAGCCAACTGGATACCACCCCGGAAGGTCAGCGCAGTTGCTGGTTGGCACCCAGGTTGTTGGATTTGTTGGTGAAATTGCTCCAGCGATTACCAAGCTGGCTGATCTTCCAAGGACTGTTGGAGTTTTTGAAATTGACCTAGATGCACTTTTGGAAGCTGCGCCAGAGTCGGTTGTGGCAAAGCCAATCGGCACGCTACCGGCTGCAACTCAAGATCTTTCCTTGGTAGTAAGCGTCGATGTTCCAGCACAAGATGTTTTGAATACTGTTCGAGAAGGCTGCGGAGAACTGCTTGAAGAGATCTCGCTAACCGATGACTATCGCGGAAGCAACATCCAGGACGGATTGAAATCCCTCACCTTTGCACTTAGATTCAGGGCTATGGATAGAACTCTCACACAGGCGGAGGCGTCTGAGGCTAGGGACAAAGCGGTTGCTCTTGCGAGCATGAGATTCAAGGCTGAAATTAGGGCCTGACTAGTTCCACTAAACACATTTCGCAAAAGCAAAGGATTGATTATATGACCAGACACTTTCTGCGCGATGATGACCTAAGTCCTTTTGAACAGGCGGAGATTTTAGATCTTGCAGCCTCGCTAAAGGCAGATCGTTTCAGTTCAAAAGTATTTGCGGGACCAAAAACTGTTGCATTGATTTTTGATAAGCCTTCCACAAGAACCCGTGTTTCATTCTCCGTTGGCGTAACTGAGCTTGGAGGGGCGCCGCTGATTATTGATTCGGCAGTTAGTCAACTGGCCGCGCAAGAATCAGTCGCCGACACCGCCAGGGTTCTTGATCGGCAAGTTTCGATGATTGTCTGGCGCACTTTTTCTCAAAGCGGATTAGAGCAGATGGCTCAAAACTCAAAGGTTCCGGTAATCAATAGCTTGAGTGATGAATTTCACCCTTGCCAGCTACTTGCTGATCTCATGACTATCAAAGAAAAACTCGGAACTCTACAAGGAAAAGTTCTTTGCTACATCGGAGATGCTTCGAACAACATGGCGCATTCTTATTTGTTAGCTGGTGCAACTGCTGGAATGAAGGTTCGTATTGCTGGTCCTTCGATGCATCAACCAAATGCAAAAGTTGTTGGTAAGGCTCGAGAGATTGCACAGGAATCTGGGGGGTCCGTAGATTGCTACACGGATCCAAGACTTGCTTTGGTTGACAGCGACGTGGTTGCAACAGATTCATGGGTATCGATGGGCCAAGAAGATCAAAAGGCCGAGAAGATCGAAGCCTTTGAGGGTTTCAGGTTAGACGCTGAGTTACTGGCAATAGCAAAACCTTCAGCCATCGTCCTTCATTGTCTGCCTGCTTATCGGGGCTTGGAGATTACCGATGAGGTGCTTGAGGGCAGCCAGTCGGTTATTTGGGATCAAGCCGAAAACAGGTTGCACGCCCAAAAGGCGCTCATGGTTTGGCTGGCTCAACGAGCTAAAGCCTAAGATTGAACTAGCTTTCCCACCTTTTGGGAAATCGTTGACTTTGTAGGAGCAAAATGGCCGAACGTGTAGTTCTTGCGTATTCCGGCGGTCTGGACACCTCGGTTGGCATCGGTTGGCTCAAAGATGCTACCGGTAAAGAAGTAGTAGCCATGGCCGTTGATGTCGGTCAAGGTGGCGAAGACATGGATGTTATCCGCCAGCGTGCTCTTGATTGCGGTGCGGTCGAGTCGGTAGTTATAAACGCCCAAGAAGAATTTGCTAGCGACTACATAATGCCGTCATTGAAGGCCAACGCGCTTTACCAAAAGCGCTACCCGCTAGTTTCTGCCATCTCCCGCCCTCTGATTGCAAAGTATCTTGCCAAAACAGCTCACGAGCTTGGTGCAGACACTGTGGCTCACGGGTGCACCGGTAAAGGTAACGACCAGGTTCGCTTTGAAGCATCTGTTGCGGCCCTTGCTCCAGACCTAGTTTCAATTGCCCCAAACCGTGACTTGGCGCTAACTAGGGACAAGGCAATTGAGTATGCGGCCAAACATAATTTGCCAATCGAGCAATCCAAAAAGAGCCCCTACTCAGTGGATCAGAACGTTTGGGGACGAGCTGTTGAGACGGGGTTGCTAGAGGACCCCTGGAATGCACCAATTGCAGATATCTATACATACACCCAGGATCCGGATGTCCAAAGAGATCCAACCGAGGTGATTATCAAGTTTGATCAGGGAATCCCCGTTGAAATTGATGGTGTTCGATACAGCCCAATTGACATGATCAAGAAGATGAATCAATTAGCTGGCCACCACGGGATTGGCAGAATCGACATTGTCGAAGATCGCCTGGTGGGCATCAAATCCCGCGAGATCTATGAGGCACCAGCCGCGATTGCTTTGATTCAGGCGCACGAGGAGCTTGAGAACCTGACTTTGGAGCGAGACGTTAATCGCTTTAAGAAGGGCATCGAAGACAAGTGGGCCACCATGGTTTACGAAGGTCTATGGTTTTCTGATCTGAAGCGCTCGCTCGATGTCTTTATTGATCACACCCAGCGCTACGTTTCTGGTGAGGTTCGTCTCAAACTTGCCGGTGGTAGGGCTGTAGTGACCGGGCGCCGCTCTGAGCAGAGCCTGTATGACTTCAATTTGGCAACCTACGACACCGGAGATAGCTTCGATCAGTCACTGGCTAAGGGATTTATTGACCTGTGGTCACTGCCGAGCAAGATTTCAGCGAGGCGTGCAAATGGCAAATGAGAATACCCCGGGTTCGCTTTGGGGCGGAAGGTTCCAAGGCTCTCAAGCAGAGTCTGCTGCAGCCCTTGGGAGGTCGACACACTTTGACTGGCGTCTCGCCAGATTCGACATCGCCGGATCCAAGGCTCATGCCAAGGCTTTGTTTTCGGCGGGGTATCTAAACAACGACGAGGCAGAGCGTTTGGCAAAGGTGCTAAACCAGTTACTTGAAAGAGTTGAGTCTGGAAGCTTTACGCCAAAGCCGCAAGATGAAGATGTGCACTCCGCTCTGGAGCGCGGCCTAATTGAAATCGCGGGAGCCGAACTTGGTGGGAAGCTTCGCGCTGGAAGGTCTAGAAACGATCAGATTGCCACCTTGATTCGCATGTATTTGATGTCGGAATCAAACGTTATCGAACAGCTAGTTTTGGATCTAATTGCAGTGCTAATTACCAGAGCCGAAGAGCACCTGGGTTCTTCTATTCCTGGAAGAACTCACATGCAGCACGCACAACCGGTGCTACTTTCGCATCACCTGTTGGCCCACGCCTGGCCACTAACTAGAGATCTAGAGAGATTACGCCAGTGGCGCTCGCGAGCTAACTTATCGCCATATGGAGCGGGCGCTTTGGCCGGATCAAGCCTTGGATTAGATCCACAGCTTGTTGCAACAGAGCTTGGTTTTGCTGGCACCACGCAGAACTCGATTGATGGAACGGCTTCTAGAGATGTAGTTGCAGAGTTTGCTTTTATCTTGTCGATGATTGCAATCAACCTCTCTCGTTTTGCCGAAGAGATAGTAATTTGGGCAACCGAGGAGTTTGGCTACATCAAACTAGACGACGCTTACTCAACTGGTTCGTCGATTATGCCGCAAAAGAAAAATCCGGATGTTGCCGAACTTGCCAGAGGTAAGTCCGGAAGGCTAATTGGTAACCTCACAGGTTTACTAGCAACCTTCAAGGCGCTTCCGCTGGCATACAACCGCGATTTGCAAGAAGACAAAGAGCCAGTATTTGATTCGATCGACACTATAGCCTTGCTTCTGCCGGCTTTTAGTGGAATGGTTTCGACCATGAAGTTCGACCTTGACCACATGGAGTTTTTGTCATCATCTGGATTCTCGCTAGCTACCGATGTTGCGGAGTGGCTTGTGAAGAAGCAGGTTCCTTTCCGTGAAGCGCACGATGTAACCGGCCGACTTGTTGCTTACTGCGAGGCAAACGATCTTGAGCTACACCAGGTACCAGATGCTGATCTATCAAAAATTTCTAGGCACCTAACGGGGGACTTGAGAGAAGTATTGTCGGTATCGGGCTCAATCAAATCTCGCTCCGGTGTTGGTGGAACATCTCTTCCGAGAGTTCTAGAGCAAATTGCTGAACTTAAAAGAAGCTGGGCGAAGAACAAATGACTCTTTCAAATCAAGCCAATGACAAATCCTTCGCAGGGATTTGGGAAGAGCTAAAGTGGCGCGGACTAATCTCACAGTCCACTGACGAAGCAGAACTCTCGAAGAAGCTGAATTCTGGATCCTTAACTTTTTACATTGGCTTTGACCCAACCGCTGCAAGCTTGCACCTAGGAAACCTGGTTCAGCTTCTTGTTATGAGAAGGCTGCAACTTGCAGGTCATAAGCCAATAGTGCTGATCGGTGGATCAACCGGTCTGGTGGGAGACCCGCGTCCAACCGCAGAGCGAGTTCTAAACGATGTTGACACAGTGAACGCCTGGGTAAAAAAACTTTCTAAGCAGGCGTCGAGGTTTGTGGACTTTGAAGGATCAACCGCGGCTACCTTGGTAAACAATATGGACTGGACGCAGTCTCTTAGCGCAATTGATTTCCTACGTGAGATTGGAAAGCACTTTAGGGTTGGCAAGATGCTTTCTAAGGAAGCAGTAAGCGCCCGATTGAATTCAGAACACGGCATTAGCTACACCGAGTTCAGCTACCAGATTTTGCAGGGCTACGACTTTCTGGAGCTTTTCCAGCGGAACAACTGCACCATGCAAATCGGTGGTTCGGACCAGTGGGGAAATCTAACTTCAGGATCTGATTTGATTCACAAAGTCACTGGCGAGAGTGTTCACTTACTTGCTACTCCTTTGATTACAAATTCTGATGGCAAGAAGTTTGGTAAGTCCGAGGGCAATGCTGTTTGGTTGGATGATTCCATGACGAGCCCCTACGCTTTTTACCAGTTCTGGCTAAACGTGGAAGATGCCGACGTCATCGACCGCCTAAAAGTTTTCACATTTTTGACCAAGCAAGAAATCGATGAGCTGGCCCAGAAGGTAGAGAGCGAACCTCAGCTTCGAGAGGCTCAGCGCACCCTGGCTCTCGAGGTTACCTCGATCGTTCACTCTAGGCAGGCTGCTGAGGCAGCCATCGAGGCATCCAAGGCCCTGTTTGGCCAGGCTGCATTGACAGACCTTTCCGAGGCTGATCTTCGCTCAGCACTGGCAGAACTGCCAAGTGTTAGCGCTCCTTTGGGCTCCTCAGTAGCGCAACTGTTGGTGGATTGCGGGCTAGAGGCCAGTGTTTCAGCTGCCAGAAGGGCCATCCGTGAGGGTGGGGTCTACCTGAACAACGAAAAGGTGCTCGAAGAGACCCAGGGATTGGATCAGATGCTGCATGGCAATATCGCTGTTTTGAGACGCGGAAAGAAGACTCTCGCGGCAGTGTTTTTGGGCTAGAAATTCTTTCCAAAAACCCTTTATTTTCGCGGATTTGATTTGACTTAAAGCCTGTGAACAGCGTAATCTTGTGAGGTTGCCCAAAGCTTGGATTTCTGCATAGAAAACCGGCTCAAGTACAGCCAATCTAAGCCGAAGTAGGGGATTTTTGTCCCCTTTTTTCGGGTCTAAGATTGAAGGTCCATCATCTAAAAAAGAAGTAAAAAATCTTTTGGGTTTTTGCGTCTTTGGAAAATGATGAATCTGGATATCGCCCTGGAGATTTCTTTAGTTAGAAATTCCCAAGCGCATCCGATCCTTGAGAACTCAACAGCGTGCACAATGTCGATGCCAAGAACCTC
>JBIIME010000001.1:0-100238 GCA_044338175.1 Rhodoluna sp.
TCCTTGCTGGCAGGGGAGATCTCTTTACAGGAAGACCTTGGGTTATTACTCCAAGCAAGGACTCGTCCAGGGAATCTGTTTTGCTAGTTGAGTCTTTAGCGCACGATCTTGGCGCAACCATTGTTTCAATGGACCCACTCGAGCACGACAAGGCAGTCGCGCTAGTTTCCCATGCACCCCAAATTGTTTCCTCGCTACTTGCTGCAAGACTTGCTGGAGCAGACAGTGCCGATGTTTCACTTGCCGGTCAGGGACTTCGAGATACCACTCGTATTGCAGCATCAGACCCAAATCTTTGGATGCAGATTCTTTCAGCCAACAGCGCTCAGGTATCAGACGTATTGAGAAGTGTTAGGGATGATCTGGACCATATTCTTGATGCGCTAACTGACACATCTAAACCCGGTGCTCTAACTAGCATTGGAAAGCTTCTGGAATCTGGAAACCAAGGAGTTGCCAAGATCCCAGGTAAGCACGGATCTAGTGCAACAAAGTACGCCAAGGTCACTGTCATGATTGATGACAAGCCGGGAGAGCTTGCAAGATTGCTCACCGAGATCGGTCAAATAGGCATCAACCTCGAAGACCTTACTTTGGAGCACGCTACCGGTGCCCAAGTTGGACTTCCAGAAATTTATGTTCTACCAAGTTCAGAAGCTGAGCTAGTTTCAGCTCTAACTAAGCGCGGCTGGAAGATTGTTGGATGAGCAAGCTCATTGTTGCAGTTGACGGCCCAGCTGGATCTGGAAAGTCAAGCGTTTCCAAACAAGCTGCGAGGCAGCTTGGCTTTGGATACTTGGATACCGGTGCCGGTTACCGCGCACTAACCAAGACGGCTTTGGATGCGGGCATGGACCTTGCAACTGTTGGTGAACAAGATCTAGATGCCTTGTTTGATTATTCGATTTCGACAGATCCCGACAACTACTGGGTAAGGGTCGGGGATAAAGACCTGACCGAGGCCATTAGATCCCAAGAAGTTGAGCTGACCGTGAGCAAAGTAGCCGCTCAGCCAAAAGTGCGCTCATTTATGCGAGAAATCACTAGATCACTAGCTGCTAGCTGCCCAAACGAAGGAATCATCGTTGAAGGAAGGGACATCACTACCGTGGTCATGCCCGATGCCAAAGTAAGGGTTCTGCTAACAGCCAGTGAAGAAGTTAGACTTAGTAGAAGATCACTCGATCTGCCAGAAAATGGTTCTTTAGAGGCCCAACTTAGCGATCGAGATAAGAAGGACTCAAAAGTCGTCGACTTTTTGAACCCAGCACCTGGGGTGAACCTTCTAGATACCACCGAACTCGATTTCGAGCAATCGGTAACTGCCTTGGTTGATCTAATCAACCGCTAACCGGCTAAGGAATGAAGTCATGGAAGAAGATCAGCTCGACGAGCAAGCACGGGCCGACGTGCTGCGCGGGTCGCTAAGCGACTACGAGCTAGACGAAGAAGACTTAGCCCTCTTAGAAATTGAATTAGCCGAAGAGGGACTCTCCGGCTACCTTCCAGCACTTCCTGTGCTGGCTATCGTTGGAAGGCCAAACGTTGGTAAATCGGCTCTAGTAAATCGAATCCTTGGCCGCCGCGAAGCTGTAGTTGAAGACATTCCAGGAGTGACTCGCGACCGGGTTTCCTACAAAGCCGAATGGAATGGCAGAAAATTCACCCTGGTTGATACCGGAGGCTGGGAACCAAACCCCAAGGGTATTGAGGCAGCTGTAGCGGCTCAGGCCGAGGTAGCTGTTGAGCTATCTGATGCCGTGTTGTTTGTGGTGGATGCGATGGTCGGCCCTACTGCAACCGATGAGCGAGTAGTCAAGATGCTTAGGGCATCTGGCAAGCCAGTAATACTTGTCGCAAACAAAATTGACGACGCCAGGCAAGAGCCAGAAGCTGCCGCGCTTTGGTCCCTTGGTCTTGGTGAACCCCTGCCGGTTTCGGCCGTCCATGGCAGGGGAGTAGCTGACCTACTTGATGCGGCAATGGCCAAACTTCCAGAAATCTCTGCAGTTGCCGAACAGGAATTTGGTGGACCCAGAAGAGTTGCCCTAATTGGAAGACCAAATGTTGGCAAGTCATCGCTTTTAAACAAGGCCGTTGGCAAGGTTCGTGCGGTAGTTAGCGAAATAGCCGGAACCACCCGTGACCCAATCGATGAGCAAGTCGAGCTAGGTGGCAAGACTTGGCGCTTTGTTGATACCGCGGGTATCCGAAGAAGAATCAAACTGGCTCAAGGAGCAGACTTTTACGCATCCCTTCGCACAGCCGCTGCCCTTGAGCGAGCCGAAGTTGCTGTTGTCTTGTTTGATGTTACAGAGCCGCTAAGCGATGGCGACATTCGAATTGTTGACCTGGCCCTGGAGTCAGGCCGAGCACTGGTTCTTGCTTTCAACAAGTGGGACCAGATGGACGATGAGAGAAGAAAGTACCTGGAGCGAGAGATTGAGCAGAACCTGTCACACGTTTCCTGGGCCCCAAGAGTAAACATTTCAGCTCTTACTGGCCGTCACCTAGAGAAGCTTGTTCCTTCTCTAGAAGTAGCTCTACACAGCTGGGATCTTCGAATTCCAACTGGCAAGCTCAACACTTTTATACAAGAGCTAGCCATGGAGTTCCCACACCCTGTCAGGGGAGGCAAGCAGCCTAGGATCTTGTTTGCAACTCAAGCCTCTACTCGGCCACCAAAGTTCATCCTCTTCACAACAGGCTTCTTGGATCCGCAATACAGAAGGTTCATCATGCGAAGACTCCGTGAGAGCTTTGGCTTTGAGGGAACCCCTATAGAAATCTCCATGCGGGTTAGAGAAAAGCGCAAGCGTTAGGCTTTTGAGCAACGAAGGCTTTTTTGGCCTTGAAATGGCTAGAGCGGGGGATAACCAATGACTATGAATGCTGTGGTTCTAGTTTCTCTATTCATGATTGTCCCGCTGGGGCTTATTGGAAGCGTTCTTCATTTCCTATTCGATTGGACCAAGCACAACAGATTTGTAGCCTTGTTTAGCGCTGTCAATGAGAGCTACTGGGAGCACATCAAGATTGCTATCTGGCCAGTCTTTCTTCTTCAAATAACGCTTTTTTCGCTTGGTGGTTACCAGGTTCCATCTTTCGTCCCAGCGGCTACTGTCGCCTTGTATTCGATACCGGTGAGCATGGTTGGGTTAGTATTTCTCTATAAATCAGTCACTAAGCGCAACATTCTTTGGCTGGATATCAGCATCTTCTTTGTTTGTATCGCAATAGCCCAGTCAATCTTTGTGTTAGTACTTGAGCAGCTGGCAGCCACCACGGGGACCGTGGTCATGTCTGGACTGTTCTTGTTTGGACTTGTTGTTGCTTTCTTATTGTTTACTTTCGGGCCACCTAAAGAGCCAGATCTCTTTTTAGACCCAATCAAGAATGATTACGGCCTTCGGGCTCATCCAGATTTAGAACCCAGATCTTCGAATAGTCCCTGACCTATACTTGGGTCGTTACCGATTGAACGACGGTAGCAGCGGGCTATAGCGCAGCTTGGTAGCGCACTTGACTGGGGGTCAAGGGGTCGTGGGTTCAAATCCCGCTAGCCCGACCGCTAAATGTTAGCGCTTAGCCAATTGAGCTAATCGAATACAATCAAGCTATGCCGACAGCTAGGAAATCCAGCTTCCTCAAGGGTGAGGTTCTGAACATTCCGAACCTGCTTAGCTTTCTGCGGATAGCCCTTGTGCCGGTGTTTTTATGGTTACTTCTTAATGAGATGTTCTTGTGGGCCATTTTTGTGCTGATGGTTGCAGGCATCACGGATTTCTTAGATGGTTACCTAGCTCGCAAGCTCGATCAAATGACCAAGCTGGGTAAAGTTCTGGATCCGGTGGCTGATCGCCTATACATATTTTCTACCTTGCTTGCCCTGTCGGTCACAGGAAACATCCCTTGGTGGCTAGCGGCGCTGGTAATCGGCAGAGATGTTTTGATGCTGATTTCCCTGCCAGCTCTGGCGTCTTTGGGATATGCAACTTTGCCTGTTCATTACTTGGGTAAGGCCAGTACCTTTGCGCTTTTGTATTCATTCCCGCTTTTGTTGATGGGCAAGATCTTTGTGGAGGCCCAGTTCATACTGCTTCCCTTGGCCTGGGCTTTTGCTCTATGGGGGGTAGCACTGTATTGGTGGTCGGGGTTTGTTTACCTCTGGCACCTGATTTTGC
This sequence comes from Rhodoluna sp., assembly GCA_044338175.1. Classification (GTDB taxonomy): domain Bacteria; phylum Actinomycetota; class Actinomycetes; order Actinomycetales; family Microbacteriaceae; genus Rhodoluna. Next base: position 4,185 of record JBIIME010000001.1, read on the forward strand.
TCTGGCGAGAGGACCGTGGAATCTCCACTAATCTAATTAAGAACAAAAGGGGAGCCTGAGATGGACAGCGAAAGACGTGACGAAGTCGAGAAAACCCTGCGCTTCAATTCCGAGTGGCTCAATGAGGATAATCCTGATCTAAACCCTGAGCACGCAGCTGCCGTGGACGCCCTCCCTAGAGGCAATGCGCTATTGGTTGTCCGCCAGGGCCCAAATTCTGGATCAAGATTCCTGCTCGATGCCGACGTGACAACCGTGGGCCGGCACCCGGATTCGGCAATCTTTTTGGACGACGTGACGGTCTCGAGGCGTCATGCTGAGTTCCGCCGTCACGGCAATTCTTTCCAAGTTCAGGATTTGGCATCGCTAAACGGCATCTACTACGATGGGGTGCGAATAGAAAGTGCCCTTCTAGAAGAGGGTGCTGAAATTCAAATTGGAAAATTTAGATTTACTTTTTATCCATCGAAGGCAGCAGGAACTAGCTAATGGCTCAAGCCCAATCCAATGTGAGAGCAATCTCTTCCTCTGGAAGATTGCTTACCATCGGCCAGGTGCTTGCAATTTTAAATCGCGAATTTCCAGACCTATCTCCTTCCAAGTTGAGATTTTTGGAAGAGCAGGGTCTTATCGAACCCCAGCGCACACCTGCTGGCTACAGAAAATTTTCTGAACAAGATGTTCAGCGCACCAGAGTGATTCTTGAACTTCAGAGAGATCAGTATCTTCCGCTACGAGTAATTCGCGATTACCTAGAGCAGCTTGACTCGGGCAAAACCCCAAACCTTCCTCAAGTGCAGGCATCGGTAGCGAAGCTGCAACCAAAAAACCCGATCAAGCTCACCAAGGTTGCGCTAATGAGCGAAACCGGAATCAGCGCAGGTTTATTGCAAGAGGCTCAGACACTCATGCTGATCAACAAAGAACCATTTGAAAGTGCTGACATGGAGATTGCTCGCGCGATTGTCCACTTGCAGCGCTTTGGTATTTCCCCCCGTCACTTAAGAGGATTAAAGGCCTCTGCCGATCGTGAGATTGGAATTATTGAGGGTGTAGTCGCTCCGGTACTTTCCAAGAATGAGGCGGCTAGCAAGTCCAGGGCTACCCACTACGCCCAGGAAATAGAGAACCAGTTCGCGACCATTAGATCTGAGCTAATCAAGTCCGTCATCTCCAAGATCGACAAGTAAAAAGCCCTTAATTTGGCGCTCGACACGCCGCCCTTACCGATTAACTGGCCTTGCTGACACTAAAGCGGGAGAATTGAAACATTCAACCAGTACAGAAAGGTTAGGCGATGTCTGAAAACGACGGTTTCAATAACGATATGTTGTTTACCGACGGCATGATCTCGCAGGACCCAAAAGTGGGTTACCGCGGTACAGCCGCTGCTTCTGCTAGCGGCATTAGCTACCGCCAGTTGGATTACTGGGACAGAACTGCATTAGTTCAGCCTTCTGTTCGCTCTGCAACCGGCTCTGGTTCACAAAGACTTTATGCTTTCCGTGACATTTTGGTTCTTAAACTTGTAAAGCGACTGCTCGATACCGGTGTATCGCTGCAACAGATTCGAATTGCTGTCGAGCAATTGCGTGCACAAGGCATGAACGACCTAGCTCGTATCACATTGATGAGCGATGGAGCCAGGGTTTACCTATGCACGTCACAAGATGAGGTTATTGACTTACTTGGCCGTGGCCAGGGTGTGTTTGGAATTGCTGTTGGGATAGTGCTTCGCGAGGTTGAGGCATCGCTTGTGAACATACAGACCTTGCACCTAGATGACATGGATGAATTAGCGGCCAGAAGGGCCAGCAGGAAAGCTGTTTAGGGCTCGTCTACTAAATCAAGTACGGTCTGAATAGCTCCACGACGAATCTTGGCACCCTTTAGAACCCTGGTATTGCGCTTTGAGGAACGCTTGCTCGAATCTAGGTTTTGTGACTGGAATAACTTATCTAGCACCAACTCGAAAGACTTGCCGGTCTTGACTGCTACTTCACCCGGCCAGCTATGAATTGGCCTGGCGGCACCTTGGGCTTGCTGGATAGCGGAGTGCTCCTCGATGGAAACAGAAAGTAAGTCTGAACCAAAAAGCTGCTCGAGTTCTGCTAGCCGGAACTGGTGTTCCTTGGATGCTGGAACATAGCGATTGATAAGCACACCGAGTGTTTGCAATCGGCCCGCGGTTTGCTTACTAATCTCCGTGATGGCACGGATGGCGCGATCTGCTGCCAAAACAGAAAAAATTGAAGGCTCCGCCACAATCAAAACCCGATCGCTTGCAGTCCAGGCCAGCTGAGTAAGTCCATTCAAAGAAGGCGGGGTGTCCACGATGACTAGATCGTATTCAGATTCAACACGGCTAAGTGCTTCTTCCAGTCTCCAAAGATCTCGTTTTGTCGGTGTTGGGCTGTCGAACTCGACCACCTTTGGACTTCCTGGAAGAAGATCCATCACACCAACAGAAGGTGACTCCCAGTCGCTTGCCACGATTGCTTTGACCACGTTGGCGTGCTTTGGAAGCTTTAGCACCTCGGCACACGATAACTTCATTTCCCTGGTAGCCCCGAGGGCTGTGGTGGCATCAGACTGAGGGTCTAGATCAACCACCAGTGTTCGCAACCCTCTTGATAGCGCTGCGGAGGCAAGACCTAAGGCAACGGTTGTTTTTCCGACACCGCCCTTTAGGGAACTCACGCTAAGTACATGCACCCAAATAGGCTACCTTTTTATTGAGTTAATGTATTTATGCAAAACGGGCCGTTTCTGGCCCACATAGGAAGACCATGTTTAGCAAGATTCTGGTAGCAAATCGAGGCGAAATCGCTGTTCGCGCCTTTCGAGCTGCCTATGAACTTGGTGCCAAGACGGTGGCGGTTTTTCCATATGAAGACCGCAACTCCACTCATCGCCAAAAAGCTGACGAGGCATATCAAATTGGCGAAAAGGGTCATCCGGTAGGTGCTTACCTAAACGTTGCCGAAATTATTCGGGTTGCCAAAGAGTGTGGCGCAGATGCTATTTACCCGGGCTATGGATTTTTATCTGAGAATCCAGAACTAGCCAAAGCTGCTCGTGAAAATGGAATTACTTTCATCGGCCCAAGCTCAGAGGTGCTTGAGCTAGCCGGTAACAAGGTAAACGCAATTGCCGCAGCAACCAGAGCTGGTGTACCAGTATTGCAATCATCTGGATCCTCAGAGAACCCAAAAGAACTAATCAAAGCTTCCGAGAAGATTGGCTTTCCACTTTTTGTAAAAGCCGTAGCAGGCGGTGGCGGGCGCGGAATGCGCCGCGTCGAAGATCCTAAGGATCTGGATGAGGCGATTGATCAAGCTTCGAGGGAGGCGCAAAGCGCCTTTGGTGATGCGAGGGTTTTTCTCGAGCAAGCAGTTTTACGACCTCGTCACATTGAGGTTCAGATCTTGGCCGATAGCACAGGCGATGTGGTGCACCTATTCGAGCGCGACTGCTCTATTCAGCGCCGTAACCAGAAGGTAGTGGAGATTGCTCCTGCCCCAAACATCGACCAGGCGCTTCGTAAGCAGCTTTACAAGGACGCGGTCAACTTCGCCAAGGAGCTTGGCTACCAGAACGCTGGAACGGTTGAGTTCCTGGTTGAAACCAAGGGGCCAAACACGGGCAAGCACGTCTTCATTGAGATGAACCCCAGGATTCAGGTGGAGCACACCGTCACCGAAGAAATTACAGATATTGACCTAGTGCAGTCTCAGATGCGGATCGCATCGGGTCAGAGCCTAAATGACATGGGGCTATCCCAAGAAACCATTTCGATGCGAGGCTTTGCGATTCAGTGCCGCATCACAACCGAAGATCCTTCAGCGAACTTTAGACCTGACACCGGAAAGATAACCACCTATCGATCTCCTGGAGGAGCAGGTATTCGACTAGATGGAGGAACTGTCTCTGCCGGTTCTGAAGTTTCACCACACTTTGATTCATTATTGGTAAAGCTCGTTGCCAGGGGCTTAACTTTTGAGGCAGCTGTTGCAAGGGCTAGTAGAGGCCTTGCCGAGTTTAGAATCCGCGGCGTCAATACGAACATTTCATTCCTGCAAGGTGTTTTAGAGGATGAAACATTTGCAACTGGAAACCTGAGTACCGCGTTCATTGATGAGCGACCTGAGCTAATGCTCACTAGGCCTTCTAAAGACCGTGGAACAAAGTTGCTGCAGTGGCTAGCAGAAACTACTGTCAACCAACCAAATGGCCCAAGACTCGGCTACAGCAATCCAGCCAGCAAGCTTCCAGCCGTAGACCTAAACACCCCAGCCCCAGATGGATCAAGGCAAAAGCTTTTGGCACTTGGACCGGCAGCCTTTGCAAAAGAACTTCGAAATCAAAAACACGTTGCAATTACTGACACCACATTTAGAGACGCCCACCAATCACTTCTTGCTACGCGTGTTCGAACCAGAGATTTAGTGCAGGTTGCACCGCACCTCGCGAGACTCACCCCACAGCTTCTTTCTGTCGAAGCATGGGGAGGAGCGACCTACGATGTTGCTCTTAGATTCCTGGCTGAAGATCCATGGGAAAGACTCGAAGCTTTGCGTAAGGCGATTCCGAACATCTGCATTCAGATGCTGCTTCGTGGTCGCAACACCGTTGGCTACACCCCATACCCCGAGACAGTTACTGATGCTTTTGTGAAAGAAGCTGCGGAATCGGGAGTTGACATATTCCGCATCTTTGATGCGCTAAACGACGTTGAGCAAATGCGACCTGCTATCGAAGCGGTGCTGGCAACCAAGACCGCGATTGCAGAGGTGGGCATTTGCTACACCGGTAACTTACTTGACCCCAAAGAAGATCTCTATACGCTGGATTACTATCTGAAGCTAGCCGAGAAGATTGTGAGCGCTGGCGCTCACATTATTGCCATCAAAGACATGGCGGGACTTTTGCGCCCAGAAGCTGCCAGATTACTTGTTACAGCACTTCGGGAGAAGTTTGAGTTACCGGTTCACCTGCACACCCACGACACCGCGGGCGGTCAATTAGCAACTCTTCTTTCGGCCATCGATGCCGGTGTGGATGCGGTTGATGTTGCAAGCGCTCCGATGAGTGGAACCACCTCGCAGCCTTCCGCATCTTCTTTGGTTGCAGCTCTTGCCAACACAGACCTCGATGCTCAGATTCCACTATCTTCTTTTACCGAGCTTGAGCCATACTTCGAGGCAGTTAGAAGAGTGTATGCACCATTTGAATCAGGCCTACCTGCACCTACCGGTCGCATTTACCATCACGAGATTCCAGGAGGACAGCTTTCCAACCTTCGTCAGCAAGCGATTGCACTTGGACTCGGAGATAAATTTGAGCAGATCGAAGACATGTATGCGGCCGCCAACAAGATCTTGGGAAGGCCACCTAAGGTCACCCCTTCTTCGAAGGTTGTTGGAGATTTGGCTCTGCATTTGGTTGCAGTCGGTGCCGACCCAGAGGATTTCGCCAATAATCCGCAAAACTACGACATCCCAGATTCGGTTGTTGGGTTTATGGCTGGAGCCTTAGGCGATCTTCCTGGCGGTTGGCCAGAGCCGTTCCGGAGCAAAGTCCTAAAGGGAAAGAATGTCGATCTATCGCTAACTGAAGTTTCGAAAGAGGACCTAGCGCTGCTTGAAGGAGGCAGCGCCGATCGACGTGCGACCTTGAACAGATTGCTATTTCCTGATCCCTACCGTGAGTTCAAGAAGATGCGAGAAAACTACGGCACATTGGATCAAGTGGACACCATTGATTTCTTCTATGGACTTGAACAGGGCAAGGAGCATGTAATTGAGCTTTCCAAAGGCCTGACATTGTTTATTGGACTTGAAGCAATTGGAACTCCTGATGCTAAGGGCTTTAGAACCGTGATGGCAACGCTCAATGGGCAGCTACGTCCAATTAACGTCCGTGACAGAAAGATTGTTAGCGATGTGGTTAGTTCCGAAAAAGCAGACGCCTCTAAACTCGGTCACGTCGCTGCACCATTTCAGGGTGTTGTCACCCTAAAAACAGTTGCGGGGGCCAAAGTTGAATTGGGTCAGCCGGTTGCAAGCATCGAGGCCATGAAAATGGAGGCCACAATAACTGCCAGCATGGCCGGAACCGTGAAGCGCCTCGCTATTTCTTCTACTCAGTCTGTTGACGCTGGCGACCTAATCCTTGAAATTGAAGGCTAATTAGCGCACCTTTGGCATCTGCCTTAGAATTACAGAGTTGATTTTGAAACAGTGATTTAGGAGATAGTTCTTGGCAAAGAAGAGTGGCACAGGTTTCGGAGAAGACGGAGCCGGCCTTGGAGAAGACTCACCAAATGTTGACCCAGCAGACTTTGGTTCATATGAAAACCCCGAACGCTCGATTGTTCCAAGCGAAATCGATATTTCTCCTGCAACTTCGACCATTGGAATAGTCGCTGACACTAGCGCGAAAGACATAGAACCAGTTGCTTCTTCTGTCGAAGAGCCTGAAGAAGCCAAAGCTCGCTATTCCAGACGCGATAGCCTGCGTGGAGAGGTTTTTGACGAGCCAGAGCCAGCAGCCATGCTTACAGCAGACAGATTGCTTGATGCCTCAGCTAAGTTCCGTGCCGCTCCAGAATCTGGTTGGCGCCGTTTTGTTTTCTTTTCCAGCCTGAAGCTAATTAACTTAGGAGACTCACCAAAAGTTAAGGCCCGCAAGGCCATGGATGCTCGTATCGGAGCGCTATTAGAAGGTGGAACAAAGTTCATTCCAGTTCTAACCCGCAAGGGTGGAGTGGGAAAAACTACCGTCAGCACACTTTTGGGCATGGCTCTAGCTCAGGTTAGAGAAGACCGAGTTATTGCAATTGACGCCAACCCAGACCGTGGAACCCTAGCCGAGCGAGTTAGCAAGTCAACCAGGTTCACCGTGCGAGACGTAGTTAATAGGGCAGCTTCAATTGATGGTTTCGCAGAGTTTTCCAACATGGTTTCAAGAGATGAAACCAGGCTGGACGTTTTGGCATCAGATGCCGACCCGATGCTTTCGGAAGCTTTCAACGAGGGTGATTACAACGTGGTTGCTGATATGGCAGCTCGTTACTACTCGGTAGTAATTACTGACTGTGGAACAGGTATTGTTCACTCAGTTATGAGACCGACACTTCAGCGTGCCAACACCTTGGTTATTGTTTCCGGAGGTTCTGTTGACGAAGCTCGCTTGGCTTCAGAAACTCTTACCTGGTTAGAAGCCAACGGCTTCGGAGAGCTAGTTAGAAACTCTGTTGTTGCACTAAACACCGCAACCCAAGCAACTCTTTTGGTCAAGCTAGATGAGATCGAACAGCACTTTAGAACTAGGGTTCGCTCGGTAATTCGTATTCCTTATGATCCAGCGCTAGCTGCTGGATCGGTTATCAAGTTCAACGAGCTCAACAAGCTAACTCGTGAAGCAGCTAGAGAGTTAGCCTCTGAAGTTGTTGGTTCAATCACAAACCCGCTCTAATTCATGGCGGATAGGCAGATTCGACTGTTTGGGGACCCTGTCCTTAGAACAGTCTCTGATCCAATTTCCGAAATCACAGAGTCAGTTAGAAAGCTCATTGTTGATTTAGAGCAGGCAACCGATTTACCAGGCCGGGCAGGAGTTGCCGCCCCTCAAATCGGCGTGAACCTTAGGGCCTTTAGTTATAAAGTCGACGGGGTAGTGGGGCATCTGATCAACCCCGCAATCGTTGAAACTTATGGTGAACCTGAGTTAGTTGATGAAGGGTGCCTGTCACTTCCAGAGATTTGGTCAAAGACGCCAAGGTATCCAAAGGTGAAAATTTCTGGAACAAGAATCGATGGTGAGCAAGTGAACATCGAAGCCGAGGGATTGTTAGCTCAAGTTTTTCAACACGAGATTGACCATCTAGATGGCAAGGTTTACCTCGATCGACTAGATCCTGAGGCTAGAAAAATCAGCATGGCAGCGCTTCGCGAAACCAGCTGGTTTATGGCTAACTAGCTCGGAAGATTTATTGCATCCGAAGTAGTTGGGGCTCCGCCGTAGATCTTGTCAATTAGCGGGGAGAAATCTCTCGAGACCGCTTCGCGCTTGATCTTCATTGAAGGAGTCAGGTGACCCGATTTTTCTGAAAGCTCGCTGTCGATGACCTCAAACTTCTTGATGGCTTCTGCATTAGAGACAGTTGCATTGACCTCATCAACTGCTTTTTGAAGCTCCTGGAGCACCCTTGGGTTCTTGGCTGCTTGAGAAAGTGTCAGATCAGAAGGCTGACCGTTGTTGGCAAGCCACACCGGCATCATCTCTGGGTCCAAAGACAATAGCGCCGCGACAAACGGTCTCTGGTCTCCAATTACAACAGCTTGTCCAATAATTGGGCTAGCGCGTAGCGGATCTTCCAAGGCGGTCGGGGCAACGTTTTTGCCTCCTGCTGTGACAATTAATTCTTTCTTGCGACCAGTAATGGAGATAAAGCCCTCGTCGTCAAGTTCTCCAATGTCTCCGGTTCTGAACCAACCATCTTGGATAGCGGCCTTCGTGGCTTCTGGATTCTTCCAGTAGCCGCGCAAAACGTTCGAACCCTTCAAAAGAATCTCGCCATCATCGGCAATTTTCACAGCGCAACCAGGTAGAACTCTTCCAACCTTGCCAATCTTGGCATCGGAGGGTCTTCCAATCATTGCGGGAGCGCTAGTTTCGGTAAGCCCGTAGCCTTCTAGAACAACTAGTCCGATAGAGCGGAAGAAGTGACCCAATCTATCTCCAAGTGGTGCGCCACCAGATACCGCATACTTTACCTGACCACCCATTGCAGCTCTTAGTTTTTTGTAAACGAGGGCGTCAAATACTTTGTGCTCCAGCTTCAAAAGTAGCGATGGACCAGCTTTAGTGTCTTGTGCTTTTGAGTAGTCAATTGCCACTTGCACGGCCTTGCGGAAAATCTTGCCCTTACCTCCAGCTTCTGCTTTTTGCTCAGCTGAGTTATAAACCTTCTCAAATACTCTTGGCACTGCCAATAAAAAGTCCGGGTGGAAGGACTGCATCGACGCGGCAACTGTGGTGGTATCTGGCTGATGCCCAACTTTGATACCGGCGTGAACGCAAAGAATAGAAATGAATCTTGCGTAAACATGAGCTAGGGGTAAAAACAAAACCGTAGCTTTGCCCTCCTGGACAACTTCCGGGAGCTCCAACATGGCGTTCTTGCACAGATCCACAAAGCCTCGGTGCAGTAACTCACAACCTTTTGGCTTACCGGTTGTTCCGGAGGTATAAATTATTGTCGCTAGCGAGTCAAGATTCTGTGAGCTACGAGCTTGCTCCAGCTGCTGCTGCGATACTTCTTTACCCATAGCACTTAGCTGAACTAGCGGGTCATCGTCAAATTTCCAAATTTGTTTCACGGACGGCACAGATCCTTTGATGGATTCGAATCTGCTCAGGTGCTCTGAAGTTTCAACGAACAGTGCAACCGAACCAGAGTCCGAGAGAACCCACTCAATTTGCGCTGGAGCACTGGTTTCATAGATCGGTACGGATACTGCTCCAGCAAACCAAAGGGCGTAATCAACTAGGGCCCACTCGTAGCGGGTGCGGCTCATAATGGCAACGGCGTCGCCTGGGCGTATGCCGGTTGCTATGAAGCCCTTTGCTAGATCTTCCACCTGTTCCAGAAAGTCTTTTGCGCTGACATCGGTCCAAACACCAGGGGTTTTTTCGATTGCGAACAGCGGGATATTTGGAGTCTTGCGGACCCGATTTAGCAGTAGATCCGTAATGTTCTCATTTGACGCAGTCTCAACTAGGGAAGGAAGTTCGTAGGATCTCATTCGGGGCTCCTGTCAACGCAATTTTTGATAACTATAGACCCATAACAGCTTGTTTGGGGACAAACTGACCCTGCCGAATTGTCAATCAGGCAGGTAAACTCCTTATTTGGTCAAAATTGAACTTTCTAGACAGGATCTTTCAGTGCACGCAATAGGCATAGACATCGGTGGCACGAAAATGGCCGGAGCCCTAGTTGATGACGCCGGAAACATCCTGAAAGAGCTAAAGATCCCCAGCCCAATCGATGATTCGGACCAGATGATCGAAGCCATTGGTTCGCTAATTTCTAGGCTCGGTGACGGTGAGCAAGTAGTTGCGGTTGGGGTGGCCGCGGCAGGATTTATGAGCGCCGATCGCGAAATGATGTATCACTCGCCAAACATTGCCGCTTGGCGAAACGAGCCCCTAAAAATGCGTATCGAGACTAAAACCAAGCTGCCAGTGTTTCTGGAAAATGACGCCAATGCAGCCGGTTGGGCAGAGTTTCGTTTTGGCGCAGGCTTAGGTTCAAAAAGCATGATCATGCTCACAATCGGTACCGGTGTTGGTGGGGCGATTATCTCGAACGGTGTTTTACTAAAAGGCGGTTTTGGCATCGGGGCTGAGCTTGGCCACGCTGTGTTAATTCCTGGAGGTAAGGATTGTGGTTGTGGCCAAAAAGGGTGCGTCGAGTCTTATTGTTCTGGCACAGCTCTTCTAAAAGCAGCCCGTGAGCTTGCGGTATCGGGTGAGCTCAAAGGAGTAAGGCTGAAAGAATTGATGCTCGAAAAGGGTGAGCTATCTGGTGAGCAGCTTTATTTGGCAATTTCTGAAAACGATGCTGCTGCAAATGAGCTAATCTCCGAGCTTGGTAAAAACCTCGGCACCGCAATTGGCTCAATATATGTTCCCGTGCTGGATCCTGAGCTAGTTGTTATCGGCGGGGGAGTTAGCGCCGTAGGTGAGAAATTGCTGGCTCCAATACGCTCGGCTTTTGAAAGTTCAATTCCAGCCAAGGGCTTTAGGCCCGAGCTGAAGATAGACAAGGCAAAGTTTTTGAACCAGGCGGGCCTTATCGGAGCTGCTGACTTAGCCCGCCATAGCTTTAGCTAAGTTCCAACACTAAACTTGAGATTTAGCCCATGAGAGGGAGGCAGAATTGACGTATTTCATACTGAAGACATTCGTTCTAGGTCCTCTGCTGCGCTTTATCTTTAGGCCCTGGACCCGCGGAGTCGAGAATGTGCCGACCTCGGGGGCTGCGATTTTGGCAAGTAACCACCTTTCCTTCTCAGACTCAATTTTCTTGCCGCTACAGTGCCCGAGACCGGTGGTTTTTCTTGCCAAGAGTGAGTACTTCACCGGCAAAGGTATCAAGGGATTTTTTGTGAAACTATTTTTCAAATCCACTGGGCAGCTGCCAATTGATAGATCGGGCGGCAAGGCTTCGGAGGCGGCTTTGAACACCGGACTTGGTGTTTTGGAGCAGGGCCAGCTTCTTGGTATTTACCCGGAGGGAACCAGATCGCCAGATGGCAGGCTCTACCGCGGAAGAACCGGTATTGCCCGTATGGCACTGGAGGCTAAAGTTCCTGTGATTCCAGTAGCCATGATTGATACCGAGAAGGTCCAACCCATTGGAACCAGGCTTCCTAGGGTTCGCCGGGTTGGAATCGTTTATGGAAAGCCGCTTGATTTTTCTAGGTTTGATGGGATGGAAGGTGACCGAATTGTATTGCGAGCGGTCGCCGATGAGATCATGTACGAGCTGATGAGAATCAGTGGTCAAGAGTATGTAGATCAGTACGCTTCGACAGTTAAGGAAAAGCGAGCAGCGCTCGCCAATTAGAATAAATTATGGAGCCAAACATACAAGCTGACCCGAAGGTTCTAAGCGGGCTCGACAGTTACAAGAATCTCGTTGCCGCTCAGCAACCGGTTTGGACCGATCAGTCTCAACTTGAACTTGCTCGCCAGGAGCTTTCCATACTTCCGCCGCTAGTTTTCGCTGGAGAAGTAGACACTCTTAGAAATCGGTTAGCTGCGGCCGCCGAAGGTAAAGCATTCTTACTTCAAGGCGGAGACTGCGCAGAGACCTTCGCAGACGCAACAGCAGATCGCATTCGTAACCGAGTGAAGACGATTTTGCAGATGGCAGTTGTGCTGATGTATGGAGCGTCGCTACCGGTTGTAAAAATGGGAAGAATGTCGGGGCAGTTTGCTAAGCCTCGTTCTTCTGATACCGAAACCCGTGGGGATGTAACGCTACCTGCCTACCGCGGTGATGCGGTAAATGGCTACGATTTCACACCAGAGTCAAGAGCAACCGATCCTTCTCGACTAGTGCGCGCGTATCACACGTCAGCTTCGACACTGAATCTGATTCGTGCCTTTACTACCGGTGGTTTTGCAGACCTTCGCTCGGTGCACGAGTGGAACAAAGGTTTTACCGACAACCCAGCAAACTCACGCTATGAGCAGCTTGCTGGTGAAATTGACCGCGCGATTAGATTCATGGCCGCCTGCGGTGCTGACTTTGAAGCTCTAAAGAGCACCGAGTTCTACGTTTCCCACGAGGCTCTATTGTTTGACTACGAGCGTCCGCTGACCAGGATTGACTCTCGTACCGGAAATCCTTACGGCACCAGCGGACACTTTTTATGGGTAGGGGAGCGAACCAGACAGCTAGATGGCGCTCACATCGATTTCATGGCAAGACTTAGAAACCCAATTGGTGTGAAGCTTGGCCCTGCCACCAAAGCGCAGGATGTTTTGGATCTCATTGAAAAACTAGATCCAGAGCGTGAGCCTGGAAGGCTCACTTTCATTACCCGCATGGGTGCATCTCAAATCAGAGACAAGCTACCTGCGCTTATCGAGGCAGTTGTTGCAACCGAAGCTAAGCCGTTGTGGGTTACCGACCCAATGCACGGTAACGGCATTACTACCAAAAATGGTTACAAGTCGCGTCACTTTGACGATGTGATGGATGAGGTTTCTGGCTTCTTCGATGTGCACAAGTCTCTTGGAACATTCCCTGGTGGCTTACACATCGAGCTAACCGGAGACGATGTTGCTGAGTGCCTTGGAGGGTCCGAAAAAATTGATGAGGCTACTTTAGAACAGCATTACGAATCACTCTGCGATCCGAGACTAAATCACATGCAGTCACTCGAACTAGCCTTCTTGGTTTCAGAGAAACTAGCTAAGCGCTAACGCGTAAAAATAGTAACCTGTGCTCCAACCCGAACCCTCGAGGAAGCAGCTGGATTTTGCCTGGTGACTTTGACAACCCCGAATCTGCTTCTTAGTTGATCGGTGTCGACCGTTACTGAGAACCCCATAGCCTTCAGGGCATTTTCTGCTGCCGCTACCGTTTCGCCAACAACGTTTGGCATAGTCACAAACTCAGGTCCCTTGGAAACGTTCAGTGTCACTGAAGCTGCTTCGGGAAGTGGGTCCAGCAAAGTATCCATAGACACTACCTGTCCTGCGGACACATCATCGCTGTAGACCTGCACTGTGGTCACCGTTAGCCCTAGAGCCTCAAGCTTCTCGGTAGCCTGAACGGAGTCAGTGCCGGCAACTTCAGGTACCGGGCCAAGTGAAACTTGCAAGTCCACAACGCTGCCTTCATCCAACAAAGTTCCAGTTGTTTGTGAGAAGGCAAACACCTGGCCCGCTTCGGTAGCAGTAAAAAACGAACTCACAGTTCCAGGGGTTAGCCCTGCAGAAACTAACAGCGCCTTTGCCTCTTCGAGGCCAAGACCTTCTGGTTCTGGGACCAGCACTTGCTTTGGACCAAGCGATACAAAAACAATTACCTCTGATTGCTTGGCCACCCGGGTTCCGGCAATCGGCTCAGTCCTGGTAACTAACCCAACTGGCACTTGAGCGCTGTGCTCTTGCTGTTGGATCACTTTTAACCCAATTGGTTCAAGTGCGGAGATTGCTACCTCTACCGATCTGCCCTCAAGTTCTGGGATGATTGCCGCACCACCCGGGCCTGTCGAGAACCACCAGCCTGACCCCGTGGAGGCAACAATCGCTAGCAAGGTCAGAATTACAGCCCAGCGCCCACTTCTTCGGTTAGCTTTAGCGAGCTTTTCAAAACCATCTGGTCGCTCGTAGGGCTTCTCGAGTTGTAAATCACCAATTACTTCGGTTGCACCGGCCGGGGCAATAAATTCCTCAGTGATAGTTCTAGTTAGGCCAAAATCTTCAAACGTGGTTGTCAGACCGCGCTTGATATCAGATTTTGCTCTGGTAATTACTGGTAGAAGCTCTTTTGCACTTGCGGGCCGATCATTTGGATTTCGAGCGGTAGCCCAAAGCACTATTTCATCCAGCAGCTCAGGAACTGCTGGGTTCACACTTGACGGCACCGGTATGGTGCTATTGGCGTGCTGGTAGGCAATCTGAACTGCTTGGTCTCCTCCGTATGGCTGCTTGCCGGTGAGCATTTCAAAGGCCATTACTCCAAGTGAATATATGTCGCTTCTAGCGTCGGCTTGACCGCGCAGCACGAGCTCGGGGGATAGGTAGGCAGCGGTTCCAACTACTGCTCCCGTTTGAGTCTGCGAGGAGATTTCTCTAGCTAAACCAAAGTCTCCAAGTTTTACCGTTCCATTGTCTGAGAGGAAAACGTTTTCTGGCTTGAGATCACGATGCAATACTCCAGCCGAGTGTGCTGCGGCTAGAGCTGAAGTAAGCGGCTCTAGGATTTCCAGTGCTCGGTCAGGAGTTAGCGCAGCAAAGTCATTTAGGGCATCACGCAAGTTGATGCCCGGAACAAACTCCATCACCAAAAAAGTGATCTGATTATCGGTTCCCTGATCAAATACGTTTACCAGATTCGGGTGCGAAAGCGAAGCCGCCATCTTGGCTTCCCGTCGAAACTTTTCGACGAAGGACCTGTCGGTTGCCAGGTGCGGGTGAATTATCTTTAGTGCGACGTCCCGCTCCAACACCTGGTCCCGGGCTCGGTAAACGCTGGCCATACCCCCAGATGCGATAAATGCTTTAACCAAATATCGGCCAGCAATCAGCTGACCTGTTAGGTCAGCCATTTGGCCTGGCCGCTCTAATAAAGATGTATCTACAGATCAGCGGTAGCGCAAATACTGCCAACTTGGTTGGCTTGGCTGCGCTTGTTTCTGGCTTCATAAGCCTTTCTATGTTCACACAGCCCGATTGGTTATTCCGTGAAGGGCTCGGGTGTGGCAATCTATTACTGTGAACAACAATCTAGATCCAGTTCAGAACTGGATGAGCGTGGATCAAGCCGCCGAAGCACTCAATGTTCCTAAGGGTCGAGTCAATCGACTTCTCGAGGAATACAGCCTGGTCGCGCTCAAAAGAGATGGCCAGCTAATGATCCCAGCAGATCTAATCGTCGCTGGAGAGCCGCTTGCCCCACTTCGCGGAACAATCATCATGCTGCTCGACTCTGGATACAGCATTGAGGAGTCAATAACTTGGCTTTTCACTCACTCTGACGTTTTGGGTCAGACCCCACTGCAATCACTGCTGGAAGGCAAGAAGGCGCCGGTAAGACGTCTTGCTCAAATGCTTGATATCTAAGCTTGGCGGTTTATTACCTTTTGAGCCATTGACTTTAGATGCGCTTTAGCCTGGCCATCCATTTCAATTCTTTCTAAGGCCGCCATAGCCTGATCGGCTAGCTCGGCAATGGTTCGCTCAACTTTTTCGAGTGCTTTGGAACCGATGATTGTTTGTTGCAAAAACGCTACCTGCTCATCGGTGAGCTCTCTCGAGGAAAGCATTTCATCAAATAGTTTGCCAACCGATGCAGTTAGAGAAGCTCTGGTGTAACCAATAAGCACTGTGCGCTTACCTTCTCGTAAGTCATCACCTGCAGGTTTTCCGGTAATTGCCGAGTCTCCAAATACCCCAAGCACATCGTCGCGCAGCTGGAAAGCCATGCCAAGTGGAACACCAAACCCAGAGAGTTGTCTTAGCTGATCAGGCGTGGCACCTGCAAAGGCAGCGCCAATAAGAAGTGGAGCTTCTATGGAGTACTTGGCGCTCTTATACAAAATCACGTTATTGGCTCTGCCAACAGCGTCTTCAACGGGCCTCGTGATGGCAGCGTTTTCTTCCACGACGTCGAGGTATTGACCCGCCATGACCTCAACTCGCATTCGGCTGAACTCATCTCGGCAAGCTGCAGATACCTCGTTAGTTGGAGCATTCAGTAGGGCGCTACCAAAAATTTCGCTGCTCCAACCAAGCATCAGGTCACCCACCAAAACTGAGCCAGCAACACCAAATCTTTCGGGGGAGCCTGCCCACTGTGAGTTTTTGTGAAGCGTTTCGAATTTTTTGTGAACCGCGGGTTGCCCTCTGCGCAAATCGGACTGGTCAAGTAAGTCATCGTGAACTAGTGCTGCTCCCTGAAACATCTCGAGCGAGGCCGCAATTCCGACGATGGCCTCGGCTGATCTAGCCCGCTGGTCACTTGATTGGATGGGTGCGGTTCCTAAGTGACCAACCCAAGACCAGTAGCAAAAAAGGGCCCGAAAACGCTTGCCGCCTTGTAATAGGGATTGGGCATAGGCAACAAGGGGGGTCAGGTCCTCGGAGATGGCCACAAAATCTCGAAGCTGACTGGCACAAAACTCGTCCAGGTGCTCCTGAACTAGTTTGAGTAGGCTTTCGGATTCATTCACATCAATAGCCTAACTAGCTTGCTTGCGTTAGACTTTGCTCAAGAGCTATCGGATTGGGAGTTCCTTATGGGCTTGTCAGAGCGCGAACAGCAGCTACTAGATGAACTAGAGCGCGGCCTAATGGATAGCGACAAGGGCATTGCCGCCAAGGCCAAGCGGGTTGGGAACCCTGGAGCCAAGCTAATCGCCGGGGCCCTGGTGGCTGTTATTGGTCTTGGGGTGCTCCTAACCGGGGTTCTGATTCAGTTCTCACTAATTGGCGTGGCCGGATTCCTAATCATGCTTGCCGGCTTGGTCGTTGCAACCTCAAACATCCAGCTTCCGAACATGAGTGCCGGTTTTGGCTCGTCCACACCTAACTCCCCAAAGCCAGGTCGTAACTTCTTCGAAGATCGCTGGGATAAGAGGCAAGGGGATTAAACCCCAGTAAAAAGCCCGATTTGGCCCTCATTTTGAGGGTCTTTTTGCATTTAAGGTCAAACACGCCCAAAATGGACTTTTTTCCCATTTTTTACCACAAAGTGGGTCAAAGTGGTGTAGAGTGGAGGAAATCGCAAAAGCGGCTTATTTCAGGGGAAGGGGAGCTCGATGCTTTTAGGCACTCACGCCCCCAAGCTGGATGAGAAGGGCCGGGTCATTCTTCCCGCCAAGTTCCGCGAAGACTTATCTTCTGGGTTGGTACTAACTCGTGGCCAGGACCGCTGTCTGTATGTTTTCTCCTCAAAAGAATTTGAGGCGATCAACGAAACCATTCGCCAAGCGCCGATCACAAGCAAGCAAGCTCGCGACTACCTAAGAATCTTCCTTTCCGGCGCATCCGATGAGATCCCAGACAAGCAGGGAAGAGTGACCATCCCGCCAGCACTTCGCACTTATGCGGCTCTTGGTAAAGAACTAGTGGTAATCGGTGTTGGCTCTCGTGCAGAGATCTGGGACGCTACCGCCTGGGCTGATTATCTAGCCAATAAAGAAAATGACTTCTCGGAAATCTCCGAGGAGGTGATTCCAGGCCTGTTTTGACCTTGACTGCCTGATTTGGGTTTGATTTTCTTCCCCGATATCAAAACCAATCAGGCGGCTAAGGGGCCTATCACCTCATGACACAAAAGAATCTCGAATCACTTCACGAGCCAGTGATGCTCGCTCGCACCTTGGAACTACTAGCGCCTGCGCTCGCTAGTGATTCTGCAGTTTTAGTTGATTGCACTCTTGGCCTCGGAGGACACTCTGAGGCTTTTTTGAATATGTTCGAAAAGCTCACCGTGATTGGCATCGACCGTGACCTTGTGGCGCTAGATCTTGCCCAAAAGCGTCTTGAGGTATTTGGATCACGCGTGAAGTATTTCCATGGAACCTACGAACAAATCCCGCAAGCACTGGCTGAGTATGGATTTTCTGAAGCTTCAGCAATCCTTATGGATCTCGGGGTGAGCTCCATGCAAATTGATAGCCCAGATCGCGGCTTTGCTTACAGTTTTGATGCACCACTTGATATGAGGATGGATTCGTCTTCTGGCCAAACAGCGGGTGAGCTGATTGCGACAGCTAGCGAACAAGAGCTGGCCCGAATTTTCAAAGAGTACGGTGAAGAGCGTTTTGCCAAGAAGATTGCAGCGCAGATTGTTCTCACCAGGCAAAAGACCTCGATTGTTGCCAGCAAGCAGCTGGCTGCCATCGTCAGTGACGTTGTTCCCTTTATCCCGGGTAAGTCATCTGGCCACCCCGCCAAGCGAATCTTCCAAGCGCTTCGAATTGCTGTAAATCAAGAGTTGGAGATTCTGGAAAGCGCGATTCCTGCAGCCATCAACTCGCTTCAAATAGGCGGCAGATTGCTGGTTCTGGCTTATCACTCGCTTGAAGATCGCATAGTGAAGCAGGCCATTGCTCGCGCAGCCACCTCTTCGGCTCCGGTTGACCTGCCTTTCGAGCTACCTGAGCACGCTCCAGTTTTG
Organism: Rhodoluna sp.; assembly: GCA_044338175.1. Classification (GTDB taxonomy): domain Bacteria; phylum Actinomycetota; class Actinomycetes; order Actinomycetales; family Microbacteriaceae; genus Rhodoluna. Next base: position 22,621 of record JBIIME010000001.1, read on the forward strand.
AAATTAGTTATCAAGGGTGCCGAACAGGCCACCCTCCAAGAAATAGCCGCAAACCCACGCTCAGCTTCGGTGCGTTTGCGGGTAGCCGAAAAAATCAGGAAAGTAGCATGAACACTCTAAGAAGATCTCGCGTCAGTGCACCCGTTGTCATGATCCTGGTGACTGGTTTCGTCGCTGTTTCGATACTCCACCTGCTACTAACCATCCTCACTTCGCAGTCAGTGTATGAGCTAGCCGATCTAAAGAGAGAAAAGCGCGAGCTAGACACCACCTCTCAAATTCTTTCCGAAGAAGTTTCCTCACTAGCTTCAAACCAGAACCTATTAAACACAGCTAGCCGTCTTGGTATGGTTCCTAACACCAACCCAGTTTTTCTTCGTTTGGCCGACCAAGCTATCTTGGGGCAGCCACTGCCAGCACCAATCGCGAGTGCTCAATCCACGAATTTAGTGGCTAACTCGGCAATGATTATTGAGTCAACTCAAATGAACCAACTGACCGTCCCGGCTAGCACTGCAGAACCAGTTGCAATTCCGGTGGAGCCAGTTGTGTCAATCAGTCTGATACCAGCTTCACCAACAAGATAAGTTTTGAAAGGTTTCTCCACTAATGAATCGAGCGGGGCAAACCAGCATCACACGAAGAATGAGACTGTTTCTTACAGTCTCAACAATTCTTGTTGTTGTTTTTGCTATTCGACTAATTGATTTTCAAATTGTCCGCGCAGAGGCCATCAGTGAGTACTCCTACGAAAACCGCGCCGTAACTAGAACAATCCCTGCAGTTAGGGGAGACATCATCGATGCCAACGGAACTGTGCTGGCAACAACCGTGTATCGCTATGACATTAATGCCGCCCCTTCGATGGTTGGGCCGGTTGAGCGAGTAATTGATGGCGTTCCACAAGTTGTAAGCGTCGAGGCTGTGGCCGCCGATCTGGCAAGCATTCTGCAAGAAGATATTGCCATTTTGCTTCCAAAACTATCTGGAACTTCGAACTATGTGAATTTGAAAAAGCGCGTGGATGCCGAGACCCATCGCAAGATAGTTGAGCTTGGCGTTCCCTGGCTCTTCTCAGACGCTTACCAAAACCGTCTCTACCCAAACGGAGCAGTCGCTGGAAACTTACTTGGCTTTGTTGATACCGACGGCAAAGCACTAGCGGGGCTAGAGCGGCAGTTCAATGCCTGCCTAGCCGGCACGGACGGTCAAGAAAGTTTTGAAACCGGCGTCGACGGTATCCGGATTCCCGCGAGTGCGGTGGTAACCCAGGAGGTAATACCTGGAAGAGATCTTGTCTTGACAATTGACACAGGGCTGCAGTATCAAGCCCAACAGATTCTTGCCGGTGAAGTTGAGCGCCTAGAAGCTGACTGGGCCGCAGCTGTTGTAATAGAGGTCAAGACGGGAAGAATCGTCCTGGCAGCAGAAGCGCCGAGTGTTGATCCAAACGATCCAGGAAAGTCTCCGCCGCAAGAGCGTGGCGCAAGGGTTTTTCAGTTCGCCTATGAGCCTGGTTCGACGATGAAGTCCCTCACTGCCGCAACTGCAATTGACCTTGGATTTGCAAACACGGGAACCCAGGTAAGCGCTCCAGACTCCATCGCCGTCTTCGACAGAATAATTAGCGACAGCTTTTCACACGAGACTTTGAACTTGACTCTGGCCGGGGTGCTTCGATATTCATCAAATGTCGGAACAATCATGATTGCGCGCGATGTCCCTGCAAGTAGCAGGCACGAATACATGTTGCGATTTGGTTTTGGTAAACCTACCGAGGTGGGGTTTGAGGGTGAAACTAGTGGAGTGCTAAATGACTATCAAGATTGGGACGGTGTAACTAACTTCACCACAACTTTTGGTCAGGGCCTTTCGGTGTCACCAGTTCAGATGACTTCCGCGTACCAGGCACTTGCTAACGGCGGTGTCAGATTGAATCCGATCCTTGTTGCAGGCTGCCAGGACGAAAACGGTGAGTTGACTTCGATACCTAAATCCACCGCTACCCAGGTGGTGTCTGCCCAAACTGCTCAAGATGTTGTTTTGATGCTTGAGAAGGTTGTAGAAGACGGTGCAATCGGCAGGGTGACATCAGTGCCTGGGTATCGATCTGCTGGCAAGACTGGCACCGCGGAGATCCCTGAAGGCGCTGGCTATGGTGACTATTTTGCTACCTCGTTTTTTGGAATGGCTCCGGTTGAAGACCCGCAGTACGCCATGGGTGTGATCGTCTACAAACCAAGGGCTGTTTACACAAATTCCATGGCAGCAGCTGTTGGTTACCAGCAGATTCTGTCGCAGATTTTGCTTTCAAATCGAGTGCCACCTTCCACAACCGTGTCTCCCGAAATACCGAGCAACTGGTAGGTACCGATGATTGAAATTAAGCTCCACGAATTAGCCTCGGTAATTGAAGGCAGATTGATAGGCGACGGCGAAGCATCTGTTGCATCAACCGTGGAAACTGACTCCAGATTGATAAGTTCCGGAAGCCTGTTTTTTGCTAAGCCTGGTGACACAGCTGATGGCCATGACTTTGTTGCTGATGCAATAGAAAATGGTGCCATCGCAGCGGTTGTGGAGAGGCAGTTGCCTGACCAGATAAATCAGATTGTTGTGAAAGACAGCGTAAAGGCGCTTGGTGCACTGGCAGCTTGGTTGGTTTCTGAGTTGAGATCACGCGGCAAGATTCAAGTCGTGGGAATAACTGGCTCCAATGGAAAGACAACGACCAAGAACATGCTTCGAGAAATTCTGAGCAAATTAGGTCCAACCATCGCTCCTATCGAGTCGTTTAACAACCACGTCGGAGCACCGATTTCAATTCTTAGGGCGGACGCTCAAACTAAGTTTTTGATTGTAGAGATGGGTGCCAAAGGCTTAGGAAGCATTGATTATCTAGCTAGAATCGCCAAGCCAGACGTTGGCGTAATTCTCAAAGTTGGATTAGCTCACGTTGGTGAATTTGGCGGAATTGAAAAAACCGCGGCCATAAAAGGCGAGCTGGCAGGGGCCATGCAGCCATCAGGGAAGCTTGTTCTAAACTGCGATGATTCTATGGTTCGCAAGATGGAAGAGATTTCAAAAGCACCTGTTGTTTGGTTTGGAACGGGCGATGAAGCTAACTATCGAGCAGAGGATATTAACCTCACCGAGCGGGGGACGAGTTTCACAATGTGTTGGCCCGACGGCAACAAAGAGACCATCAAGCTTCAAATTATTGGCGACTTTCATGTAATGAACGCCCTGGCCGCCGCCGCCGTTTCAGAGATTCTTGGAGCGAGCAAGAAGCAGATTCTTGATGGCCTGGAATCAATGGAATTGGCTGAGCGCTGGAGAATGCAAAGAGTTGTGCGCTCTGATGACGTAACAATCATTAATGATGCCTATAACGCGAGCCCGGACTCGATGAAAGCTGCGTTACAGACGCTAGCTCAACTTGGTCGACTCGGATCAAGAACCGTCGCTGTTTTGGGTCACATGGCAGAGCTTGGTGAACTCTCTGTGTCGGAGCATGATGCGATAGGCCGACTCGTTGTTCGACTAAATATTAGTCAGCTCGTGGTGGTGGGCGATGAGGCGAAGCTGATCCACATGGCGGCTAGTCAAGAGGGGTCTTGGGACGGAGAATCCCAGTTTTTCAGCACAATTGACGAGGCTTTGGAGTACCTGCGTGGGATACTCTCTCAAGGCGACACTGTCTTGGTTAAATCCTCCAAGTCAGCGAACTTGAGGTTTTTGGGCGACAGATTAATGGAGGCAGCTGAGTGAGAGCGCTACTGACCGCAGGGGCCGTTTCGATGGCCTTCACTTTGTTTTTGACACCTGCTTTTATCTGGCTATTCCGTAAATGGAATTGGGGTCAGTTCATCCGAGACGATGGGCCCAAGAGCCATCACACCAAGCGAGGAACCCCGACCATGGGTGGGATAGTGATCATCCTTGCCTCACTAATTGGTTATTTCTTCGGAAAGTTTATAAATGGGGAGACGCCTTCAGTTTCAGCGCTTTTGGTGATCCTTGTCATGGTTGGCCTTGGCATTGTTGGATTCATTGACGATTTCATAAAAACTCACAAGCAGCGCTCACTGGGTCTGGGGGGTTGGGCCAAGATTTTCGGCCAGGCGCTAGTCGCCTTAATCTTTGCGTATTTTGCTTTCGGGAGCCCCAACGAGGAAGGAATAACCCCAGCATCAACCCAAATCTCAGCGATTAGAGATTCCGGTTTTGATTTGATGATGTTCGGCACAATAGTGGGCTCAATCTTGGTGGTGCTCTGGGTTTTCTTACTTATTTCAGCAACTTCAAATGGAGTGAACATCGCCGATGGTCTAGATGGGCTTGCCATTGGGGCAAGCATTATGGCAATCGGTGCATATGCAGTTATCGGTTTCTGGCAGTTCAACCAGTCTTGTGGGCGGGTTATTGAGAACATTGCGTCTTGTTATGAAGTTAGAGACCCGCTTGATCTTGCAGTTATTGCCGCAGCAATAGCTGGAGCTGGTATTGGTTTCTTATGGTGGAACACCACCCCAGCTCAGATCATCATGGGAGACACTGGCTCAATGAGCCTCGGCGGAGCACTCGCCGCACTTGCAATTCTTTCTAGAACTGAATTACTGCTAGTACTGATCGGTGGTTTGTTTGTTATTGTTACCGGATCGGTTATTTTGCAAAGGGCTTACTTCAAAATCACCAAAGGTAAACGTATCTTTTTAATGAGTCCGTTACATCATCATTTTGAACTCAAAGGGTGGGCAGAAATAACCGTAGTTGTAAGGTTCTGGATTATCGCCGGCCTTTCTGTTCTAACCGGTATCGGAGTTTTCTACCTCGAGTGGATCTATGGCTAACAGAGCGGACTCACTGGGGCATCTTTCCAGCTGGCACTCCGATTGGTCTAAAACTTCAGTCGCAGTTGTCGGCCTTGCCAAGACGGGGTTTTCGGTAGCGGACACGCTTAATGAACTCGGCGCCAGATTACTAGTCGTTGCGGAATCTTGTTCCGCAGAAATTTTGGACATCGTTGATGTCTTAGGAATCAACCACGTGATTGGTACTGTGGCCGAGCAGCAAAGGGCACTTGATGATTTTGCACCTGATCTAATTGTTGTCTCACCGGGAGTTGCGCCTACTAACAGTCTTGTTTCATCTGCATTCGCAAGGAATATTCCCGTTTGGGGTGACGTCGATTTGGCTTGGCGGCTTCGAGACCGCTTTGGTAGCAAGCAAGAGTGGATTTGCGTGACCGGAACCAATGGTAAAACCACCGTGGTGGAAATGACTGAAGCAATGCTGTTAGCTGCTGGCGTGAAAGCTGTAGCCTGCGGCAACATTGGCAAACCAATTCTTGACTGCATTAGAGACCCTGCAGAGTTTGAGGTTTTGGTTGTCGAAATGTCTTCTTTCCAGCTGCACTACCTGAACTACATCGAACCCTATAGCGCGGCTTGCCTAAACATTGCCGAGGATCACTTGGATTGGCATGGCAGCTTCGAGGCTTATCGCCTCAGCAAAGAGCGTATTTATGAGGGAACTAAGGTTGCTTGCATTTATAACCTTGAAGATCAGGCAACCGAGCAAATGGTGCAAGCCGCGACAGTCAGTGAGGGCGCCAGAGCGATCGGTTTTGGACTTGGAACACCAAAACCAAGCAACGTTGGCTACGTGGACGAATTCTTGGTTGACCGTGCTTTTCTGGATCAGAGAGCTGATAGCGCGCTAGAAATAGCGAGCTTTGAAGATTTTCATGGGCTTGGGGTATTGACGCCGCATCTACTTAGCAACATTGCGGCAGCGACGGCACTGGCGAGATCTTTTGGTGTTCCGCCAGCTGCGTGCCGTGAAGCCCTTAGAAATTTTCGTGTTTCGTCCCATCGGATCGAGTTGGTGCTGGAGCATGCAGGTGTTCGCTACATCAATGACTCGAAAGCAACAAATGCACATGCTGCATCAGCTTCGCTTTCGTCATTTGAGAGCGTGGTTTGGATTCTTGGCGGTCAACTCAAGGGAGTCGACATATCAGAACTAGTGGCAAAATTTGCTAAGCGGTTACGGGCTGCAGTTGTAATAGGGATTAAGCGCAACCAGATACTGGAAAGCTTCCAGGCTTTGGCGCCAGAAGTAAGGGTATTTGAAGTCCCAGAAGGCGATGACGTCATGGGTCGGGCGGTCGAGCTTGCCGCGCAATCGGCTCAGTCCGGTGACGTTGTATTGCTAGCACCCGCGGCTGCTTCTATGGACCAGTTCGCAAGTTACCAGGACAGAGGCACGAGATTCGCTGAGGCAGTTTCTAGAGTGGTTGGTGGTCGAAGTGGCTAACGCAGTTACCAAAAGCAAAACTAAGACAGTTGCTAGAAACACAAGCAAGGCTTCAAGACCCAAAGGTGAAAGACGCCGAAAGATAGGCGAATGGCTAAAAGATAATTTCCAGGCCGAGTCGATCTACTTCTACCGGTTAGCAGGACTTACCGGATTTTTGGTTGTCTTTGGTCTGGTTATGGTTCTATCTTCATCCTCGATTGATTCGCTAGTAGCCAACCGAGATGCTTTTTACGTTTTTTCTAGGCAGTCCCTTTACGCAGTAGTGGGACTTGGTGTAATGCTTTTTATTTCGAGTCTGAAGCTCAAGATAATCCAGAATCTCGTCAAAGCTGCTGTGATTTTTGGTTTCGCCCTACAGCTTTCGGTTCCATTTATTGGCATCACAGTTAACGGAAACACGAACTGGATTTCTATCGCGGGGTTTACTCTTCAACCGGCAGAGTTTTTGAAGGTTGCGCTGATCATGTATATCGCGTGGTTTGTTAGCAATAGAGAGCATGAACTTGATAATTCAAGACGAGTGCTTGTGCCGGTATTGATTGTTGGAGCTGCGGCTTTGGGTCTTGTGATGCTAGGTAGAGACCTTGGAACTGCAATCATTATTGCCCTGATCGTGTTTGTAACCCTAGCCATTATTGGTGCTCCGCTTAGGCCACTGTCTCAGATTTTTATCGCAGTAGCGGCTGTGGGAGTACTAGCCGCGGTGTCGAGCGCATCTCGTATGGCTAGAATCACAGCTTGGCTAAATCCAGGTTCTGCTTCCTCGGAAGCTTTTAACTGGCAGTACGAGCACGGGACTTGGGCCCTAGCTGCCGGTGGGGTTTTTGGGGTTGGCTTGGGTAATTCCAAGATGAAATGGTCTTGGATTCCTGAAGTTGAAAACGACTTCATCTTTGCGGTAATTGGCGAAGAGCTAGGTTTTATCGGAGCACTGGTTGTTATTGGAATGTTTGCTCTTCTAATTTCCTCGCTGATTGGCATTATGAATCGATCAGAGTCTACTTTTGGCCGGGTGCTAATTGTTGGGGTTATCGTTTGGATCGTTTCTCAAGCGGCGGTTAACATCGCGGTTGTTCTTGGTGTTCTTCCTGTTTTAGGAGTTCCGTTGCCGCTTATTTCGGCGGGTGGATCGTCTTTGATTGCGACTCTTGGTGCCATCGGTTTGGTACTCGCAGTTGAAAAAGATAATCACCGAAACGGCAGAAGGCCTATAAGAAGATGACAAATTTTCTTTTGACCGGTGGAGGTACGGCAGGGCACGTTAATCCATTGCTTACCGTGGCGACTGCCTTGGTGGCTAAGGACTCCATGAACCAGGTTTTTGTTCTTGGAACCAGCGCCGGGCTTGAGTCGAGGTTAGTTCCTGAGGCAGGGTTTCCGCTGCTACTAGTTGACAAGCTACCTTTTCCAAGGAAGATCAGCTTTTATGCAATTGCATTCCCTTTTCGCTTTCTACGATCCGTGGCCACGGTGCGGAAATATCTTAGGCAGCATCAGATCAACGCCGTTGTTGGCTTTGGCGGTTACGTCAGTGCCCCGGCTTACCTAGCGGCCAAGCAACTTAAAATTCCACTAATTATCCATGAAGGAAATGCTCTTCCTGGGTTTGCTAATCGTTTCGGTAATCGGTTCGCAGCCGCTGCGGGTAAAGCTTTTAGGTCTGCCCAGCTGAGCAATTCTGAATTTGTTGGAATGCCGATTCGCCCTGCAATAACGGCATTGGCGACAAACAAGGATGTCGCTTCGGCAAGAAAGTTTTTTGGGCTAAAACCCGATACCACTACCTTGCTAGTTACCGGGGGCTCGCTGGGCGCTAGAAGCATTAACGAAACCATTGACCGATCAAGAGCTCTAATGTCTGCCGCGGGTATTCAAGTGCTTCACATAATTGGCGGCTCCAGTGATCTTGCTGAGGTATCAGAACCTGAATACAGAAGAGTTCGGTACGTTGACCGAATGGAGCTGGCTATTGCAGCTAGCGATTTTGCGGTTTCGCGCGCTGGTGCAGCGACCGTGTCAGAGTTTTGCGCGGTCGGCTTACCCGCGCTCTACATTCCCTACGCTGTTGGAAACGGTGAGCAGAGCTTTAACTTGCAGGATGTGTTGGCGGCAGGTGGTGCGATCACCGCTACGGACCGGGAATTTGATGAACAGTATGTGCGCTCTTCTTTGATTCCGGTTATCTCGGACTCCAAACGGTTAGCGCAAATGTCAGAAGCGGCCAAGCAGGCTGGTGTGCTAGATGGCACTGAGCGATTCATCGCCTTGATTGAAGAGGTAGTGTCAAGACGATGATAAAACCTGATTTTTCAGTACCCGTCCCAACCGATCTTGGACATGTTCATTTCATTGGTATTGGCGGCTCGGGCATGAGTGGAATAGCCCGAATCCTTATTGGTATGGGTCACAAGGTCACGGGTAGTGACGTTAGAACTAGTCCTAACATTGTTGCGCTAGAAGCTCTTGGCGCCAAGATTGCAATCGGTCACGATGAAGCGAATTTAGGCGAAGCCAACACTGTCGTCGTCACGAGTGCCCTATGGCCTACTAATCCAGAATATTTACTTGCCAAGAAACGTAACCTACCGGTTATTCATCGTTCGCAGGCCTTGGCCCATTTGGCTTCAAAGAAACGACTGGTATCTGTGGCTGGGGCACACGGGAAGACCACCTCGACTGGGATGATAATCACAGCGTTGCTTGGTCTCAAGCAGGATCCAAGCTTTGTCAACGGGGGAGTAATTAGCTCGCTGGGTGCTAGCTCTCAAAACGGCGATGGTGAGCTGTTTGTAATCGAGGCAGACGAATCGGATGGTTCATTTCTTCACTACGACACATCCGTTGCACTAATCACCAATGTTGATCCAGACCACCTGGATCACTACGGCAGCATCGAGGCCTTTCATCAGGTGTTTGCTGATTTTGCTAACAAGGCAAAAGAATTGGTTGTTATCAACTCCGATGATGAGGGTGCAAAAGCTGTTACCAAACTCATCAGCAAGCACATACTCAGCTTCGGTGAAGGTGAGTCGGCTGATGTAAGAGTAAGCGACATCGCCGAGAAGTCTCGGGTAAGTTTTAGCCTTGGCTACAAACAACAAAAGCTGTCAGCGACTCTCAAAATTGCCGGTAGGCACAACGCAATCAACGCGGCCGGTGCGGTTGCCACTTTGATTGGATTAGGTTTTGACTTCGAGCAATCAATTAGGGAAGTTGAAAAGTTTGGTGGAACCGAGCGGCGCTTCGAACTCCACGGAGACAGGCGTGGAGTAAAGGTTTACGACGATTTTGCGCATCATCCGACTGAGGTGGCAGCTGCACTTAATGGAGCTAGGGCGGTAGTTGGTGAAGGAAAGATTATAACTGTGTTTCAGCCGCACCTTTACTCCAGAACCAGATTGTTTGCGAAGGAGTTTGCAGACGCGTTGGAAGGAAGCGATGAAGTCGTGCTTTTGGACATCTACGCAGCCCGCGAAGATCCAGAACCGGGAGTCACCGGTGAACTAATCTTGAACGCCTCGTCAAACAAGGACAAGATTCATTACGTCAAGAACTGGTCAGACGCTTCTACGGTAGCCGCGAGCCTGGCAGGAACGGGAGATTTCATCGTGACGATGGGTTGCGGCGATGTTTACAAAATGGTTCCTGAAATCCTTGAAGCTCTAGAGGGCTAGCCAGAGCCATGGAACGCCCCAACCAAAAGAGAAAGAACCCCGCAAAAGCATCCAAACTTGGCCCTACCCTTGCAAGGGCCCCTCGCAGAGTGTTATCGCGTGATCTTGAGAGCTTAATGATTTCTAGGGTGATGTCGGCTCGTAGAGTCAGACGCATCGCGGTGTCTTTGAGCGTTGGGTCAATCTTAATTCTTGGAATCCTTACCGCGGTTGCAACCTTTTCACCGCTTCTTGCTATCCAGCAAGTCACAGTGGTTGGGACTCAGCGGCTTAGCCCCGATGAAATTTCGAAGGCATTAAGTAGCCAAATCGGAACTCCGCTTCCGTTGCTAAATCAAGACGAAATAGCACAGTCTTTGGCTGGATTTAGTCTGATCGAGAGTTTTACCGCTACCGCTGTTCCTCCAAACGAACTTCAGATCAAAGTTTCAGAGCGGCAAGCTCTTTGCATTGTTGAATTTGAAGGTGCTTTGTGGTTGCACGATCCGGCAGGGGTTCGCATTGCCCTGGCGGAGCCAACTGACTTGCTTCCTCAAATTGTGATTACCGAGCCACCCACTAGTTCTCAGCGGTTCAGGGATTCGGTTGATGTCTTACTAGCTTTACCCGTCGAACTATTAGCTGAGGTTGAGATTATTCAAGCCAACACAAAAGATGACGTTCAGATGACCTTGCGCGGAAGCCTCGGGCAACGAATCAGTTGGGGAGATAGTTCGAATGCCGTTTTGAAATCAAGAGTTTTGCAGGCGCTCATCGCAAACAACCAGGGGGCCACTGGTGTGACATTCGATGTTTCCTCACCAAACGCTCCTGTGGTGCGGTTTGACAACTTTTAGACACGCCCCTTGACTTACCGCAATTCAGGGCCCTGTGGGCCTATTTTTTTGGCGCGGTGTATAAAAGCAGTCGCAGTTTAACCCTATACGGGAACTTGAGGGTTTGGGCTGTTCTGTTTTTTACCTCGCGAAACTATGGATTTGAAGGAGCATCATGGGCTTGAACCAGAACTATCTGGCCGTCATCAAGGTTGTTGGAGTCGGTGGTGGAGGCGTTAACGCACTCAACCGCATGATCGAGTCAGGCCTTCGTGGGGTTGAGTTCGTTGCGATTAACACCGACGCACAAGCCCTTTTGATGAGCGAAGCTCACGTGAAGTTAGACATCGGTCGCGAACTAACTAGAGGACTCGGAGCCGGAGCTGACCCAGAGGTTGGCAAACGGGCGGCAGAAGATCACGAGGATGAGATTGAAGCCGCGTTGCGAGGCGCTGACATGGTTTTCGTCACCGCAGGTGAAGGCGGTGGCACCGGAACCGGTGCTGCACCGATAGTTGCCCGGGTCGCTAAAAGAGTTGGTGCCCTGACCGTTGGTGTTGTCACCAAGCCATTTGGTTTTGAAGGAAAGCGTCGTATGCAGCAAGCTGAGGTTGGTATCGAGGCAATCCGTGCTGAGGTCGACACCTTGATTGTTGTTCCAAACCAGAGACTTCTAGAGATTGCCAACAAGACCGTTTCGGTTGTCGAGGCTTTTAATACGGCAGACGATGTGCTTCGTGCCGGTGTTCAAGGTATCACCGACCTGATCACCACACCTGGCCTAATAAACCTGGACTTCGCCGACGTCAAGTCAGTGATGCAAGGTGCCGGTTCTGCTCTCATGGGAATTGGAACTGCTAAAGGTGAAGATCGTGCCGTACGCGCTGCAGAGATGGCGGTTTCTTCACCGCTTCTCGAATCAAGCATCGACGGGGCTCATGGAGTGCTTCTTCTTGTTCAGGGAGCATCTGATCTTGGACTTCACGAAATTGATGAAGCCGCCAGATTGGTTCAAGAGGCAGTATCACCAGAGGCCAACATCATCTATGGAACAACTATCGATGACACACTTGGAGACGAAGTTCGCATCACAGTTATCGCAGCTGGATTTGATGGCGGAGCTCCTAAGCCAAGAAAAATTCCGAGAACGGTTTTTGCCGAAGTTGCTGAAGCGGCACCAGCTGTCATTGCTGCGCCTGCGGTTGCGGAGCAGGTATCAGCACAATCGACCTCGTTTTTTGATATTGTGGAACCTGAGCCAACCCCTGCTCCTTCTTTTTCTTCAGAGTTTGAGCCTGTTGATCAGATCGAGATTGATGAGTCACCAGAGCTTCCTCGCAGACCGCAGACAGCAGATGGAACTTTCGGGGACGACCTAGATATTCCAGAATTTCTAAGAGGGTAAGTGAGCGAACTAGCTCAACGATATAACCAAATAGTTGAACGAGTTGCTTCCTCTGCTACAGCATGTGGAAAGAGTGCAGCAGGTATCACTTTGGTTGTGGTCACCAAGAATCACCCAGCGCAGCTAGTATTTGATCTCATTTCTCTTGGCGCCAGGGACTTCGGCGAAAACCGAGATCAGGAAGCCGCGCCAAAAGCCAAAGAGGTGATGGCCTCATCTGGCGAGGACATGCGCTGGCACTTTGTTGGACAGTTACAGACCAACAAGGTTAGGTCAGTTCTGGAATATGCCGATTTTATTCACTCGTTGGATAGAGAGTCGCTGCTGGTTGAGCTTCAGAAGCGAACGATCGATAGAGCCAAGCCCCTGGGCGTTTTCATTCAAGTGAATTTAACTGAGGACACAGCTAGGGGAGGAGTTAGGGTCAACGATCTGGACGCCTTCGCAACCAAGGTGTTAGATTCTCAAGGTCTTCGCCTCGAAGGTCTCATGGGCGTGGGTGGCTTGGATAAGGACCCAGCGGTTGAGTTCGACCGTCTGGCGGGGCTCTCTGCCAAGCTCCAGGGCCTGGCCCCAGAGGCCAAAGGGCTATCCATGGGCATGTCCGCGGACTTTGAGGTGGCTATTGGCTACGGCGCGACACACTTGCGCATTGGCTCCGCAATAACGGGCAAGCGGCCATAGTGGGCATATTCTTGATGTGTACCAATAACAGGAGGAACTAATGGCCGGAATACTAAAGCGCAGCATGGAATTTCTTGGTTTTGCCGAGGAGTCCAATGATTTGCCTACCCGTGCGGAGCCGGTGACAAACACCCAGCGTCCAGCTAGATTGATCCCTCAAAGATCACGTCGCGGTTCGAGCGACGTTGCAGAGATTTTCACCATCGAGCCTCGTTCCTACGAAGAGGCCCCTATGGTGGCAGCCCACTACCGCATCGGCATCCCAGTGATTGTTAACATGGGTGAGATGAGTGAAGTTGATTCACGCCGGATGCTTGATTTCATGCTGGGCCTGAAAGAAGGACTCGAAGGACACATGCGTCGAGTTACTTCCAAGGTTTTCTTGTTGACGCCCACTCATGTGGCTGTAAATCAGGAAGAGCAAGAAGAGCAAGTGAACGAGGTGGACGAGCTACTAGTTCGTCCCTAACTTCCAAACATGAGCACTCTTGCTCTGATTGCCTACTGGGCTCTGGAGATTTATTTCTACGCCCTAGTTGGTCGATTAATTATGGATCTTCTAATTTCCATCAGGCCAGGATTTAGGCCCAAGGGTCTGCTACTGCCCGTTGCCGAGATTATTTTCACGGTCACTGATCCGCCACTAAGGTTTCTGCGCAGGTTCATAAAGCCAGTTAGTTTCGGGGCAATTTCGCTTGACTTTGCTTGGACCCTGCTGGTTTTAGCCATTATTGTGCTACGAAATTTGGTTGAAAGCCTCGTCTAGCCCAAGGACACATCTTGCGTTAGACTTTTTGAGCTACGGCCTACAGGCCAATCGAAAGAGGATATCGCAATGCCCCTAACACCTGAAGATGTTGTCAATAAGAGATTCCAGCCAACCAAGTTCCGTGAAGGCTACGATCAGGATGAAGTTGATGATTTTCTTGACGAAATCGTTGTTGAGCTAAGGCGCGTCCACCAGGAGAACGAAGATCTTCGCAGAAGACTTCTAGCAGCCGACGGGCGCATTGCCGAGCTTCAAAGAAGCGGTGCAGACTTGCCTGGACAGTTGGCCTCGGCTCCATCAGTCAGTGCTCCAGTTGCAGTTACTCCGTTCCCAGAGGCAGTTTCTGACCCTTCCACACTTGATTCCTCCAACACCAACAACCTGTTGCAGCTTGCTCGTAAGCTCCACGATGAGCACGTTCGCGAGGGTATGGTCAAGCGCGATGAGCTAATCGCCGAAGGTCACGCAACCGCAGCCAGAATCGTTCGCGAGGCAGAAGCCCAGCAGCGTTCCGAGCTAAACAGGCTCGAGCAGGAGAAGGCAGTTGTTGAGCACCGTATCCAGGAGCTAAAGAGCTTTGAGCGCGAATACCGCAGCAAGCTCAAAAACTACATCGAATCGCAATTACTTGACCTTGATGCAGCCGGAGTGGCACCCACTCAAACCCCAGGATATACACCTGGCCTTAGCATCTAGTTCTCTTGATGAGCTCTAGAGCCAAGGTAAGTCGTTGGCTGTATTTGGTTGTTGCCCTAGTCGCAATAACGGTTGATCAATTAACCAAGAATCTAGCAATTGCAACTTTGGAGCTTGGCACCAGTTACCCAGTTCTCGGAGATCTACTTTCTTGGAGACTTCTGTATAACGATTCTGCGGCCTTTGGTTTAGGTTTTGGGTACACATGGATCCTGGCTGTTATCTCTGCAGCTGCGGCGCTGGCAACCATTTGGTATTCCAGAAAACTTCAGTCCATTTCTTGGTCGTTAATGATTGGTGTGTTTCTAGGTGGGGTAGTTGGCAACCTAATTGACAGGTTGATTCGCGAGCCTAGTTTTGGAAATGGCCACGTTGTTGATTTCATTCAAGTTCCTTTCAATTTTCCAATTTTTAATTTGGCCGACACTTTTATAGTTTCAATGGCAATTCTCAGCGTCCTGAGGGTGATGCGGGGCGAGAGCCTAGGTGGCATCGAGCCTAGAACCAAATGACTCTTCGATTTGAAATAGAGAGCTCACTTGCTGGGGAAAGAGTTGATACTGCTCTGGCAAGACTGCTTGGGGTTTCCAGATCAGTCGCCGCCGAGGTCTGTGAGCGAGGCGATGCCCAGGTTTCAAACAAGTCGCTGTCAAAATCCGACCGGGTGAATCTGGGGGATGTACTAATTGTGAAGCCACCGTCAGCAGCGGAGCCGCTTAGAGTTACCGAAACCCCCGTTGATGAGTTACTGGTCATCTATCAAGATGAGGACATTGTGGTTGTTGATAAGCCCGCAGGGGTGGTAGCCCATCCCACAGTTGGTTTCGACGGACCAACAGTTGCGGGTGCTTTGCTTGCTAGGGGTATACAGCTTTCGACCTCTGGAGCACAGGAGCGTCAGGGGATAGTTCAACGCCTTGATGTTGGAACTAGCGGCTTGATGATGCTTGCTAAATCAGAGCTTGCATACTCGAGGCTAAAGCAGGCTTTTCGAGACAGGGCAGTTCACAAGATATATCACGCGATCATCCAAGGACACCCGGATCCAGCGGGGGGAACCTTTGATGCCCCAATTGGCAGACACCCAAAAGCCGAGTTCAAGTTCGCAGTTGTTGAAGGCGGCAAGCCTTCAATTACCCACTACAAAACACTTGAGCTTTTTCCGGCGAGTACTTTGTGTGAAGTGAATTTGGAAACTGGTAGAACCCATCAAATTCGTGTTCACTTCTCGGCTTTCAAACACCCCCTTCTTGGAGACACCATGTATGGCGCTGACCCCAAGTTGGCCAAGAGTCTTGGCATCACGAGACAGTGGCTGCACGCTAAGGAATTAGGGTTCACTCATCCGATCACGGGGGAAGAGCTTAGTTTGGTTTCTGAGTATCCTGCTGACTTGGCGGCGGTCCTTGAACGTCTGAGGTCATAAATAGCCTTAGGCTAAATTTCATTCACTCAATCACCTAGGCGGGGTTTCGTTGTCGACAAAGGATTCTTTTGTGCACCTTCATGTGCACAGCGAGTATTCCATGCTCGATGGTGCTGCACGTATCGGACCCCTCACCAAAGCCGCAGCCGAGATGGGCATGCCGGCAATTGCTATTACCGATCACGGTAATAATTTTGGTTCCTATGACTTTTATCAAACAGCTAAGGCCAATGGCATAAAGCCAATCATTGGCATCGAGGCTTACCTTTCTCCCGGCACATCCAGAACTGATCGCACCAGGGTCAAATGGGGAACTGGCGGCGAGGATGACGTTTCCGGTGGCGGTGCCTATACGCACTTGACCATGCTGGCGGAAACCACTGAGGGAATGTATAACCTCTTCAAGATGTCATCCAAGGCATACCTGGATGGTTTCTATTTCAAACCCCGCATGGACCGCGAGCTGCTGCAGGAGTACTCCAAGGGAATTATTGCCACCACCGGTTGCGCCTCGGGTGAGGTACAAACCCTGATTCGACTCGGCCAGTATGACAAAGCCCTCGAGGCAGCAGCCTTCTATAGAGATGTCTTTGGTAAGGACAGCTACTTCGTCGAGATCATGGATCACGGCATCGACATTGAAAGGCGGGCCACCGCCGACTTGCTCAGGCTGGCTAAAGACCTTGGCTTACCTCTGGTGGCCACCAATGATCTGCACTACACCCACGCGGCAGAGTCCACGGCTCATGAAGCATTGCTTTGTGTTCAGTCCTCGACCAATTTGCTTGACCCGAATCGTTTCAAGTTTGATGGCGCCGAGTATTACTTGAAATCACCGGCGGGAATGAGGGAGCTCTTCAGAGATCACCCGGATGCCTGCGATAACACTCTATTGATTGCAGAGCGCTGCAATGTTGAGTTCCAAAAGCGCGATCTCATGCCCAAGTTCCCGCTTCCCGAGGGCGAAACTGAGGAAAGCTGGTTCGCGAAAGAAGTAGATCGGGGAATGAAGACTCGCTATGGCAAGAACGTGCCAGAGCTGCAAGCCACCCAGGCTGCTTACGAAGTAAACGTCATCGTCCAAATGGGATTCCCGGGCTATTTCTTGGTGGTAGCTGACTTTATCGCCTGGGCCAGAGCTCAGGGCATTCGAGTTGGTCCTGGACGAGGCTCCGCTGCCGGATCGATTGTTGCCTACGCTCTTGGCATTACGGAGCTTGATCCGATTGTCCATGGTTTGATTTTCGAGCGGTTCTTGAATCCCGATCGAGTTTCGCCACCAGATATTGATGTGGATTTTGATGATCGCCGCAGGGGAGAAGTTATTCGTTATGTCAGTCAAAAGTACGGCGAGGATCGTGTCGCACAGATTGTTACCTTTGGAACCATCAAAGCTAAGCAGGCTCTCAAGGACTCGGCTCGAGTGCTTGGCATGCCCTACGCCGCAGGGGAGAAGCTAACCAAGCTCATGCCAGGCATGGTGCTTGGAAGAGACATTTCCTTGGGGGAGCTTGTTGACAAGCCTCAAGACAAGCAAGCTGAGCAAACTTCCAGATACAAGGAGGCAGCAGAGTTTAGAGAGGCCCTCGAGTCAGATCCAGATTCAGCAAAGATATTCGAGCTTGCTAGAGGCCTAGAAAACCTAAAACGACAGTTTGGTGTTCATGCCGCTGGTGTGATCATGTCCGCCGAGCCACTAATTGATGTAATCCCGATCATGCGCCGGGATGATGACGGAGCGGTGATTACCCAATTTGATCAGCCACCTTGCGAGAAACTTGGACTACTAAAGATGGACTTCTTGGGCCTTAGAAACCTCACCGTTTTAGATGATGCTCTGGTAAACATCAAAACCAATCGTGGTGTGACGGTTGTGCTGGAAGAGCTTGACCTAAACGCTGATAAAAACACCTACGATTTACTTTCCAGAGGTGAAACCCTTGGAGTGTTCCAGCTTGATGGAGCTCAGGTTCGATCCCTTCTTCGCACCCTAAAACCCACTGAGTTTGAACACATCTCCGCTGTCATTGCTTTGTATCGACCGGGTCCCATGGGTGAGAAGTCCCACACCAACTACGCACTTAGAAAAAACGGTCTTCAAAAATCAGAACCGGTTCACCCCGAGCTTGCCGAAACACTAGCTGATATTCTTGATCCCACCTATGGCTTGATTGTTTATCAAGAGCAGGTAATGGCGGTAGCACAAAAAGTTGCGGGCTTTAGTTTGGCTCAAGCTGACCTACTGCGTCGCGCGATGGGTAAAAAAGATAAGAAGGAACTAGATCGTTCCTATAAGGACTTTAGTTCTGGAATGCTTGCGCAGGGTTATTCCGAAGCAGCAATCGAAACACTGTGGAAGACCCTACTTCCTTTTGCCGATTACGCCTTTAACAAGGCTCATAGCGCCGGCTACGGTGTCTTGAGTTACTGGACTGCGTATCTTAAGGCAAACTTCCCAGCCGAGTATATGGCCGCTCAGCTAACTTCGGTGGGGGATTCAAAAGATAAACTCGCTATTTATCTAAACGAGTGTCGTCGAATGAATATTCAAGTTCTTGCACCCGATGTCAATCAATCCGTGGAAGCCTTCACGGGAATTGGTGAGAACATCCGATTCGGTTTGGGTGCGATTCGAAACGTCGGACATAACGTTGTCGATGGGATTATTCAAGCTCGAAGCGAGAAACCGTTTGCTTCCTTTAGCGACTTTCTGGCGCGCGTTCCTCAGCAAGTTTGCTCCAAGAGAACTATTGAGTCGCTTATCAAAGCAGGGGCTTTTGATTCTCTCGGTCACACCAGAAGGTCACTTTTCGAAATATATGAAGAGGCAGTGGATGCTTCTTCTGTTACCAAGCGCAACGAGTCGGCCGGCCAGGTAGACCTTTTTGGTGATCTGTTTGAGGGTGTTGGCTCCTCGGTTACGGTTCCTGATAGGCCTGAATGGCAAAAGGCCGAAAAACTCGCTCACGAGCGAGAAATGCTGGGTCTTTACGTGTCTGACCACCCGCTTTCTGGCAGGGAGCGTCAGTTGGCACAGTTTGCCGAGTTCACTATTGGGGATCTACTAACGAGTGAAGAAATTAAGGATGGCGAAACAGTAACTATTGCCGGCTTGATTTCAAGCGTGACTCATCGCGTCGCGCGTTCGTCTGGAAACCCGTACGCCAATGTCTCCATCGAAGATTTTGAGGGCGAAGTCAATGTCATGTTTATGGGTAAGACCTACCGAGAGTACTCAGAGCAGCTGATAAATGACGAAGTTGTTGTCATAAGGGGCCGCATCAACATGCGAGATGATGGCATAGCCATTTCCGCATTTTCACTCGAGCCAATTGCCATCGGGGCGCAAGGAGTATCAAGTGGGCCACTTCGCTTACAACTTCAAGAGTCAGAGGCAACTAGATCCGTTTTGGAAAATCTAGATTCAACGCTAAAGGCACACCCAGGCAAAGAGGAGGTTCACCTAACTTTCGTTGATGAGAACAATCCTCGTAGCTTCAAGCTTCAACCAACGGTGAAGATCACGGATGATCTTCTGGGTGAACTCAAAGCGTTACTTGGAACCCAGGGTTTTGTTCAGAGAGATTCCTCTGAAGTAGTGAAGTAAGCACGCTGGTTATAAAGCAATGCTTTGTCGTTTTCGCCAGTTACTCCTGAAAGTATTTCTATGACGAAAACCGCGTTTTGTTCTACAAGGTGAAATTCTCGGACACGTCCGAAAAGCACTGCAGTTGCGTTTTGAAAAACGGGTAAATCAAACTCTGATCTTTGCCAGTCTGAGTCCAGAAATCTTTTTGTGTTGTCGGTAGCCATTTTTTTAGCGAGGTCAAAATTATTTACCCCGAGCATGTGTAGGGCTACGTGTTTAGCGGTTGAAATTGCAGGCCAGGAGGACGATCCCTGAGAGATGTTGAAGGTCACAAGTGCCGGGTTAGAACCCAGAGAGGTCATGGATGTGGCAGTAAAGCCCACTGGGTTCCCAGCCGGGTCATTGGTCGTGATAACAGCCACTCCTGAGGCGTGGCGCCTGAACGCGGCCTTTAGGGCCTCGCTGGAGTCTGGATTTATTTTGGGGTCAAGCATCTTCTTCAGGGTAGTAGAGATTTTGAGGCTCAAAAACCGCAGAAATCATTGATTTTCCGGGCATCATTTCCGACACGCCGAATATCGGACAAATTTGCAAATATGCCCCTTAAACCACAAGATATAGGGACGGAAGAGCGAAAACTTTCCACATCTAGTGGAAGGTTATTGGGAAATTCGGGGAAAATCCAACAAAAATCAAGGTTTTTACGACAGAAAGGCATCAGCTCATGAACTGTCCTTTTTGCCGTAATACCGACTCTAGGGTCACAGATTCCAGGGCTAGCGAGGACGGCACCAGCATCCGCCGTAGGCGCCAGTGCCCAGAGTGTGGCAAGAAGTTCACCACCTCTGAAACCACCTCACTGAGCGTCCTAAAGCGAAGCGGCGTCACTGAGCCATTTAGCAGGGACAAGATCGTGAGCGGCGTTGGCAAGGCTTGCCAGGGCAGACCGGTTTCGGATGCTGACCTAGCAATCTTGGCTCAGCAGGTAGAAGAGACCATTCGTTCCACAGGTGCAGCTCAGGTAGAAGCGCACGTGATCGGGCTGGCTATCTTGGAACCTCTAAGACTGCTTGATGAAGTGGCTTTCATGAGATTCGCAAGCGTTTACCAGGGTTGGGAAAGCCTAGAAGACTTCGAAGCGGCAATTAATGTCCTTCGAGCAAGTAACACAGATGTATCAGATTCAGACAAAGAACTAACCAAGTAGCAAACCAACAACCATAAGTATCCAAAACTAGGAAAGGCAACACTCGTGACTGACGCAACCGCATTTAGCTCTACCTCTGGCTCCGTAAGCGGCAAGGGATTAACCATTAACCGTATTTACACAACAGAGGGCGTGCACCCATACGACCAGGTCAACTGGGAGTTCCGAGATGTTGTACAGACCAACTGGAAAAATGGTGAGACCATTTTCGAGCAGCGTGGCGCTGAGTTCCCAGATTTCTGGAGCTTGAATGCTTCCACCATCGTCACAACCAAATACTTCCGTGGAGCCATGGGAACTGAAGAGCGTGAATTCAGCCTGCGTCAGCTGATCAACCGCGTTGTTCTTACCTACACTCAGGCTGGTCGCGACAATGGATACTTCGCAACCGAAGAAGATGCAACTATCTTCGAGCACGAGATGACTTACATGCTTTTGAACCAGGTGTTTGCATTCAACTCACCGGTTTGGTTCAACGTCGGAACCAAGAGCCCACAGCAAGTATCTGCTTGCTTCATTTTGTCTGTTGATGACTCAATGGAGTCAATCTTGAACTGGTACCGCGAAGAGGGAATGATCTTCAAGGGCGGTTCCGGCGCAGGACTAAACCTCTCCAGAATTCGTTCATCGAAGGAACTTCTAAAGTCTTCCGGTGGATCCGCTTCTGGTCCAGTTTCCTTTATGCGTGGAGCTGATGCTTCTGCAGGAACCATCAAGTCTGGTGGTGCAACTCGTCGTGCAGCGAAGATGGTTGTTTTGGATGTTGATCACCCGGACATCGTTGAGTTCATTGAGACCAAGGAACTTGAAGAAGAAAAGATCCGCGTCTTGCGTGACGCAGGTTACGACATGGAACTTGGCGGACGCGACATCAACTCCGTTCAGTACCAGAACGCGAATAACTCAGTTCGTGTAAACGCAGAGTTTATGAATGCTGTCGAAAGCGGTGGCAAGTTCGGGCTTCGCGCCAGAACTAACGGCGAGGTTATCGAAGAAGTTGACGCCAGGGAGCTTTTCAACAAGATCTCGAAGGCAGCTTGGGCATGTGCGGACCCTGGTATCCAGTACGACGACATCATCAACGACTGGCACACCACTCCAGAGTCTGGTCGCATTACCGCGTCAAACCCTTGCTCTGAGTACATGCACCTTGACAACTCAAGCTGTAACTTAGCTAGCTTGAACCTACTGAAGTTCCTAAACCCAGACGGTTCATTCGACTCCGCTACCTTTACCAAGGCTTCCGAGCTAATCATCACCGCAATGGATATTTCCATTAGCTTTGCTGATTTCCCAACCGAGGCAATTGGTGAGACCACCCGCGCTTACCGCCAGCTAGGTATCGGTTACGCGAACCTAGGTGCGCTATTGATGGCAATCGGTGTTCCTTACGACAGCAAGGAAGGTTTTGCTCTTGCTGGAGCAATCACCTCTTTGATGACAGCAGCTTCTTACCGTCGCTCAGCTGAACTTGCAGGAGTTGTTGGTCCATACGATGGCTACGCCAAGAACAAGGCTGGTCACGACCGCATCATGGCAAAGCACGAGGCTGCTAACTCACTAGTTACTTCAGTTAGCGAAATCGACCGCTCTGTTCACGCTGCAGCAACTGAGCAGTGGGCATTGAACACCAAGATTGGTTCACAAAACGGCTGGAGAAATGCTCAGGCTTCTTTGTTGGCCCCAACCGGAACCATTGGTTTCATGATGGACTGCGACACTACCGGTATCGAGCCTGACTTCTCCTTGGTTAAGTACAAGAAGCTATCAACCGGTGGATCGATGCAGATTGTCAACCAGACAATTCCGTTTGCACTGCACCGTCTTGGATACTCCCAGGAGACCATCGAGGCAATTGTTGATCACATTGCACAAAACGGTCACGTCGTAGACGCACCAGGACTCAAGGTTGAGCACTACCCAATCTTCGATACCGCTATCGGTGTTCGTGCGATTGAGCCAATGGGTCACGTTCGAATGATGGCAGCTGTTCAGCCGTTCCTTTCCGGAGCTATCTCAAAGACAGTAAACATGCCTGAGACTGCAACCGTTGAGGAAATTGCAGAGGTCTACTTCCAGGGTTGGAAGTTTGGACTGAAAGCTCTAGCTATCTACCGTGACAACTGCAAGGTAGGTCAGCCACTTTCCGACGGTAAGGCAAAGACCGAGACCAAGACCGACAAGGCAACTGTCGCTACCGGTATGTCTCACCCGGTTCGCAAGCGTCTTCCAAAGTCACGCCCATCATCAACCACCAGCTTCACCGTTGGTGGCGCCGAGGGTTACCTAACTGCAGGATCTTACCCAGACGGTGGTTTGGGGGAGGTATTCCTAAAGCTTGGTAAGCAAGGATCAACTCTTGCCGGCGTTATGGATGCATTCTCAATCGCCGTTTCGATTGGTTTGCAGTATGGCGTGCCCCTTGAGAGCTACGTGAAGAAGTTCACCAACGTGAGCTTCGAGCCAGCTGGTCTAACTGATGACAAAGACATCAGGATGGCTAAGTCTCTGATGGACTACATCTTCCGTCGCTTGGCGCTGGATTACCTGCCATACGAAACCAGGTCAGCTATTGGTATTTTCTCGACCGATGAGCGCACAGCGGAACTTGATGCAAACTCCAGCTACGGCGCAGCTCCAGCAGTAGAGGCTGAGCCAGTAGTTTCTATCACTCAGTCGGTAGAAATCACAACCAAGAAGGAAGTTCATTCTTCTGCTGAGTTGTTCGAACTACTGCAGGGTAAAGAATCAGATGCACCACTTTGCTTCAACTGTGGAATTAAGATGAGACCTTCTGGCTCATGCCACGTGTGTGAAGGCTGTGGATCAACTTCTGGTTGCAGCTAGAAAACAAGTTATTGCCAAAGGGTCAGCGCGAATCGCGTTGACCCTTTGGTCTATCCCGAGGGAAGGTAATCTAAGTAGGTGCTATACAAAGCCCTGTTCAACCTGGTTTTCTCCAAACTAGATCCTGAACAAGCTCATTACTTTGGAATGTTCGTCATCAAACTCCTTGGCCTAACCGGACTAGCTAAATTGTCGCAACTCGGAGTAAAGAAAAAATCAACACATGCATTTGGGCTTGATTTCTCAAGTCCATTTGGTATCGCCGCAGGATTTGATAAAAACGCAATTGCCGTCAAGGAACTAGGACAGCTGGGCTTTTCACATGTTGAAATTGGGACTCTAACCAGACACCCCCAATCAGGTAACCCCAAGCCAAGGCTTTTTCGACTAGTCAAGGACCAAGCGCTAGTAAACCGAATGGGATTCAATAACGATGGCGCTGACCAAGTCGCCAGGCGCATTGCCAAGCTTCGTGCATCGGGGGCGAAGCTTCCAATCATTGGTGTGAACATCGGAAAGAGCAAGATCACTGAGCTAGTTGATGCAGTTTCTGACTACGAATACAGCACCAAGGCTCTAGCTCCGGTTGCTGATTACATTGCTGTAAATGTTTCATCGCCAAATACGCCAGGGCTTCGTTCACTACAAGATGTTGATCAACTGGAACCAATTTTGGTAGCAGTTGCTCGGGAGGCACTTGGAAAACCAGTTCTTGTGAAGATTGCTCCTGACTTAGACGACAGTGCCGTTATAGAAGTGGCGGCCTTGATTCGAAAGCTTGGCCTCGCAGGAGTGATTGCAACCAACACAACAGTGAGCCGCGACGGACTTGTGACACCAATTACACAACTTGAATCTTATGGGGCAGGAGGTTTATCAGGACCAGTTTTGGCAAACAGGTCTAAAGAGGTTCTGGTTCTTTTGCGTAAGGAGTTGGGCGAGAAGTTCACGGTAATTTCCGTCGGGGGAGTAGTCACCGGCGAACATGTTTCAGAGCGCCTGGAATTGGGTGCAGATTTAGTACAGGGGTATACCGGGTTTGTCTATCAGGGTCCGTTGTGGGCTAGAAAGATAAACGTTAGTTTACGCTCCTAAACAAGCCTTGCCGGCGGGCTCTTGGTTTCTGCTGGGTCAGAAACAATCAAGCCAGCAAGAATCTGGTCTACCTGTTTCATGATTTCACTCGGAATATCCACGCCCACAGCTTTCACGTTGTCAGTGATTTGCTCCGGATGCGATGCTCCAACAATGGCACTAGTAACGTTTGGATTGGCCAGTACCCAAGCGAGGCCAAACTGCGCCATGGTCAAACCCAGAGACTCAGCAAGCGGCTTCAGTTTCTGAATTGCCGTCAACGCTTCATCGGTCATGTATTTATCAATTCCGCCAACCGCTGCTTCGGTGTTGCTTGCTCTTGAGTCTTTGGGTGCGGGGCTTCCTGGAAGGTACTTCCCGGTTAGCACTCCTTGGGCAAGTGGGGACCAGACAATCTGAGTCATTCCGTTTTGCTTAGAAGCAGGAATCACCTCTGCCTCAATTACCCTCCAAAGCATTGAGTACTGCGGTTGGTTTGAGATCAATTGGAAATTTAGCTCCTTGGCTAGCTTTGCTCCCGCCTTGATCTGCTCTGCATTCCACTCGGAAACGCCGATGTAAAGAGCTTTTCCGGCCCGAACGATGTCCGCGAATGCTTGCATTGTTTCCTCTAGAGGAGTTTCGTAATCGAATCGGTGAGCCTGGTAAAGATCCAAGTAGTCAGTTCCGATTCTTGTAAGGGAGCCATCAATAGATTCCATGATGTGCTTTCTAGAAAGCCCATGATCGTTTGGCTTCTTGTCCGCTACCGGCCAGTACACCTTTGAGAAAATTTCTATTCCCGAGCGACGCTCGTTTTTAAGAGCCTGGCCCAGAATTGGCTCGGCTTCGAGATTTGCGTAAGCGTCTGCGGTATCAAAGGAAGTAATGCCACTTTCTAGAGCGGCTTTGACAGTTTTGATTGCTTCTTTGTTGTCAACTTGACGGGCGTGGGTGAGCCAGTTTCCGTAAGTGAGCTCACTGACTTTGAATCCACTGTTTCCAAGATAGCGATGCTTCATTTGGAGCCCTTCTGTTAGAGAATCTTTGTTCCGCGCTTAACCTGAGGCTTTGGAAGTCTCATGCCACGCATTTGAATCGAACGCATTGCAGCGTACCAACGCAAACCCTTTTCACTCCTGCCTGGGTACTTTGCCTCAACAACTTTTAGTGCTTTCCTGCCGATGATATAACCATCGATACCGATGAGAACGAACAGCCCCCACATTGCAACTAAGGTTCCAAGTTGAATGAATACATCCTCTGGTCTGATTGAAGAGACGATGATCACTAGAAAAAGCATTGGTAGAACTAGTTCGCCAACTGTGAAGCGTGAATCTACGACATCCCTGGCTAGTCTTCGCTGAGGTCCGCGGTCTCTAATGGTTAGGTAGCGATCTTCACCGTTGGCCAAACCTTCACGTGCCTTAGCCCGTTCTGCGTTCAGAACCTTCTTGGCAGCTCTCTTGGCCTCCGGACTCTTGTTGCCTACGACAGGCTTCTTTCTAAGCAACTCCTGCTGCTTCCGCGCTGGAGTCGGGCGACCTTTTCCGGCCTTTGGGGTCTCGGGTTGCTGCTTGGGTGTAGAAGACATCAATTCTCAATTCTTTGGCTTATGCCTTTAAGATTACCCTTATGACAATCACCCCACTGCCGATAAGCGACGTTGACGTCAAAGCCGTTCAGAAATTCACCGAGGTCGCCTTTACTGAGGCGCTAGAAAAGCTATCGGCCTTGGTGAGTATCCCTGGAATTGCTTGGGAAGCTTTTGACTCGACCGAGCTTGATAAAAGCGCGGAAGCCGTTTCGGCCTTGCTTCGCGAAACAGGTGTTTTTGATTCAGTTGAGATTTTGCGATCGGCAACACCGGCTGGAGCAATGGGTGCGCCAGCGGTAGTTGCAACAAGAGCGGCTCGAAACTCTAAGCCAACTATTTTGCTTTACGCTCATCACGATGTTCAGCCCCCTGGAGCCGATGAGCTATGGGAATCTGAACCATTCAAAACTGAGATTCGAGATGGTCGGATGTATGGTCGCGGGGCTGCAGACGACAAAGCAGGAGTTATTTCACACGTCTACGCAGTCAAGGCACTTCGTGAGCTCACGAACAATGATTTTGATCTTGGGCTGGTGGTATTTGTCGAAGGTGAAGAGGAGGCAGGATCACCTTCTTTCGCTAACTTCTTGATTGAACATAAAGCCAAGCTTGCCTCCGATGTGATTATTGTGGCGGACTCGGGAAACTGGACAACTGAGGTTCCAGCAATAACAACCACTCTGCGAGGTCTAGTTTCACTTGAATTTGAGGTCAGAACCTTGTATCACGCTGTGCACAGCGGTATGTACGGGGGAGCAGTCCCAGATGCCATGCTCGCGCTGACGAAGATTTTGAGTTCAATGTGGGATGAAGAAGGCTCAGTCTCCATTTCAGGTCTAGTTTCGGAGGATTCAGTCGATTTGGCCTATTCTGAACAGGATTTAAGGGCAGATTCAGGCCTACTTTCCTCCACTTTGCCCATAGGCGATGGAGGTATTCTCGGCAGGCTATGGACAAAGCCTTCGCTAACTCTGATTGGCTTGGACTACCCTTCGGTGGCCATATCTTCAAACACCCTGGTTCCAAGTGTCAGAGCCAAACTGAGCCTGCGAATTGCCCCCGGACAGGTGCCCAGTGAGGCTCTGGCGGCCCTAAAGTCTCACATTTTGACCCATAACCCACTCGGTGCCCAAATCGATTTTGGGGCGGTTGAGCTTGGTAAACCCTTCAGTTTGGGGGAGTCCGGTTGGGCCAAAGACCTAGCTTCCAGTGCGTTGAGATCCGCTTACGGATTTGACAGCGTTGACATCGGTATCGGCGGCTCCATCCCGTTTATTGCAGACCTGGAAGCAGTATTTCCTGGGGTGCAAGTACTGGTTACCGGGGTGGAGGACCCTGATTCTAGGGCTCATTCTCCGAACGAGAGCCTCGACCTCGAAACCCTTCGCAAGGCAATCATTGCTCAGACCCTGATTTTATTGGGCGGAAACCAACTTCAGCTCTAATTCCAAGAGCTGGGATAGACTGTAACAACAAAGAAGCTACTCCAAGGAGATTTCAATGGAACAAACCCTTACCCACGGCGTAAAGCTAACTGATACCGCCAAAAACAAGGTAAAGAGTCTTATCAGCGCAGAGGGAAGAGATGACCTCAGGCTTAGAGTCTCAGTTCAGCCTGGTGGTTGTTCTGGATTGATCTATCAACTTTTCTTTGACGAAGTGCTAGAAGAATCAGATGCAATCGCAAAGTTTGACGACGTTGAGGTTGTTGTGGACAAAATGAGCGTTCCTTATCTTGAAGGAGCTTCCATTGATTTTGAGGACACCATCCAGAAGCAAGGCTTCACGATTGACAACCCAAACGCAGCAGGATCCTGCGCTTGCGGAGATTCTTTCAACTAACAAATCATTGCTTAAAAGTCCAATAACCCAAGTGTTTATTGGTGTTTTGGCGAGGATTCCTAAAACACTGACTTAGAATTAAGCCACAAGCTATACACAGCCAAAGGACTAGTTTTAATTGAAGAATCGTTCAAAATGGTTAGCCATTCCAGGCGCCACTGGCCTAGTTCTTCTTTTAACGGGCTGTACAGATGAATTTGTTCGCGGATGGCTCCCAGGAGTTCCAGGAGTAACCAATCACACAGACCGAATTGTGGGGTTGTGGACTACCGCTTGGATAATTCTCTGGCTGGTAGGAATTATTGCTTGGGCTCTAATGGGCTGGGCAATAGTGGTTTATCGCCGACGCAAGGGCGAAACCGGGATGCCAGCTCAGTTGCGCTACAACAACCCAATTGAAGTGCTTTTTACAGTGATTCCATTAGTACTAGTTATTGGTTTTTTCGCGTTCACTGCCAGGGACATTGCCGCGATCGAGCAACCTACCGAGAACCCTGACGTGGTTATTGAGGTTATCGGCAAGCAGTGGAGCTGGGATTTCAACTATGTTGACGCCAACGTTTACGAATCTGGAATTCAAGCTCAGTTTGATGGTCAAACTGGCGTACCCGAGACACTGCCAGCTTTGTACCTACCGGTTGGAAAGACCGTACAGATAGACCTTTCCTCGAGAGATGTTATTCATTCCTTCTGGGTAATTGATTTCTTGTACAAAAAAGATATGTTCCCCGGAAAGACGAACCACATGTACTTCACACCGCAAGTTGAGGGCACCTACATGGGTAAGTGTGCGGAGCTTTGCGGTGAGTATCACTCAATGATGCTGTTCCAAGTGAAAGTTGTTTCTCAAGCTGAGTACGACACTTATCTTTCTAGCCTCGCTGCCAAGGGTCAAACCGGACAGCTTGACTCTTCACTTGATAGAAACCAGAATCTTCCAGGCGACAATCCTGAAATAAGAGATTAGAGGATAGGCAGATGGCAACCCTAACTGACACCAGGCAAAGCGGCGGATACCAGTCGCCTCGGAAAAGATCCAAAGGTGAAATCATTGTCGACTGGATCACAACAACTGATCACAAGAAAATCGGTTACCTCTACCTAATCACTTCTTTTGTTTACTTCCTCATCGGCGGAGTGATGGCTCTCGTTATTCGCGCGCAGTTGACCCTACCTGGGCTGGACATCGTTCAGACTAAAGAGCAGTACAACCAGCTATTTACCATGCACGGAACCATAATGCTTCTAATGTTTGCAACTCCGCTCTTCGCAGGCTTTGCAAACGTTCTGATGCCTGTTCAAATTGGTGCACCAGATGTTGCCTTTCCGCGCCTGAACGCAATTGCTTTCTGGTTCTTTTTCTTCGGCAGCCTGATAGCGGTTTCTGGATTCTTCACTCCGCAAGGCGCTGCATCATTTGGGTGGTTTGCATATGCGCCCCTATCTAATACGACTTTCTCGCCGGGCATAGGCGGAGACCTATGGGTCTTTGGCCTAGCTCTCAGCGGTTTTGGAACAATCATGGGTGGAGTCAACTTCATCACCACAATCTTGACCATGCGGGCTCCTGGCATGACGATGTTCCGGATGCCAATTTTCACTTGGAACACACTAGTAACTTCAATTTTGGTAATCATGGCCTTCCCACCTCTTGCAGCCGCATTGTTTGCGCTAGGGGCTGACCGTAGATTCGGCGCTCACATATTTGACCCCGTTAACGGTGGCCCAATGCTCTGGCAGCATTTGTTCTGGTTCTTTGGCCACCCTGAGGTTTACATCATTGCGTTGCCATTTTTTGGAATCGTTTCTGAAATTTTCCCAGTGTTTAGCCGCAAGCCGGTCTTTGGTTACAAGACACTTATTTTTGCCACGATCGCAATTGCCGCTCTGTCTATGACAGTGTGGGCGCACCACATGTACGTAACTGGTTCGGTGCTTCTGCCATTCTTTGCTTTCACAACGATGCTGATTGCTGTTCCGACGGGTGTGAAGATATTTAACTGGATTGGCACGATGTGGCGAGGATCAATTACTTTTGAGACCCCGATGCTTTACAGCCTGGGCTTCTTGACCACATTTATCTTTGGTGGTTTGACCGGAGTGATTCTTGCTTCGCCACCGCTAACTTTCCACTTATCTGATAGCTACTTCGTAGTGGCTCACTTCCACTACGTGGTCTTTGGAACAGTGGTGTTCGCTATGTTCGCGGGATTCTTCTTCTGGTGGCCAAAGTTCACCGGAAAGATGCTCGATGAGCGTCTTGGCAAGATTCAATTCTGGATTTTGTTCTTTGGCTTCCACATCACCTTCTTAGTGCAGCACTGGCTAGGCGTTATTGGTATGCCAAGAAGGTATGCAACCTACCTACCCGAGGACGGCTTCACTTGGATGAACATGGTTTCATCGGGAGGCTCAATACTTCTAGCTCTTTCCATGATTCCGTTCTTCTGGAACCTTTATGTAACAGCTCGAAGGGCACCGACCGTTACTCTGGATGACCCATGGGGTTATGGAAGAAGCTTGGAGTGGGCAACAGCAAGTCCATTCCCTCGTCACAACTTCCATTCAATTCCTAGAATCAGATCTGAGTCTCCAGCCTTTGATCTACATCACCCTGAACACGCATCTGCTGAGGCTAAAGCAGCAGCGAGCGAAGAAAGGAAGTAGTCATGAAGGCCAATGTGAGCATGTGGTTCATCATGACCGCCTTCTTCGCTTTGATTACAGGCGTATACGCAGTTTGGTGGTTTCTAACCTACGGAGGCTGGGAACCTATCGGTAGCTCAGCTCTTGCGATGCTGACTTTCATGAGCATCTTTATTACCTTTTATCTTTGGAAGACAGATAGAACGCAGGGGTTTGTTCCAGAAGATCGCCCAGATGCGAATATCGAAGATGGGGAGTCTGAGCTTGGCTTCTTCTCGCCTTGGAGCTGGTGGCCGATTTTTGTTGGAGCTGCTTCAGCTCTTGCTTTTGCGTCGTTGGCTGTGGGTTGGTGGCTAACCTTTATAGCCGTGCCATTGGCGCTGATTGGTGTTGTTGGTTTCGTGTTTGAACACAACCGCGGACATTTTGCACACTAGTGGCTGCAGATAAAACTATCTCCTCCGGAGGACCCTGGGAAGAATCAATCGGGTATTCAAGAGCTGTTGTAGCGGGTCCTTACATTCACGTATCTGGTTCGACGGCAACCGTTGATGGTGTGCTGCAGCATGAGGGAGACGCTTACGGGCAGGCCAAGGTTGCCTTCCAAGTAATAGAGAAGGCACTTTTGTTGGGCGGACATAGCCTCCAAGATGTTGTTAGAACCAGAATGTACCTTGCGAGGGCTGAAGACATGGACGCGGTAGGCCGCGCTCACGGTGAGATCTTTTCAGCAATTAGACCAGCAGCAACAATGCTTGGCGGAATTCAATTCATCAACCAGGCAATGTTGGTCGAGATAGAAGTTGATTCATACAAACCCCAATAAAATAACCCCAGCTAATTGCCGGGGTTATTTTATTTGGCTATTTTGAAAGTTGCTCTTGCTTCGTCGCCTCAATAGCAGGGGAGTGATCGTGGGCTTGGGCCTGATCCAGCTCTGTTTGAGAAACCGGAGAGATGCGGTCCTCGAAGTAGATCCTCGATAGAGCAGATCTGATTCGGGTTCCAACTGTGATCTTGCCCTTTTCATTAGGTCTGACAATTGTTGGCTTGTAGTCCTTGAAGTCAACTAGTTTGTACATCTCGTACTTATCTAATGGTTCATGAACTTCGATGTACTCACCATGTGGCAGACGCACGATGCGCCCAGTCTCTCTACCGTGAAGCACGATCTCGCGATCTTTACGCTGCAAGGACAAACAAGTTCTCTTGGTCACGATGTAGGCAAAGATTGGACCCACAATCAGCATGATCTGCATCGACACGAGCACTTGGTTCAAGGACATCTGGAAGAAGGTTGCGATCAAGTCTGTCGAAGCTGCTGCCCAGAGCACACCGTAGAAGGTAACTCCAGCAGCACCGATAGCTGTGCGGGTAGGAGCGTTTCTTGGGCGGTCTAGAACGTGGTGCTCGCGCTTGTCAGCGGTAACCCAAGCTTCGATGAACGGGTAGACAGCAACCAACCCTAGGAACACGAGGCTGCCTACTAGTGGAATTAGAACACCGAATGGATAGGTGTTGCCCAAGAATGCAATGTCTAAGTTACTTGGAGCCAGACGAAGTGCACCGTCTAGCCATCCGATGTACCAGTCAGGCTGGGTTCCTGCGGAAACAGGGGAGGGGTCATATGGACCATAGTTCCAAATTGGGTTGATTGTGAATGTTGCAGAGATTAGCATCACAACAGCAAACACGATGAAGAAGAATCCACCAGCTTTAGCTACGTATACCGGCATCAACGGATAGCCGACGACGTTCTCATCGGTTCTGCCTGGTCCTGAGTAGTGAGTGTGCTTGTGAATAATTACCATGAACAAGTGAATGGCGATAAAAATAAGAATCAATGCAGGAACCAAAAGGATGTGAAGGCCATAGAGCCTCGCGATAACTTCGGTACCTGGAAACTCGCCACCAAATAGACCGGCGGAAATGCTGGTGCCAATAACTGGAATTCCCTTGATCATTCCATCGATGATGCGAAGGCCGTTTCCAGACAATAGATCATCAGGCAATGAGTAACCAGTGAAACCAGCAGCCATTCCTAAGACGAAGAGCATGAAACCGACGACCCAGTTGATTTCGCGAGGTTTGCGGAAAGCACCGGTAAAGAAAACTCTGAGCATGTGAAGCCCTGCGGCTGCAACAAACAAAAGAGCGGACCAGTGATGGACCTGACGCATTAGCATTCCACCGCGAATTTCGAATGAGATATCTAGTGAAGACGCGTAAGCAATCGACATCTGCGCACCTTTAAGTGGCACATAGGAACCGTCATAGATTACCTCTGTCATGGCTGGCTGATAGAAGAAAGTGAGGAAGGTTCCAGAAATCAAAAGGATCACGAAGCTGTAAAGTGCTACCTCACCAAGCATGAAGGACCAGTGATCGGGGAACACCTTGCGACCAAAGTTCTTTAGAATTCCTCCAACACCTAGACGCTCGTCTAGGTAGTTAGCGGTAGAGGCAAGAGCGCCTTCCGGCTTCTTTTCAGTAACTGCGGTTGTCATCCTTAACGCTCCCAAAAGCTAGGGCCGACTGGTTCTAGGAAATCGCTTTGCGCGATTAGGTAACCTTCAGCATCAACCGAAATCGGTAGTTGCGGAAGAGGACGTGCTGCTGGACCAAATACCACCTTGCAGTGCTCGGTTACATCGAATGTTGATTGATGGCAAGGGCATAGCAGGTGGTGAGTGTGTTGCTCGTAAAGTGCAACCGGGCATCCAACGTGAGTGCAGATTTTTGAATAAGCAACGATACCGTCGTACGACCAGCTCTTTTTATCTTCATCTTCTTTTAGATCTTCTTGATTCAACCTCACCAGCAAAACAGCGGCCTTGGCTTTTTCTTCAAGTTTGTGCTCGTGCATCTCTGCAAGTCCTTCTGGTATAACGTGGAATACAGAGCCCAAAGTTACGTCTGAGGCCTTGATTGGAATACCAGTTGGATCCTTGGTTAGCCTGGTTCCTTTCTTCCACATTGTGTGCCGCAAGCTGTCACCAACGACGGGACCCAAGTCACCAAACACAATCAACGCTGGCAGAGGGAAAAGAGCTAGCGCGCCATACATGGTCCTGCGAATAAGTTTCCTGCGAGAAAAACCAGATTCCTGATCGGCTAGCTTCACAATCTCGACAGCAGCGGCGCGAACATCTTCGCTACCACGGGTTTGGTGACGAGCTTCAGAAACTTCGAAATCTGGCATCAGAGTCTTTGCCCAGTGCACGGCACCAATTCCGATTCCCAGCAACGACAGAGTCATTCCAAGACCAAGCCACAAGTTGTTCGCGCGAACAGTTGAGAGGTCTTCTGTAATTGGGAATGCAACGTACGCCCACAGCGCAAAGAAGCTTCCAACTACTGAAAGCAAAAACAGAACTGCCACCTGACGCTCGGCGTTCTTGGCATGCTTGGGGGACTTGTCAGTCATTCGAACTCGGTGGGGCGCAAGACCAGGATCGCTGATTTTGTCTTGGGAAATTACCGCAAGACCGGATTCGAATTCATGCTCGAAGCCTTCAGCTTCTTTGCTTCGTTCTAAGTCCTTGCCAGCCAACTAAGTTCTCCCTCTAATTCGATTTCGCTGCGAGCCATACGGTTATGGCAATGATTCCACCAAGACCGAAAATCCAAACAAACAATCCTTCAGCTACCGGTCCCAGGCTTGCAAGGGCATACCCACCAGCAGATTCATTTTCGTCGATGTAGGCGAGGTAGGTAATGATGTCTTGTTTATCGGTAGGGGTCAAGTTTGAATCATTGAAAACCGGCATATTCTGAGGTCCAGTAACCATTGCTTCGTAGATGTGCTTGGCGGAAACTCCATTTAGAACCGGTGCGTACTTACCCTCGGTTAGTGCACCTCCTGCGCCAACGGCGTTGTGACACATCGCGCAGTTGATTCGAAAGAGCTCTCCACCGTGAGCTGCATCTCCGGTTGCTTCAAGATACCTTGCTTCTGGAATTGCTGGACCAGGACCGAGCGACGCAACGTAGGCAGCCATTAGTTCAATTTGAGCTTCGGTGAACTGAACAGTCTTCTTTGGCAACTGAGGACCAGAACCTTGCCCTGGCATTCGA
Organism: Rhodoluna sp.; assembly: GCA_044338175.1. GTDB lineage: Bacteria > Actinomycetota > Actinomycetes > Actinomycetales > Microbacteriaceae > Rhodoluna. The sequence continues at coordinate 57,293 of JBIIME010000001.1, forward strand.
CCAGAGCCAACTTGGAAATCAACCGACGCAGCACCAACACCGATAAGGCTTGGACCTGCATCTGTTCCCTCAGAGTTTAGGCCGTGGCAGCTGGCACAGTTGGATAAAAACAATCTCTTTCCTTCCGCGATTTGATCTGTGGTGTAGGGAAGAGCAACATTTGATTCAACAACATTAGTAGCAACGGCGTAGCCACCGCCGGAGAACAACAATCCAGCAGCGATAACGATGGTCGCTGCTAGGGGAGAGCGCCGTGAGCCATTAATTCTTTTTCTAAGTGACATTAATTGCTTTCTTTATTTCAAAACGTAGATGATAAGGAAAAGGCCGATCCAAACAACATCAACAAAGTGCCAGTAGTAAGAAACCACGATTGCGCTGGTGGCCTCTAAGTGTCCGTACTTTTTGGCGGCATATGTTTTTGCAATAACTAGCAAGAATGCAATAAGACCACCAGTTACGTGTAGAGCGTGGAAACCTGTGGTGATATAGAAAGCGCTGCCGTATGAGTTTGAGCTGAGAGAGACACCCTCGGACACCAACATGGCGTACTCATAAACCTGGCCAGCGACGAAGATAGCGCCCAGTACATAACTGAGGAAGAACCATTCAACTAGACCCCACTTGACAGGAGAGATGCCGGTAGCCCTTGGCTGGAGTCGCTCTGCTGCAAAGACACCAAACTGGGCAGTAAACGATGAGGCAACCAGAATCAAAGTGTTGATCAGGGCGAAGGTGACATCCAGAATCTGGGTGTCATTAGCCCAAATCGCCGGGGAATTAGCCCTGAGGCTGAAGTACATCGCGAACAAACCAGCGAAAAACATGACCTCGCTACCTAGCCAAACGATGGTTCCAACCGAGGTCGCGCTTGGGCGATTTATCACGATTGGGGCATTTTGGGTCATTTGAGCGGAGGTCATACCAATATGATAACCCGAGAATTCAGGCATGTAGGGCAATAAGAGACGTTAGCTCAAGCGTTTCGGTAATAAGCTGACCAGATGCCATCGCAAACAAACTGGATTTCGATTCTTGATGACCTAAGCGCAAGGCGCGACCTAACTCGAAAACAGAGCTCTTGGGCGCTATCCGAGATAATGACTGGGACCGCCCCTGAGGCTGAGGTTTCCGATTTTCTAATTGAGCTCCGAGCCAAGGGCGAAACCGTTGATGAACTAGCAGGCTTAGTAGATACGATGCTTCAAAAGTGTTTACCGCTAGATACCGGCAACGATGCGGTTGACATTGTTGGAACTGGCGGTGACATGATCGGGACCGTAAATATTTCAACGATGGCCTCCATCCTTGCTGCTGCAGCCGGAGTTCCAGTTTTGAAGCACGGGTCAAGATCAGCCTCGGGTAAAACAGGATCCTCTGAGATGCTGTCAGAACTCGGAATAAACCTCGAGTTATCGCCAGATCAGGTAGCTGAAGTTTTTAAAGAGACAGGTATAACCTTCTTTTTTGCGCTAGTTTTCCACCCTGCCATGAAGCACGTGGCTCCGATTCGAAAGAAGCTGGGGGTCCCAACAACCTTCAATTTCTTGGGCCCTCTAGCAAACCCCGCTCAACCCCTAGCAACGTCATTAGGGGTAGCAGATATGCAGATTGCCCCACTTCTGGCCCAAGAAATGGCCCAAAGAGGCCGATATGCCCTTGTTTCGAGAGGAAATGACGGTTTAGACGAGCTAACCACCACCACAAGCAGCCAAATATGGGAAGTTTCACCCAATTTGGTGACCAAATGGGAGCTAGATCCGGCAAGACTTGGCTTCAAAAGAGCAAATCTGGAGCAGCTACTCGGCGGCGATGCTGCTCACAACGCCAAGATTGCCAGGGATCTGCTTGCCGGTGATACCTCTGGGAACCTCGGAGTAATCCGAGACATCGTGATTCTGAACGCTGCGGGGGGAGTGGTGGCCTACCAGTCCGCCAAGAGCCCAACTCTTGTTGGCTCTGAGCTGTTATCTCGTTTTGAATCCGCTGTGCAGCTTGTCACAGTGGCTCTAGAGTCCGGACATGCGAATTCAAAGCTTGAACAATGGGTGGAATCGTCTAAGTAGGAATCCAGGTGGGGATAGGTCCTAGTGGCCAGTATTTTGCAAGTTGACATAATGTACATTATCGGCAATAGGTATCACAGCCAATCCAGCTCGCCCAACGAGCTACCCAAGGACTCGTGCTTCTCGCCCTTGGAACGCAAATAATGCTACCCCTTAGAGATCTTGAATAGCTTCAGAGAAAGTTGGACCAGATATCCGATTGTTAGAGCAAATATCAAAGTTCCCTCACGAACCTGGCCGCCCATAAGCCAGCCAATTGTCAGCACAGAGCCCTCAAAAGCCGTCCTGACGAGCCAGAATGGCTTGTCTAGAGCATTTGCTGCCCCTTGCATCAAACCGTCTCTAGGGCCAGATCCCAGGCTGGAACTGATGTATAGGCCGGTGGCTAAAGCCACCACAACTACACCAAGGACAAACATTCCAAGCTGCTGCCAATAGGCGGTCAGCTCAGGCAAGATTACAAGCCAAAAGTCGGCAAAAAGGCCAATAAAGAGCGCGTTGGCTAGCGTTCCAAAACCAGGTTTGACCTTGAGCGGGATCCAACACAGCAGCACAATGATGCTCACTATCACCGTGGAGACGCCAAAGGTATATCCGGTTTGGATTGAAATTCCTTGAGCTAGTACATCCCACGGTGCGATCCCAATGCCAGCGTGTACGGTGAGGGCAACCCCCAACCCATAAACAAACAATCCTGCGAATAGAGTGATCAGCCTTAGCGGCAAGCTACGGTTAGTTTCATGGTGCACCTATGAACCCTACTGGCTATCTCGGTGCTCTTCCTGACTCTAGACCACGTATTTTTGCCCACCGTGGTCTTACATACCAGGAAAGCAAACAGGTTGTTGACGAAAACACCATCGACTCTTTTGGGCTTGCTTTGGCTGCCGGAGCTGATTACCTGGAGACCGATCTACAGCTAACCAAAGACGGTGTTGCGGTGCTTTTTCACGACTCTGACCTTTCTCGCCTGGTGGGTTCCAAAAAACTCATTTCGACACTAAGTCTTGATGAGATCAAGCAAGTCAGACTCCCCTTTGGAGGCGAAATTCCAACTTTGCAAGAAGCACTGGAGAAATTTCCTTCGGCAAAGTTCAATCTAGACTTCAAAACGCCTAGCACCGAGTCCCCCGGCATGGCGGTAATCGCTGCAACCGGAGCCTTTGAGCGTGTTCTAGTTTCAAGCTTTAGCGAGTCTTCAAGGATCCGGACCTTGGCAAACTCCCCCGTCAAATTAGCCTCGTCCGCTGGGAGTTCAAAGGTGCTTTCCACTTACACCCTCGCAAGGCTAGGTCTAAGAAAACAGCTTGCATCCTCACTTCAAGGTATTCATGCACTTCAGATTCCGACCAAAATGTATGGGATTGATTTCACGCACCCTCGTTTTGTGGAGGCTGTTTTAAACCAGGATAAAGAAATTCATTACTGGACCATAAACGACCCAGCTGAGATGCTTAGCCTCTTTGCACTCGGAGCACATGGAATTGTCACCGACCGCAGCGACATCGCAATCAAGGTCTTTAGCTGACACTTTGCTGTTAAAGGACTCGCATAAGGATGATTAGGTTGCCAATCATTGTTGTGCCTCATAGAGCACAACTTTTGAAAACAAGGAGAACAAAGTGGCCCAGCAGACAATGCGCGGTATCAGAATCGGAAAGCAATCACTTGAGTCCGAGGTAGGAGTTAGCTACTCCCCCAGGACCAAGTATCAATTTCTTTGCCCAAATGGGCACTCCTCTGAGATTGTCTTCGCACAAGATGCTGAAATGCCAGAGACCTGGCAGTGCAAGTCTTGCTCGGAGTTTGGAACTTTGCTAAAAAACGGTAAACCAATCACCCTGAGTATCACGGAGATCAAAACGCCAAAGTCTCACTGGGACATGCTGCTAGAGCGAAGGTCAAAAGTTGAACTTGAGCTCATCTTGAAAGAGCGACTTACTTTCATCAAAGCCCGAAGAAAAGCCGGCAAGGCTGACATTTAACTAAAGATTCGCTTTATTCCCCACAACTTAATGTTCACGAGGGCCTCAAAAACTATGCCTAGCGTCATTTTTGATCGACCTTCAGCGCGTTCGACAAATGTGATCGGAACTTCCTTCACAACACCAGCCCTAGAAGCTCGGTAGGCAAGCTCAACCTGAAACGAATACCCATGTGATGCCACCGGCGATGATATCAATTCCTTTAAAAATCCCGATTGGTAGGCGCGAAATCCGGAGGTCATGTCGAGGATTTGCGTTCCGAGCATCAACCTTGCATACAAGTTTCCAAAACGAGACAGAAATAACCTTTGCACCGGCCAGTTCCTAACGCTCCCACCTTTTATCCAGCGAGAACCAATAACCAAATCGGAACTAGTTATTGCCGCCAGAATTCTCGAAAGATCATTGGCTTGGTGGGAGCCATCTGCGTCCATCTCAACAACAACGTGATAATCATTTGAGAATGCATATCGAAAGCCATCAACGTAAGCGGGACCCAGCCCCTGTTTTTCAATTCTGTGAAGGACCGAAACACGTGGATGACGATTTGACAACTCATCAGCAATTAATGCGGTGCCATCTTGGGAGTTATCGTCAACTATCAGGATGTCAACGGTATCAACTTCGGATATCAAACCCTCGACTGTTGACGCAAGCGATTGCGCCTCGTTGTAGGTTGGCATCACAACCAGAGTTCTCAAGCTTGATTTCCTCGACGCTTACGCTGGCTACTAATGGCAACCACTAGAAGACAGAGCGCGGCTAAGTTCACGGTTGGATCAAAGTATGGCGACATTGCCATAGCTGGAGTTGTTGATGTCCTAAGGGGAACTTTCTCGACCATAACTCCAGGCTCAAAAATTGGCAACTCGCTCACGATTTCACCATTTGGAAGAAAGATTCTAGAAACGCCAACCGTTGAAATGTTGACCACGGTGCGGCCAGTTTCAATGGCTCGGAGCCTAGCAAGAGCGGCTTGCTGGAATGTTTCGTCACTTCTTCCAAAGTCGGCATTATTGGTTTGCGAGAGGATGATTTGCGCTCCCCCAGCCACTAATTCTCGACCGATGTCATCGATTGCAACCTCAAAGCAGATAAGAACCCCGAGCTTGTTTCCATCGAGCTCGAAGATGCCATCTCTTGTTCCGAAGGCGTAATCGCGTGAGACCAGACCAATTAGATCCGGTGCAAGCTGGTTCCAGAACTGCCTGTCTGGAACATACTCGGCAAATGGCACAGGTCGCTTTTTGTCGTACTGATCAATCTGAGAACCCGCGGCGTCGTAGTAAAGCGAGCTGTTGAAGACAGCTCCACCGGATTCGGTAATTGCTCCAAGAATTATGGGAACTTGATAGGTGGAAACAACTTCTTGAATTTGAATAAGAGAAATAGTATTCGCCTGTGGGTTCAGATCCGACGCGTTCTCCGGCCAGACAATAAAATCAATCTCATCCTTCAACGGATGGTTGCCAAGCAGCCCAGTTGCCTCTAAATGGTTTTTGAGAAAAGTGCCTCGTTCCGCGTTAGCGAACAATCCGGCGTTGGCATTTCCCTGCACCGCAGCTACGGTCAGCTCTCCGGATTCGGCACTGATCGGTACGATAAACAACCAAGCAGTTGCGATTGCAAGCATGCTTGCGGCAAGACCCAGGAGGTTTCCCTTTATAGCCTTGAGCCCAGACTCAAGAGCCAACAGTGTTGCTACCGTCATGAACACCGATACAAAAGTGAGCCCAGAGATACCAACAAAAAACGCCAATTGAGATAAAAAGCTCTCTGATAGAGCCTGTGCGACTCGAGACCAAGGAAAACCACCGTAGGGAACATTGATGGCCACCCACTCCCTGGCAGTCCACATTGACGCAATAATGAGCGCTATCAAGAAGTTGCGATAGAAACTCTGCCTAAACCTTTGCGCCCAGCTCCAAACAATCGCGATAGCTCCAGAACCGGCAGCAAAAATTAGTGCTTCCATGACTGAAAGAGCAATCCAAGGAACTGGTCCAAGATACAGCGAGAGCCATTCAACCTGGCTCATGTAAAAAGCTAATCCTGCGAGAAATCCGATTCCAGTGGCAGACCAAAAGCGAAGGCCTCTTACCGAGACAAGGATCAAGGCTACCGACACAAAAATTAGCGGCCAGATGTCCTCTCGTGGCATCGCAAGTGAAGAAAGGAATCCTCCAACTACCGCTGTTGGAAGTCTCCAGGCCAAGCCACTAGATCGTTGCGAGATTTTCATTGTTCTAGCCTATGCATAGTAAGAGTAGGCAACGATCCCACGTCTTACCTTGTCGATTGCATCCTTGGCGTTTGCTGAAAGTGGCTCGGTTCCAGCACGAGAAATTTGCTCAAGCAAGTCAATGATTTGCTTGCACCACCTAATGAAATCCCCCGGCAGCAAATCGGCGGAGTCCAAGACTAGATCCAACTTGGCACCTGTTGCCCAGCGGTAAATCGGGTAGCAAAGATCGAGCTCAATCTTTGAAGACCGTGGCAATTTATGTATTTTGGAAAGGAATTCAAGCTCTTCCCAAAGCTCCTGCGTTTGTTCGATGACGGATTGGAAATTTCCTTTTGGTACCCGAGGCTCAAACCCCTCATCATCTCTTCTGGGCTCATAGACCAAGGCCGCGGCCATGGCTGCTAGACCAGCGGCATCAAGCCTGTCCCAGGTCTTGTTTCGGATTGCTTCTGAGACCAAAAGATCTCTCTCGCCGTAAATTCGTGCCAGCATCCGACCAGAGTCAGTAACTGCGAGATCTTGATCTTTGGCATCCAAGTAATCAAGTTCTATAAGGAGCTCGCAGATCTTGTCAAACGTCGACGCCACTTGATTAGTGCGGCCTTCGATTTGGTCGATGGTTGCTTTGGTTTCACGTTGCATTTTCCACCAACGCTCTGCCCATCTTGCGTGAGCCTCGCGATCCTTGCAGGAATGGCAGGGGTGTGTTTTCATGCGAACCTTTAGCTCGGCTAACTTTCTCTCGAGATCGTGTCTGCCCTTGGTTTGCCTGATGTCTTTTCCTCGCTCAGCCCGAGTATTACCTACCGCAAGTACCTTTTCGATGTCAGTTAGCTCTCGCCGAATAGAAGAGTAGTGAAAGAAATCTCCAAGATGACATTCCATAGATTTTGCGTAGCCATCAAGCGATATCTGCTTGTCACGGATACCTCTTGCCATTCCAACAACCGATCTGTCGGCTTGAAATTGGGCAAAGGAGGTTTCCAGCACCTGACGCGCTCTGGAGCGACCAAAGGCATCAATTAGATTCACGGCCATGTTTGCTGTTGGTTTGAAGGGACTCACCAGTGGGTAGCTTCGCCTGCTGGCAAGCCCCGCAACGCTTGCTGGATCAAGGTTTCCCGACCATTGAATAACTGAGTGCCCAAGTGTGTCGATGCCTCGCCTTCCAGCTCGCCCGGTTAGTTGCGTGTATTCACCTGGAGTAATTTGCACGCGTGACTCTCCATTGAACTTGTCTAGCCTCTCCAGCACTACAGTTCTTGCTGGCATGTTGATTCCTAGAGCCAGTGTTTCGGTTGCGAACACTACCTTGACAAGTTTTTTCAGAAAAAGTTCCTCAACTACTTCCTTGAAAGCTGGAAGCATTCCAGCGTGATGAGCCGCGATTCCCCTCTCCAAGCCACTAAGCCAATCAAAGTACCCGAGGGTGTCCAGATCCTCCTCGGCGATAGAAGAGCACTTGCGTTCCACAATCTCTCTAATCTCATCTTGCTGCTCACGACTCGTTAGGCGAACGCCTCGCTGAAGGCAGGATCTCACAGCGGTGTCGCATCCTACTCGCGAAAAGATGAAGAAGATTGCTGGAAGTAGATCGTTGTCATCGAGGATCTCAACTACTTCTGGCTTCGAGACCTTAGGTATTCGTGAGAGACCTCTGTCATATAGATTGTTTGATTTCTTACCTTTATTGATCTTGCCTATTGGCACTCGAAGCTTTGCGGAATGCCTGCGGACTAGCTCCGCGCTTACTCTTTGCCCCTTGGTCCCAGGTTCGAACAGTTCCAGTAACTCATCACCGAACAACACGTGTTGATCTAAGGGAACTGGCCTCACCTCCGAAACAACAATTGCCGTGTCTCCGCGGACCTCGTCTAGCCAGGCGCCGAACTCTTCCGCATTTGAGACGGTAGCGCTTAGAGAAACTAGAACAACGTCTTTAGGCAAGTGAAGGATCACCTCTTCCCATACCGCTCCCCTAAAGCGGTCGGCTAGGTAGTGCACTTCGTCCATCACCACGTATCCCAGGTCGATAAGTGATTCCGAGTTGGCATAAATCATGTTTCTAAGAACCTCTGTTGTCATGACAACAATTTGCGCTTCTGAATTATTGTTTATGTCGCCGGTTAATAAACCAACGCAATCTGCGCCGTAACGTGTTACTAGTTCCGAATATTTCTGATTACTCAGTGCCTTGATTGGTGTGGTGTAAAAGACCTTTTGGTTTCTCTCGATTGCTAGGTGAATAGCAAATTCTCCGACAACCGTTTTCCCAGCACCGGTTGGCGCAGCAACTAGAACCCCCTTGCCCAGCGCCAGCGCCTCACATGCCTGCTCCTGGAAGGGGTCGAGTTGAAAATCTAGAAGTTCTAAAAAGGAGTCAAAGCTTGGACTTGCCCTCTTTGACTTTGCACGCTGAAATCGCTCGGACGCGGAAAGATTTTCCATGCTCGTTAGTCGGTTGCTAGCGGGGTCTCGAGCTCAAGATCTATCAGGGCTGACTTTCGTGCCAGTCGCTTGTCATGCAAGGTGGCAATTCCAGCGGCTACTAAATACAGCAGTAGAAGGGGCACCATGAGCAAAAACATTGACATTGGTTCGGCAGCTGGAGTGGCGATCGCACCAACTACTGCTGAGACAAATATTGCCATGCGCCAGGACTTGAGAATATTCTGTGCCGTTATCACCCCGGCAAAATTCAACAGAACAAGTACCACCGGCATGACAAAGGCGATTCCAAAAACCAAAAGAATACGAATTGTAAACAGTATGTATTCGCTTGCATTTATAACGTTCGCGCTACCTTCGGGGGTAAATCCAACTAGCACCCGAACGAAGGTCGCTAAGGAAGTCCAGGCGAGGAATGTGCCAGCCAAGAACAGGGGTACTGCGGAGACAACAAACCAGATTGTGTACTTGCGTTCCTTTTTCTTCAAGCCAGGAGTAATAAAAGACCAGATGTTGAAAAGCCAAACTGGAGAGCTTATCATCAGGCCTAAGAAAATAGAGACCTGGATTCGAACATCGAATGCAGAGACAACGGTTGGAAAGTTGATAGTCGCGTTGGACCCTTCGTTATTTGCTAATTCCAAAATTGGTCGCTGCAATTCAAAAAACACAGCGTCAAACATGAACCAGCCCAACACTGAGCCTGCAACAATGAATAATGACGACCAAAAGAGTCGATTGCGAAGCTCTTTCAGGTGACCCGAAAGGCTCATCTTGCCTTCGGGGTTTTGCTTCCTGGCCACTTAGTTCTTAGGGTTGTTCTCACCCTCAACAGGCAAATCAGCCTGCTTGGTGTCGTCTGTTGACTTGATTTCCTTTCGGAATACTCTCATCGACTGCGCTAGTGACTTCGCAAGACCCGGAAGCTTTGGTCCACCCCATAGCAGCAAGACAATAGCCAAAATAATTAGCAATTCCGTTGTGGTTGGTGGTCTCATTCCGGTTCCTATTCGCTCAAGTTCCTATGTAACAAGAATACGCTCTCAAGCTCTCTTTCGTTAGCCTTTGGGCTTCCGAGGCTTCTTGACTGGCGATTCTTCAGCCCTAGCTAGCTCTGCATAGAACTTAACGGCTTCTGGGTATTGCTCGGCATCTTTTCTGAACCTGACCAAATGGTCGGCAAATGGCTTGAGCTTCTTCGCAAGTATGACCCCCCTCGAGACCAGCCATGTAAGCAGCACAATCAGAACGAGAAGTCCTGCACCTATTGCTGATAACCATATCCAAAGTTCCATTTGGCTTACTCCACGTTCTCATTGGAAGTACTTGCCCCAAGGGCACGATTTGCGTATTCATAAACCACTCTACGGGCCTGCTCCGGTGCGATAACTCGAACGTGACCCGAATACTTCGAAACCACTCTCCCAAGTGTCGAAACATCTCCAATTTGTATTGATACCCTCAGTGTCTTGTCCCCCACGGCGGGATATTCAGGCTTGTAATCAGCAAGCATTCCAAATCCATCGGGATCGATGTCGAAAACTACATCAGTGTCATTTGCGCTAGCAGTATAAATTCCTGAAGACTCTGCTTCTGGATATTTGGCTCGTATAAGTGGCTCGTTAGCCAACACAACCTCTCTCATTCTGTCAAGCCGAAATACTCTTACTTGATGTTTTGTCCGACAGTATCCCCTGAGATACCAAATTGAATCATTGGACTCGAGGGCGATCGGTTCAATTTCTCGCGTTGATGTTTGGTTTGCGGCATTGATGTAAGAACAGCTGATTAATCTTCCCTCACTTATTGCTTGCCTGGAAAGAGACACTTCCAAATCAACTCGAGAAGGATGCACCTTGAAGGGCAAATCGCTGGTGCCTCTTCCTCCATCTGAAAGAAGCTTTAGCAGCCTTGCAATCTCAGCTTTATCTAAATCGTCCACAATTGATTCCAGATATGAAAGCCCACTTGCAATGGCAGCGGCCTGTCTGGTCGAAAGCCTTGGAACTGATTCCAAAGTTGGCGCAAAGCTAACGTCTACTATTCCTTCGTCTAATAGGTCGTAGTCAAGAAAAAAGAGTTCGTCAGGTCGATACATCCCCACCCCAGATAACGAAATTGTCACTGCCGCATCGTAAATCTCTTGTTCGGAAACATCGAAATGCTTTGCAACATCAGAGATTTTCTGCTGTCTGTTTTGAATAAGGTAACCGGTTAGCGCAAGCATAAAGTTGTATCGCTCCGTTCCGGTGATCTTTAGGCTCTTAGGCATGCGAATTCCTGACTGCTTCAAGATTGTTCCTCATGAGATCTGCCAGTTCAGGAGGAGCCAGAACCTCGACATGATCAACAAACTCCATAAGCTCTTCGGCCAGCAAGTGAATGTCCATAAATGAGACCTCAAGCAAATCCTGGTCCGGCTTTAGATCGAAGTGGAACCATGCAGCGCTTTTAGCAGGAACTCGAATCGTGGCTTTTGACGAGCTACGATGCTTATCTAGCTCAGCGATAGCTGCCTTCACCTCAGCTTTGGCGGGTGGGTCAAATGTAAAGTCTTGGATGTCAACCTCGGAGCAGATGCGTCTAAGCAGATAGTTGCGAGGCTCCCCCCTGTCTAAGTCGAACCCTAGGAGAAGCCACTGACCAGATATGTTCTGAATAATCCACGGTTCAACATTTCTAGCTTCAGAGATTGCTTGATCAGGTTTGCGGTAATCGAAAGAAACCCTCGAAGAAGTTTCAATCGCTGTTGAAAGTGGAAGAAACGAGGGTTCGTGGGTTCGAATGCGAGGTGCAATACCAATAAGGCTTGTTGCATCTGCCGGCTCTCCCATTGCCCGAATCCGCATGATCGCATTGTTGGCATCTCTGGAAAGCGAGGCTTTGGCCCAGACTTGCGCGGCAAGATTCATCAATGCCACCTGCTTTGCACTTAGCGTGGTGCCGGCAGGCCAGACGAAGTCCTCATTTGCTATCAGGTATCTGTATTCCTGATTGTCATCCATATCTTCGGGCGGTATAAAAGATCGCCACGCCACACCAACATTGGTAAGCAGAACCTTGTCACGTTCAAATAATCGACTAAGTGACTCGTTGTCACCACCTTGAATGTAACGCTCTTTGTATCCTTGAACATTCGCGAAGATCTCGGCTTTGGTTAGCCCCCGATTTGAAACCAACAGAGCGCAGGTGAGATTGAATAAGCGCTCTGAGAGGTCTATCTTTGCTGGCATCAGCTACTGGCTACTTGTTCCTAGAATGTCGATAACGAAAACTAGGGTGGAGTTAGCAGGGATTGTTTCACTCGCCTGTGCGCCGTAACCCAACGCGGGTGGAATCACGACCAAAACCCTCGATCCAACTTGTTGGCCTACCACAGCACTCAAGAAGCCATCTATCAACTGGCCCTGAGCAACTACAAACTGAGCCGGTGTGCCCCTATCCCAGCTCGAGTCGAACTTGGTTCCATCAGACCATAAGAAACCGCTGTAGTGCATGGTGACGTTGTCACCTGACTTTACGGTTTCTCCCGCTCCTTTGATTAGCTGGGCGATCCGTAAGTCTGCAGGAGCTTGGGTGTTGGGGATTGTGATCCCCGGGATCCCTTCGGGAGTTGTAACAACCGCTGGCAAGCCCGCCTCGGGTGACACCGCGGACCCTTCCGCCTTCTCAAGGTAAACCCTGGATAAGTCAAAGATAAACACAAAGGAATCATTTGGTCCAATGCCAAGGCTCTCAACACCTCTGCCGTCGTGGGCGTCTTTGGGTGGGAAGATCGCAACCACTCTGGAGCCTTCTTTAGCTCCCACTAGCGCGGAGCAAAAGTTTGGAACTGATTCAGGACCGAAAAAACCAGGAGACGGATTCCTTCCATCAAAATCGGTTTCCTGGAGTAGCTCGCCAGTTGCACCGTTGTAGCCAGCGAATTCGAACTCGATCATGTTTCGACCCGTAAAGACATTTCCTTCACCTTCGAAAACGATTCTTGACTGAATAGAATCTGCTGAGATTGGAGCGGCGAACGAAACCGTTGGCCTGGTTAGTTGCTCTGCAGAAACTTCGATTGATTCAACTTGATCTCCGCCCCCAGCAGAATCGCAAGCAAGAGTAACGCTCGAGCTGCATCCGGTCAGGGTTAGTGAAACAATAAGAGCCGTCAGGGCAATTGTGGTCTTTTGCAAGAGAATCTTCTTTCGAGAGCTTTGGGCCTAAGTTTTCAAGTTTAGTCGTTAGGCCTTGGCTCAGCGAGGGGCTACGAAGTGGCTTTCCGAACAGTCTTTCTTAGCTTCTTTTCCGAAATCTTTCGTTCCCCTAAGCCCTCTGGGTTCCAAGCAAGGATGTCCTGATCCGAGTATTCAGTGGATTTCACCTTGTTCTTAAACTGAGGCAAGACCGCGCCTGGAGCTAACCTACGAGCTGTAATCAAGAATCCGGTGTGTCCAATCATTCGATGCTCGGGTCTAACAGCTAACCCTTGTAGGTGCCAAGGTCTAACTAACGACTCAAAACCCTCGGGTTCAGTAAACATTGCTGTGGCTCGAATTCCTTCGGCCACTCTTGATAACTGCGTCACTGTCGCAACATAGACGATCACCAAACCTCCTGGCCTTAGCGCTGCGGCCACGGACTCAATGCATTCCCAAGGAGCAAGCATGTCAAGCACGACCCTGTCTACAGTTTGCGCCTTGAATACTTTAGGAAGTTCATCTTGCAAATCTCCCAGGTGAACATTCCAGTTCTTAGGCTTAGATCCGGTCTGACTCGTAACGTTGCCTTCGGCAATCTCCGCGAATTCGGCACGGCGCTCAAAAGAGTGAAGCTCACCTGAATCACCTACAGCTCTAAGCAGGTAAAGACTGAGCGCACCGGAGCCAACCCCAGCCTCAACCACAACCGCTCCTGGAAATATGTCACCAGAGACCAATATCTGCGCTGCATCCTTGGGGTAAATTATGGCTGCGCCTCGCGGCATCGATAGAACAAAGTCATTTAGCAGTGGCTTTAGAGCTAAGTACTCAACCCCGTTTTGATTTGCTACAACCGACCCATCTGGCAATCCGATTATGTCATCGTGCCGCAAGTCACCTCGATGAGTTCCAAATGTTCCACCCCGCGATAGAACAATTGTGTTGATTCTTCCTTTGGGACCGGTTAGCTGAACTTTGTCTCCTGGAGCGAAGAGTCCAGATTGCTTAGGGCTCACGAAAAAAGTGCTCGCAAGTCATCCATTTGAACGCCTTCCAGGGTTGGCCAGAGGATTCGATTCTGGGCTATAGGTATCTCTACGATGTGCGCAATACCAACAGCTTTTGTCCCAGCGGCCTCTGCAGCAGTTATTCCCGTCAGCGAATCTTCCAAGGCTACGCAGTGAGTTGGGTCAACTCCAAGCATTGATGCAGCCGTCAAGTACGACTCAGGGTGAGGTTTACCGTTGAGCACATCATCACCCCCGATGATCACGTCAAAAGCCTCAAAACCTATTTGCTCAGCTACCTTTTGAGCCATTCGGTGCATCGAACCTGTTACGAGTGCGGTTTTGACATTGTTATCTTTGAGTAACTTCAAAAGTTCCCGGGCCCCTGGACGCCATGGGATTGAGCGCTCCAGCTGTGATAACACGCCGTCGGTAATCTGATCGATGATCTGTTGTGGCTCCAAAGATGAGCCGACACGTTCCTTTAGAAGCTTTGATGATTCGTACAGCGACATCCCAATCACCCCAAGGCCATCGTCGTGTCCCCAATTGCTATCGTGGGCTTCCGCGAAGGCGCTTTCGCTAGCTAGCCAGTAGGGTTCTGAGTCAATCAGTGTGCCATCCATGTCCCAGAGCACGGCAGCTGGAAACGAAGAAATATTCATGATGCTTGAATTCTAGCCTCGCTATTTGGCCTTACAGTTAAACAAGTAAAAATCTTCACGAGGGGCAGATTCAGCAGATTGACAGTAGAAAGCGTGTTTCAAGGACGAGTGCTAATTTGCGCATTCGAGGGTTGGAACGATGCGGCAGAATCTGCTAGCGCGGCTGCAAACATAGTTAGTGAGTCACTTTCTTGTGAAGTGGTAGCCGAAGTCGATCCCGAGGATTACTACGACTTCCAATTCACCAGACCAACCGTGGCTCTGTCCGAAGATGGTCACCGGGAACTGACATGGCCAACAACCAGCCTGCTTGTATCTACTGAATCCGACCCGAAGCTTTCCAGGTTCAGTGTGCTGATTGGAACCGAGCCAGCAAGAAGGTGGAAGTCCTTCGTTGCCGAAGTTATCGAGATGATTGAAGATCGTGAGATAGAAACGGTCATTTTCCTTGGTGGAATGCTCGCGGACACACCTCATACCCGGCCCATTGCTGTTACCGCCACCAGTCAAAACCTCGAAGTAAGAAAAATTGAAGGTGTCGAGAAAAGCAGTTATGAGGGTCCCGTCGGCATCGTTTCAACTTTAGGAATCGCATTGGAGGAAGCAGGTATTGCGACCATTGCCCTTTGGGCTGCAGTGCCGCACTACGTTCACACTTCACCATCGCCAAAGGCAACACTTGCTCTGGTAGCAGAGCTAGAGAGATTACTTGGGGTGAGCTTCAGCCATGGAGACTTGGCCGATCAGGCATTTGCTTGGGAGCGCGGAATCGATGAGATTGCAGAAAATGACGAAGAGATGGCTGGTTACATCGAGCAACTTGAAGCAAGCCGTGATGAGGTTGATTCCGAAGCTGCCTCCGGTGAAGCAATCGCTAGAGAGCTAGAAAAGTTCCTAGAGTCTGAGCAGCGCCCCCCAGAAGCTTAGGCAACTATTGAGCCGCTAAATAGCATCCAAAGTAACCAGAGCCCAACAATTACTCTCCACGCTACAAACGGTAAATACGATCCAGATTCAAGATACTTCAGCAGGTAATGAATAACTGCAAGACCGACAAGACCCGAGACAAAGGTTGCCACAATCGTTGATAGCAACATCTCCTGGTTTAGATCGACGTAAGTGCTGATGAACAAGTACAACCCAGACGCTAGTACTGCTGGAATGGCTAACAGAAAGCTATACCTTGCAGCTGCCTGTCGGGTGTATCCAAGTAATAACCCAACCGTAATTGTTCCTCCCGATCTGGAGACTCCAGGCACTAGAGCCAGCGCTTGTCCAAGCCCAAACAAGATGCCGTGCTTGTAGCTCAAATTCGCAATTGTCTTTCTCTTCTTGCCAAGCAGGTCAGCTACTCCTAGAAGTATTCCAAAACCAATTAACGTGAAAGCAATAACCCACAAGCTCCTTACGTCATTTTCTATGAAATCTCTAAAAGCGAGCCCGAGCAAAACAACTGGCAATGTTCCGATCACAATAAGCCAGCCAAGCTTTGCGTCAGCCGTCATGGTCGCTTTTGGTTTAGCAACCCAACCGAACCAAGCCGCAATGATTCGTCTAATGTCCTTTGCGAAGTATGCAACAACGGCAATCTCTGTTCCAAGCTGAATCGTTGCAATAAACGCAGTCAGCTCTGGCTTAGATAAATCCGATTGGCCCATTAGCTGTTGTGCGATTTGGACGTGTGCCGATGAGGAAATTGGGAGAAATTCTGTTAGACCCTGGACTAGTCCAAGTATGAGAGCTTCAATAAAACTCAATTATCTTCTTCTGCAATCGCAATCGGAAGAAACTCGCCATACTCTTCGGATAGCGCCTCTTCGTAGTTGATGAAGGAGTCCTCTAAGTTGTCGTAGGCACGCTCAACACTGGAATCTCCAGTTCCCCGCCTTGCCGCCACGGCTTCGAAATGCTTCTCAAGCGCTGCGACAAATTGCGTTAGTGCTATTCGAGGATCAGTAGCCATAACCCAAAACTACCTTCAATCTTCCATGATGCCAAGTACCAGAAAGCTTGAGTGATGGTCCGTGATACCATCGCATCTGATAAGTCCGGGTGGCGGAATGGTAGACGCGCTAGCTTGAGGTGTTAGTCCTCGCAAGGGGGTGGGGGTTCGAGTCCCCCCTCGGACACTGTCAAATGTGACAGTATGACCTGCTACCTAGGAGCCTTGACAGCCTTTGACAAACACACACATCGGGCTGTTTCGTCATGGGCAAACAGACTGGAACATAAATTTTCTATTGCAGGGTGTTACAGACATTCCGATGAACTCAACTGGAATTGCACAGGTAAAAACTGCCGCCAGAGCCCTACAAAGGAGCGATTGGGATCTAGTTCTCACCTCTCCACTTGGCAGAGCGCGCGAGACCGCTGAGATCATCGCGGAGCAACTGGGCTTCGATGCCATTCATCAGCAGGATCTACTAATTGAGAGATCTTTTGGCGAGGCTGAAGGTTTGGCCTACGATCAATGGAAATTGAAGTACTCGAATCTTGACGAGATTCCCGGCGGGGAATCCAAATCTGAACTGACATCAAGATCGGAACTATTACTTCAAAACCTTGCCAGCACTCATCCGGGAAAACGGATTCTTGCAATCTCTCACGGAGCACTGATAAGAACTGTTTTGTCCATCTCCAGCAAGAATGAGTTACCGCGCGATGGGGAAAGACTCGGTAACGCCTCGCTAAACATTGTCTCACATCTAGAGTCATCATGGACTGTAACGAAGTACGATCTAGACCCGCTTAGCGATTAGCACTCTCAATCGAACCCAGTAGTTTGTTCGCTGAATCATCCCAGTCAAATGATTTAGCCCGATCTAGGCTATTTTGACTAGCCAGCTTCCAAGCTTCTTGCGGCTCAAGATTCTTTACAGCCGCGGCAAACTCAGCTGGAGATGTTGGATTGAAGAATATTCCGGCTGTAGAAGCTACTTCTCTAAAAATTGGAATGTCAGCTATTACAACAGGAATAGATCTCGACATTGCTTCAACTACAGGAATCCCAAAGCCCTCATCCTTAGAGGCGGTGACCAGTGCAAAACTTTCATCGAGGATCTTTAGATACTCCGCCTCTGAGGTACCGTCCATGAACCTGATTCGAGAGCTGGCTGCTGGTGTTGATTCGGAAAGAAGCTGAGCCTTGCGTTTTGGTTCTATCTTGCTGCAAAGAGTGAGCGTGTATTCAGTTAGCTCTTCCATAGCCCTGATAAGCACCTCTACATTCTTGTAGGGCATGTAACTACCCATGTATACGAGGTTCTTACTTTTTGGCGCGGTTTTTGAGGAATTCACAGTGGGCATACTCGAAGCGTTGTAGACAACATGAACAGGTCTTCTGGTCAGATGTTTTGATTCGATTAGACCCCTTGTAGTTTCTGAGATTGTGACAACGGCGTCGGATCTATTTAGCAGAATCCGAACTGGTATAAAGCTCAGATGAAAAAGTCTCCACACTAGCCTTATCGGCCAAGCTAGCGATTCTGGAGGCTTGCGATGCTTGTAGTAAATCAAGTCGTGCAGGGTAAGAATTAGCCGATATTTTTTGCCTAATGAGCCCATGGTCTGCATGGGTGAGAAAACAATGCTCGCACCATGCCTGTTGAGAATGCGCGGCAGCAGTAGCTCAAGCCAGGGATTCTTTGGGTCATTCACAACAAGATGGTCGATTCCTGGCGGTAGCTCTCGGAGTTGATCTAGGTCGCAAATCAATGCTGTCACCGATACTTTGTTGGCAACTGCCGCGAATAACTCACTGGAAAACCGTGAGATTCCATCATGATGATCCACCCGGATAAATCGGCAGTCGAAGAAAAAACTCATTTGGTGTCTTCTACAAAGGAAGCGATGTACCTGGCTGCATGCTGCGGAGCCTCGTAATGAACCAGGTGACCAACATTTTCAATCTCCACCAGCGTTGCATTTGGGTAAAGCTTCACAACCTTGCGCTGTATATCGATAGCCGTGATGTCATCTAGCTCGGCGGCAACAACTAGAACAGGGCTTGCTATTGACGGAGCCATTACCGAAAGATCAGTGGATATCGACGCGTCGTAACCTTCAGTGGCGACCCTGACAGAAGCAAAGTCACTGAAGTTCGCAAGATGCTGTTTGTGAATCCAGCTACGCAGTTTTCGTTCTTTCGTCTTCGCCATTACCGAACTCATCACCATTACTGCTAGAGGGCTTTTGAGTAACCATTCACCCATTGATTCGGGTAGCAGATTGCTTAAGTGGTAGAACAAAGAGGTAATACGAGTCAAAAGCGCCCTTGGCCCCTTTAGAGCGGGCGCCGATACGGGATTAATCAAAATAATCGACCTACATAGCCTTGTTGCCGCATAGCGTCCAACTACTAATGTTCCGAAACTATGTCCTACAAGATTCGCTTGGGCTGTGAGCCCCAGCTCATCTAGGAACCGCTCTAGCCAATTGGCGTACGAATCCAAGCTATGCGCGCTTTGCAGCTGCTCGGACTCTCCAAAGCCTGGAAGATCCGGAACAATCACACGGTAACAGTCCAGTCCGCCAACGATTGCTTCTAGTCCGCGATGGTTACCTCTATAACCGTGAACCATAACGATTGTTGAAGCCCTCTCGGACGCAGCTGGATACTCGTAGTACACACATTCAGATCCAGAAACAGTTATGTGGTTTCTGACTCCACGCTTGCGAGCTTGCTCGGTTAATTCCTGTGACAACACGTGACAAGTCTAATGAGGCTCGATAACTGGGTATGAGTAATCCCAGCGGTTGATTGCTTTGCACCCTATTCTTCTAGTGTGAAAGAACAGTTGAGCTTCGACCTCAGTGACCAACTTCCCTGGGCCAAGTCTCTTGCGGTTTTCGACTTAGAGACCACGGGGTTAGATCTTTCTGAAGCGCGCATTGTTACAGCTTGCGCTGTTGCTATCGACGAGCACGGCCAGGTGACTGGTGCAAATAGTGAGTGGCTTGCGGACCCAGGAATAGAAATCCCAGAGGGAGCTTCCAATGTTCATGGTGTGACCACCGAGATCGCCAGAGCTAGGGGCCGAAACAGTAAAGAGGTTGTTTCTGAGATTTTGGAAACACTGCGAGGATTTTTCAAAGCTGGGGTTCCGGTGGTTGCGTACAACGCACCTTATGATTTCACCATCTTGCACCACGAGGCCATTCGAAATGGCCTTGAGCCCCTTTCCGATCCGAAGCCCATTGTCGATCCCCTGGTTCTAGACAAGTTTGTGGATCAATACCGATCCGGAAAGCGAACACTTCAGGCTGCCGCTTTGGTATATGGAGTTACTCTTTCCGATGCACACAATGCTACGGCTGATGCAATTGCAGCAGGCAGGGTGGCTCAGGCCATAGCGCTAAAGCACTCGGCCAAGTTACCTTCGGATGCATTTGAGCTTCATGATGCTCAGAAAGTGTGGAGCGTCAAACAGGACGACTCGTATGAGATCTTTCGGAGGAAGAGCTCTCCGGATTTTGAGGTTGTAAGAGGTTGGCCAGTAAAGCTTTAGGAGCCAAAGTTTTTGTATCGAGAGTTGAACTTCTCCACTCGTCCAGCAGCATCCATAATTCTCTGCTTACCGGTGTAGAAAGGGTGCGAGGCTGAAGAAATTTCAACATCGAAAACTGGGTATTCCTGACCGTCTTCCCACTTCAAAGTCTTAGTGCTGGTTAGCGTTGAGCGAGTTAGAAAGCTCTCACCAGAGGCAAGGTCGCGAAAAATTACTGCCTGGTAGTTCGGGTGGATTTCTGACTTCATGGAAAAATCTTTCTTTGGTCCAAGGATTTGCGCCTGCATGGCAACTTCATCACTATACCAGAGGCAAAACTGGATAACTAGCGCCTATTTTCCTGGCCGAAGGCGGAACCTACCGGACTCATTGGTGACCTGAAGTGGGTAGCCAAACGCCTGAGTGACCTTCTCGGTGGTGATTGTGCTAGCGAGCTCTCCAGCCGCAAAAACCTGACCTTTGCTAAGAATTAGCGCATGTGTGAAGCCTTTTGGAATTTCCTCGATGTGATGGGTGACCATAACTATTGCAGGGGCGGTGGGAGCCTGAGCGTAGCTTGACAGCACCTCAATGGTGTGCTCTCTAGCTGCCATATCCAGGCTGGCCACTGGCTCGTCCAAAAGAAGAAGCTCTGGATCAGTCATCACTGATCTAGCGATTTGTGCACGCTTTTTCTCTCCGTCACTAAGTGTTCCAAAAGGCCTCTCGCCGTAACCATCGAGTTGCCATTCTGCGAGTACGCGATTGGCACGACGCTTATCCACGTCTTCATACATCTCATTCCAACGCCCGGTTATCCCATAGCTAGCTGTCATAACGGCATCTAGTACGGTCTCGGAATTGGGAATGTGCTGAGACAAAGCATTGGAGGCGAAACCTATTCTGGTTTTGAGCTCGAAGACGTCAACCGAACCAAGCGTGTGACCGAGAATCTTCGCGATTCCGGTGGTGGGCTGAATCTGTGCCGCCGCGACCCGTAGCAGCGTTGTCTTACCGGCACCGTTTGGGCCGATTATGACCCAACGCTGATTTGAATCAACTTGCCAATCTAAGTTGTTGAGTATTGGCTTGCCATCTCGTTGCACTGTGATGTTGTTGAAATCCAAAACCCTACTCATGTGAATCAGCATAATCGATGGCCAGCCAAGGTCCTGGACTGCTCTAACATCGAGTTATGGATTCTTACCTTTTCTGGTTCGCTTCGGTGGTCGGGCAGTGAAAAAGTATCTACTCGTACTAGATGTTGACTCGACGATGATCGAGCAAGAAGTCATTGAGTTGCTCGCAGATAGAGTTGGTCTTAGAGATCAAGTCAAGATTCTCACCGATCAGGCCATGGCTGGAGAGATTGACTTCCGTGAGGCCCTGCTGCAAAGAGTTGGTTTACTGAAGGGCCTTAGCGCGGTGGTGTTTCAAGACATTCTCGCCGAAATCAAGATAACTGATGGGGTTCGAGAGCTTGTTAGCTCGATCCATGAATCGAATGGAATGGTTGGTGCCATTAGTGGCGGTTTCTCTCAGGTTCTCGAGCCTCTCGCCCAATCGCTTGGTTTGGACATTTTCTTGGCTAACAATCTTGAAGTAGTCGACGGCCTGATCACCGGCAGGATTTCTGGCGAGATTGTCGATGCCGATATGAAGGCAAGAACTTTATTGCACTGGGCTCAACAATACGGAATCGATGTTGACGACACGATTGCAATTGGCGATGGGGCGAACGACATACCGATGCTAAAGGCTTCAGGCTTCGGGGTGGCCTTTAGACCGAAGGATGTTTTGCGCCCTCACGCCGACCTAATTATTGAGGGAAACTCCCTTGCGCCTGTTATTGCGCAGCTTGAACTACGCTCCAGTTGAGTGCAGTCCACCATCGACGTGAATCATCTCACCGGTTGTTGCAGGGAACCAATCTGAAAGAAGAGCAATAACTCCCCTGGCTGCTGCTTCGGTGTTCGCAAGATCCCAACCAAGCGGTGCACGGTCTGTCCAAAGCTCTTCCATAGTTGCAAATCCTGGGATGCCTTTGGCAGCTGTTGTTCGAAGCGGTCCGGCAGAAATCAAATTCACACGGATTCCATCCTTACCTAGATACCTCGCAAGGTATCTAGAGGTGGCTTCAAATGCAGCTTTTGCAACACCCATCCAGTCATAGACCGGCCAGGAAACACGTGCATCAAAAGTTAGACCAACAATTGAAGAAGGATTTCTTAGAACTGGTTTCGCGGCTATGGTGATCGACTTCAGCGAGTAGGCAGAAACCTCTACTGCAGTTGAAACATCTGGCCACTGCGTTTCTAGGAAGTTTCCACCCAATGCGGTTTGAGGTGCAAAAGCGATTGCGTGAACGATTCCATCAATTGAATCAAAATGAGCAGAGATTCGCCCCGAAAGTTCCTTTAGGTCAGTCTCGTTTGTGGCATCTAATTCAATAACTGGGGCTGACTTTGGAAGTCTTTCAGCAATCTTCGTGGTGATCGGAAGCATGCGACCAAAGGATGAGAGTATGACCTCAGCGCCTTCTTCTTGGGCGAGACGCGCAACAGAGAATGCAATTGAAGCCTCGGTGAGAACACCAGTAACAAGTATCTTTTTACCTTCTAGAATTCCCATGCGCGTTCTCCTAAACATTGACTTCTACGAAAAGCCTTCAACAAGTAAATCTAGTGCCCCATGCCTAAACCGCCATCAACTGGAATAACTGCACCAGAAATGTAGGCAGCCTCATCACTTGCTAGCCAGCAAACCACCTTGGCGACCTCGGAAGGTGCGGCAAATCTACCTGCTGGGATTCTCTCAAGATATTGTTTTTGTTGCTCTGGCTCCATCTCAGAGGTCATGTCTGTGTCTATAAATCCTGGTGCAATCACATTTGCGGTGATCCCGCGACCGCCCAGTTCACGGGTTATAGATCTTGCCATTCCAACAAGTGCTGCCTTTGCGGCTGAGTAATTGACCTGACCCGGGGAACCCAAGAGGGCTACAACGCTTCCCACCAATATGACACGACCAAATCTTTGTTTGATCATTGACTTGGTCGCTCTTTTCACAACTCGAAAGACGCCATTGAGGTTTACATTGACTACTTCTTCGAAGTCCTCGTCGCTCATTCGTAGCAAAAGGGTGTCTTTGGTGATGCCAGCGTTAGCAACCAAGACCTCAATTGGACCAAGTTCTTGCTCCGTCTTGGCTATTGCTTCATCCAAGGAATCAGAGTCCGTCACATCTGCTTTTAGAGATAGCGACCCTTCGGGACCAGTTCCAGTGCGAACGGTAACGGCGACTTTGTGGCCTTGCTCGATAAACTCCTTCGCAATAGCGTAGCCAATGCCTCTATTTCCACCGGTTATGAAGACAACTCGGGATTGGGTCATCGGATTCTCTTTCCTCGCGCAAATTTCTATGACAGGTTTGGACTATCGCAATTCTAGCCTTACCCTTGTATTGAACCTATCTACCTGAAAGTAGCCTTGGCTAAAGCTCAAAGCATCACAACAGTTAGCGAGTCCCCCGACGACGAGCGCCGATCTCGCATGCTCAAATACACCGTTGCCATGACAATCAGGGTCATTTGCATTGTTGTTGCCATCTTTGTTGAAGGCTGGCTTATGTGGCTTGCTTTTGCCGGGGCCATCTTCCTTCCGTACTTTGCTGTGGTGCTTGCCAATGCGCAAGGCCCTAAGCCAGGTGAAATTTCGAAGGTCACCCAGGTCATACGACCAGTTGGTTCAACGCAAAGCCCAGAGCCCACTACAAAGATTTAGATGTCGATTTTTAGTCTCGACCCAATAGAAGCCCAGTGTTCAAGAGCTGGCTGCACTAAACCGGCAACCACCACCTTGATTTGGGCGAACCCAAGCATCCATAGGGACGGCAAGTCGAAGACGTGGCTGTCTTGTGGTGAGCACTTAGATTACCTAAGAAGCTTTCTTACTGATCGATCTTTTCTTCTCGAAGAGAGCGCCTTCAATTGAGAAATTTAGTAAGGCCCTGGGTACGTTGGACGGGCTGGTTTTTAGTTGCGAGTACTTTCGCCATCGCGTGTGTGGCTCTCGCGAGTTGGCAGATTGACAGAAGATCAGAAGCTGTATCGAAGATTGAGCGAGTAGCCGCAAACTATGACTTGAATCCTGTGGGGTTTGATGAGGTTGCATCTTTAGATGTTGATACGGTTCTGGCGTATGAGTGGCGAAGTGTTGAGCTTTCTGGCAGGTATCTAATAGATAATTCTTTGTTGGTTAGAAATAGAGCCATCGCTGGTCAACCAGGCTTTGTCCAGCTCGTCCCATTTGAGACTGAAACTGGAATGACAGTTGTTATCGAACGTGGATGGATACCGGCAGATTCCGAACTGAATCCCTCTAGAGAACTCCTTCCTTCTGAAACAGCTAAGACAATCATTGCAAGGGTTCGCATAGGTGAGGCAATTCCGAATCGGGATTCGCCGACTGGACAGCTCACCAGCATCAATCTGCCAGAAATAGCTGAGCTACTTCCTGAAGAGCTAGAGACTGATTTCTACCTTCGCATGGTGACAGAATCTCCTGCCGAGAATTCAAATCCGCAGCCGCTAAGTCGACCAGTGTTGGACGAGGGAAATCACCTAAGCTATGCGGTGCAGTGGATCATTTTCGCCGTGATGAGCTTTTTTGCACTCTTCTGGGCAATCAGGCAGGAGAAGGAGTTTCGTAGAATGGACAAGGACCCCTCCTATGTTCCCAGGGCCGCGAAACGCAAGGCGAGCATCGATTCAAGCGTTGAAGATGAGATTCTGGACCGTACCAATTAGCTGAGCGAAATAAGGTCTGCATACTGATCCGACCAATGATCTTCTGTCCCATCCGGCAAGATCAGAACTCGCTCAGGGTTAAGAGCAAGCACCGCACCTTCATCATGGGATACCAGAACAACAGCGCCGGTAAAACTAGCTAAAGCACCAAGAATCTCCTTACGACTAGCAGGGTCTAAGTTGTTTGTCGGCTCATCAAGAAGCAGCACGTTCGCAGATGACACCACCAGCGATGCCAGAGCAAGTCTGGTCTTTTCGCCACCGCTTAGCACACCAGCTTTTTTACCAACGTCGTCTCCGGTGAACAGGAACGAACCGAGAACTTTCCGGGCCTCGACATCGCCCAAATGCGGCGCTGCTGCTTGCATGTTTTCTAGGACAGTTTTGGTCACATCAAGTGTTTCGTGCTCCTGAGCGTAGTAACCAATTTTTAGGCCATGACCGGGTTCAATTACTCCGGTGTCAGCCTTATCTACTCCAGCAAGAATGCGAAGCAGCGTTGTCTTGCCAGCACCATTCAATCCGATGATTACTACCTTAGATCCCCTATCGATTGCCAAATCTACGGCTGCGAAAATCTCTAACGAGCCGTAGCTTTTTGAAAGCCCATGTGCCATCAAGGGAGTCTTGCCACAAGGAGCAGGATCAGGGAATCGAATCTTTGCGACCCTATCAACTTGACCAACTTCTTCCAACTCGCTTAGTAGCCTTTGTGCACGACGCTGCATTTGCTGAGCTGCTACCGCCTTGGTTGCCTTAGCGCCGAACTTAGCTGCCTGCAAACTGAGTGAAGCGGCCTTCTTCTCCGCATTCGCTCTTTCACGCTTACGCCTCTCTTCGTCCGCCTCGCGTTGCTTTTGATATGAACGCCAGCCCATGTTGTAGAGATCGATCTTTTGACGGTTAGCGTCAAGATAAAACACGCGGTTAACAGTGGCTTCCACCAAGTCGACATCGTGACTTATGACTATCAGGCCACCTTGATATGCACGCAGGAAATCACGAAGCCAGACCACCGAATCTGCATCAAGATGGTTAGTTGGCTCATCGAGCAACATCGTTTGTGCATCCGAGAACAGAATTCTGGCCAGTTCAATTCTTCTTCGTTGGCCTCCAGAGAGTGTCTTGAGCGCTTGAGACAAAATGCGCTCTTCAATGCCAAGGTTGCTAGCTATTGCGGAAGCGGCGGCTTCTGCCGCGTAGCCTCCTGCGGCCTGGAAGCGCTCCTCTGCTTTGCTGTACTTGAGCATTGCCTTTTCTGAATCAGACTCATTGGTGGATGCCATAATCTCAGTGGCTTCAGACATTTGCCTGAGTAACGTTCCAAGACCACGTGCGTTCAAGATGCGGTCGCGAGCTGATTCCTCCGGGTCACCTGATCGTGGGTCTTGGGGTAAATATCCGATCTCACCTTGGCGATCAATTAGGCCTTTAGAGGGCTGGCCATCCCCTGCCAGAATCTTAGTGAGTGTGGTCTTTCCAGCTCCATTGCGGCCAACTAACCCGATCTTGTCCCCAGCGGCTACGCGAAACGAGACCTCGCTCATAAGAGTTCTGGCACCAATGGTTATTTCGAGGTCCTTGACGCTGAGCAATCAATAAACCTTTCATTTGCCCACAAAAGCAATAGTCTACAATCGTCAATACACCCCTAGGGCAGAATCGAGAATCTCATGACTATGCAACTTTCAGGCCAAGCAGCTCTTGTTGACCGTGTTATTCCTCGCTCGGCTATCAACAACGTTGCTTTGATTCTTTCTGGCGCTGTCTTCACAGCGTATGCCGCACAGCTTGTCATTCCGATGTGGCCAGTTCCAATCACAGCTCAAACCCTTGCAGTGTTGTTGGTTGGTTCTGTGCTTGGTGCCACCCGTGGTGCCATATCCCTCATCGTCTACTTCTCGATGGGCGCGATGGGTCTTCCGGTTTTCTCAGCCGCAACTAGCTTGAGCTTTGGGCCTACTTTTGGTTACCTAGTTGGCTTTATTGCTGCGGCTGCACTTATTGGCTATTTGTCTGAGCGCGGATGGCACAAATCCGTCACTGGTGTACTTGGAAGCTTTGCGATTGCAAACTCCGTGATTTATGTATTTGGTCTGCCGTGGTTGGCATTTGCTCTTGGGACTCTAGGAGCAGCTAACGATCTAGCTTCTGTTGCTGCAGCAGGGCTTGCGCCATTCATTATCGGCGATGTTATCAAGATGACAGTTGCGGCAGCATTATTGCCATTGGCCTGGAAGTTTTTAGGAAAGAAAGCCTAGATCGAGAATCCGATTGCGCGCATTTGCTCGCGACCATCATCGGTGATCTTCTCTGGACCCCAGGGCGGCATCCAAACCCAGTTAATTCTGAAAGCTTCTACAACGCCATCTAACGCCTCGGCAGTTTGCTCTTCCAGAACATCGGTCAGCGGGCAACCTGCAGAAGTTAGCGTCATGTTTATTAGCAGCGACTCGTCTTCATCAGCCATCTCAAGGCCATAAATCAAGCCAAGGTCAACAATGTTGACACCTATTTCCGGATCAATAACTTCCTTTAGAGCCTCTTCGATCTTGTCGTAGAGGCTTGCTTCTAGCTCTCTTGGCATCTTAGGCGTTCACGTACCTGTCGTAACCCTCGGATTCGAGTCTTTCCGCAAGCTCTGCGCCACCTTGTTCCGCGATTTGACCAGCTACAAAAACGTGCACGAAATCAGGCTTGATGTACTTCAGGATTCTCGTGTAGTGAGTGATTAGCAAAACACCAATGTCGTTAGAGTCCTTTATTCTGTTTACTCCCTCGGCGACAACTCGCAACGCGTCAACGTCTAGACCTGAATCGGTTTCATCGAGTACCGCAAACTTGGGCTTTAGAAGCTCCATCTGCAAAATCTCATGACGCTTCTTCTCTCCACCGGAGAACCCCTCGTTCACATTGCGCTCAGTAAATGCCGCATCCATTTTCAAGTTCTCCATGGCAACCCGAACATCCTGAATCCAACTGCGAAGCGCGGGTGCTTTGCCATCTACGGCTGTTTTAGCGGTTCGAAGGAAGTTTGAAACACTAACTCCCGGTATTTCAACTGGATACTGCATCGCAAGAAACAATCCAGCACGTGCACGCTCATCAACGGACATGTCGAGAACGTTTTCGCCATCAAGCAAAATCTCACCCTTGGTCACTTGGTACTTTGGGTGACCGGCGATTGAATAAGCCAGTGTCGACTTACCAGAGCCATTAGGGCCCATAACTGCGTGAGTCTCACCGCTATTGATAACAAGGTCCACTCCCCTGAGGATTTCTTTGGTTCCCTGATCGGTATCAACCGATACGTGTAGGTTCTTTATCTCTAGCTTTGCCATTTTCTACTCACTGTCCTTGTCGATTTCAATAAAAACTTCGCCGTTTTCAACGATTACTTCGTATGTTGCAACTGGCTCATACGCTGGAAGAGAAAGTGGAACTCCGGTGTCCAACGAAAACTTTGCTCCATGAGCCCAACACTCAATGGTGTCGTTATCAACAAAACCTTCGCTAAGTGAGATCTCTCCATGTGAGCACTTATCCCCGAGGGCTTTGAATCGGCCATCTTTCGTGTGCACGAGAGCTATTGCCTCTTCACCAATTTTTACTCGAAGTGCTTTTCCGGGTCTAATGTCTTCCACGTTACAGATCCTGATCGCCATTACTTCACTGTCCCTTCGAGTTCATCTTCGATAGCTTGCGCCAATCTGTCCTCTAGTTCAGCAATGCCAATCTGTTGAACTACTTCCATTAGGAAACCTCGTACCACAAGGCGCCTTGCTTCTAGCTCGTCTATGCCACGAGCTTGTAGGTAAAACAGTTGTTCGTCGTCGAATCTTCCGCTTGCGCTGGCGTGTCCCGCACCTTGGATCTGACCGGTTTCAATCTCGAGGTTTGGAACAGAGTCCGCTCTCGCGCCATCGGTTAGGAGGAGATTGCGGTTTAGCTCGTATGTGTCAGTGCCCTCAGCTTCGGCGCGAATTAGCACATCGCCAACCCAAACGGTGTGCGCTTTTTGTCCCTGGAGGGCACCTTTGTAGGTGACTCTGGACTTGCAGTTTGGCTGCGAGTGATCAACAAAGATTCTGTGCTCGAGGTATTGACCAGCGTCTGCAAAGTAGAGACCAAACAGGGCAACATCCCCACCCGGTGCATCAAAGTACGCAGAAGGAGTTACTCGAACTACCGCTCCGCCAAGTGAAACAACTACGTGCTTGAACTTAGAGTTTCTTCCCAGCCTGGCAAATTGCGAGGAAGAGTGAATCGATTTAGCGTTCCACTCTTGGATGCTTACTAAGGTCAAATTTGCTTCGTCTTCAACAATAATCTCGATGTTCTCTGACAAAACAGCATCACCGCGATGCTCCAAAACAACTGTTGAGTTTGACCCTTTGGCAGCGTGAACAATTACATGCAGTGCAGAAGGATCTTTAACTAACGACTTAATCTCAATCGAAGTTGGCTCGGGAGAAGTGTTGGCAGGAACAGAAACCAAATAGGCCGCCTTAGCAGCCTCCCAGCCCGCCGCAGATACTCGGTCTTCTGGAGTACCAGCTGACCCGAAGAGCTTATGGTCTGACTCAATCCAAGAAGTTTCAACACCGTCCGCGGTTGTGGCAGTAATGTCGCCAGAGAACTCCTCTAGTCCGGACTTATCTAATCCACCAAGCTCATCCGAGCCGATGTAACGCCACTGCTCTTCGCGTGTTGAGATCTCAGCAAAGTCTTCGAGCTTGGTCGACTTAATTCTTTCCGAACGAGTCTGAATCGGAACCCCGAAGCCATGGGAATGCTCTGACAATCCATGCTGGATTGTCTCTGAAGCGCCTGCCACTAGCCGACAGCCCCTTCCATTTGCATTTCGATTAATTTGTTGAGCTCGAGTGCATACTCCATTGGCAGCTCTTTCGCGATTGGTTCAATGAAACCGCGAACAATCATGGCCATAGCCTCATCTTCTGCCATACCTCTGGACTGAAGATAGAAAAGCTGCTCTTCACTAACACGTGAAACAGTTGCCTCATGCCCCATTGATACATCGTCTTCGCGAACATCAACGGTTGGGTAAGTGTCGCTTCTAGAAATAGTGTCGACGAGTAAAGCGTCGCAACGGACGGTGTTTGCACTGTGGTGCGCTCCTGGGTTGACGCGAATCTCCCCGCGGTAAGAAGTTCTTCCACCTCCACGGGCGATTGACTTGGAAACAATCGAGGAAGATGTGTGTGGTGCAAGATGGATCATCTTTGCTCCGGCATCTTGGTGCTGGCCTTCTCCTGCGAATGCGACCGAAAGGGTTTCTCCCCTGGCGTATTCCCCAGCAAGAATTACCGATGGGTACTTCATGGTCACCTTTGAACCGATGTTGCCATCGATCCACTCCATGGTTGCTCCCTCGTGCGCGATCGCACGCTTGGTGACGAGGTTGTAAACATTGTTGGACCAGTTTTGGATTGTGGTGTATCGAACGCGAGCACCTCTTTTCACAATAATCTCAACTACCGCAGAGTGCAGCGAGTCCGACTTGTAAATCGGCGCGGTGCAACCTTCTATGTAGTGAACATAAGAATCTTCATCAGCAATAATGAGAGTTCTTTCGAACTGGCCCATGTTTTCGGTGTTGATGCGGAAGTATGCCTGTAATGGAATCTCAACGTGAACACCCTTAGGTACATAAACGAATGATCCTCCCGACCAAACAGACGTGTTAAGAGCCGCGAACTTGTTGTCCCCTGCTGGGATAACGGTTCCAAAATATTCCTTGAACATCTCAGGATGCTCGCGCAATGCGGTGTCGGTGTCCAAAAACAGAACGCCCTGCTTCTCTAATTCTTCGTTGATCTGGTGATAGACAACCTCAGATTCGTACTGTGCGGCTACACCGGCTACAAGACGCTGTCTCTCGGCTTCTGGGATACCGAGTTTTTCGTAGGTTGCTTTGATCTCTTCGGGCAGGTCTTCCCAGCTCTGGGCTTGCTTTTCGGTAGAGCGAACAAAGTACTTGATATTGTCAAAATCAATTCCCGAAAGGTCTGAACCCCAAGCTGGCATTGGCTTTTTGAGGAAGTATTGGTAACCCTTCAGACGCATGTCCAGCATCCACTCAGGTTCGTTCTTCAATCCAGAAATGTCCTTAACGACTTGCTCACTGATGCCTCGCTTGGCGAATGCGCCGGCGTCGTTGCCATCTGACCAGCCGTACTCGTAGTTTCCGAGGCTATCTAGCTCAGGTCGGTCAATGATGATGTCGGACATTTGTCTCCTTATTGTTGATATCTAGGTGAAACCCACTCTTGCAACAATGCATTCCCGCGCAAAAGTTAATGCGAAACTGGAATTGACTAAAGTTTACCAGCATTGCCCAAAATTGCATCAGGAGACAGGATATAAGCTGTTGGTTCAGCCATTTAGAACACTCTTAGCGCCCGCAAGGCTCAATGCCTACGTTTGGGCATCGCTTGTTAGTCAGATTTTGATCGTTGTGACCGGTGGTCTGGTTCGACTTACGGGGTCGGGTTTGGGCTGCCCAACTTGGCCAAAGTGCACGGACGAGTCCTTCGTTTCTGTTCCTGAGATGGGTATTCACGGCCTGATTGAGTTTGGAAACCGACTTCTAACCTTTGTTTTGGTGATAATCGCAGGCCTAACTTTTATCGTTATTCGAAGGACCATAAAGTCGCTGCGCTTTGGTCTAACTTGGCCAGCAGTCCTACTGATTGTTGGAATCATCACTCAGGCTCTTCTTGGGGGCATCACAGTGCTTACTGGTCTCAACTCTTGGGTTGTTGGAGCCCACTTCTTGGTCTCTGGTGTTCTGATCAGCATCGCATCCATTCTTGTCTGGAGGGTTTACTCGCCTAGGCGCGATCCGATCAGCTACAGCTCTGTGTTACTTGCCTGGCCCATTTTCGTCGTGGGCTGGGTAACGGTAATAGTTGGTGTTGTCGTCACTGGAGCAGGACCTCACGCGGGCGATGCATCAACTCCTCGCAACGGCTTCGACCTTGAAACCTGGCAGCACTATCACTCCTGGCCTGCGTACCTAATGACTGGCCTCGTGCTCGTCTCACTGGCATTGGCTTCTAGAAGTGTTCAAAGGCCCCGGTGGTCGAATCCGGCTGTCA
This sequence comes from Rhodoluna sp., assembly GCA_044338175.1. Taxonomy (GTDB): domain Bacteria; phylum Actinomycetota; class Actinomycetes; order Actinomycetales; family Microbacteriaceae; genus Rhodoluna. The sequence continues at coordinate 89,313 of JBIIME010000001.1, forward strand.
AGTCCCTAGGCGCTTTGCTTATCGTTTCGGTTCTTCAGGGTGCATTGGGTGTAGTGCAGGCAAACATGGGAGTGCCTGCTTTGCTCGCTGGCGTTCACATGCTCGGGGCCTCGCTCATCATTTCATTACTTACCTTCCAGCTGCTAGCTCTTAGGTCCAAATATCAAAGAGTTGACCCAAAAAGATGAGCCGGATCTTTTGGTTCCGCAAGGATCTAAGGCTTCAAGACAATGAAGCCTTGACACGTTGCGCCGAGGCCGCCATTACAGATGGTGACTCTCAGGTCATTGCCTGTTTCACTTTTGAGAGGAATTCTTTTGAGAACCTGAGTGGAATCAGACAGCACTCGCTTATCGCCTCCTTGGAATCTCTTAGTAGTTCAATGTCAGGTTCATTGAATGTGCTATCAGGCAATAGCTTCGAAACGATCGCAAAACTGGCGAAGCAAAATGATGTCGAGTTTGTACACGCCACCGAAAGCTTTGACCCAGCCGGAATCCGTGAGCAAAAAAAGGTTGCCAAAGCCTTAGCCGGAATTGGTAAGACGCTAATACTCGAAGGCTCAAATTATGCTGTAAAGCCAGGGGTTGTAGTCAAGCCAACAGACGGATCGGCCTATCGAGTTTACACTCCCTTTTACAAGGCCTGGTTTGAGAATGGCTGGCCAGAACCATTCATGCTTCCAAAGCAAACTACCTGGTTGCCAAGTGCGGATTCAGAGATCCCAAGTCCTTCCAAGCCAGCACAATTCAAGGTCCGCGCTGGTGAGAAGTATGCTTTGGAAACCTTTGAGCGATTTAAGAACCGGGCGCTTTTTGATTACTCCGAAAACAGAAATCGAGCAGATCTATCTGGGACCTCGAAGCTCTCGCATGCACTGGCTCATGGAGAGATCCATCCACGAACGCTGCTCGCGGATTTACGAGATACCCCTGGCCACAACGTATTCCGAAAAGAGATTGCTTGGCGAGAGTTCTATGCAGATGTCCTTTTCCGAAATCCTCACACGGTGAACGATTACTACGTTCCTCGTTTTGCAAGGATGAAGTACGACACCGGAAAAGTGGCGAACGAGAAACTTGAGCGCTGGAAAAAGGGCACAACTGGCTTTCCAATGGTTGATGCAGGTATGCGACAGCTGGCGAGCGAAGGTTGGATGCATAATCGTGTACGCATGATTGTTGCGAGCTTTCTTGTAAAGGACCTTCACTTAGAGTGGCAAGTTGGCGCCGACTGGTTTGAGCAATGCCTGTCTGATTTTGATCCTGCGTCAAACTCTCACGGCTGGCAGTGGACGGCTGGGTGCGGCACAGATGCCTCCCCGTACTACAGGGTTTTCAACCCAATCTTGCAGGGGTACAAATTCGATCCTGATGGCAACTATGTTCGCAAATACATTCCAGAGCTAGGACATTTGCAAGGTTCTGAAGTACATGAGCCTTGGCTGCTTATTGATGGGCTCGTGAATGGATACCCCGAGCCAATGCTCGATCACTCGAAAGAGCGTGACGAGAGCCTTCGCAGACTAGAAGAGATTAAAGAAAAATAGCGGGTCAAGCGCTATCGCGACAAACAGAACGGTCAAGTACGTTATGGACCCATGGAAAAGCCTCATCGGGTTTTTAATCTCCCCCTTGCTTGCCTCGGCATTTAGACGGTGCGATTCCAATATGAACAGCAGCCCTGTTACTAAGGCAGTACTCGAATAGATGATTCCCATTTGGCCAAGCGGAATAAGTAGCAAAGTTGAGGCAACCAACGCCCAAGCGTAAAGAACAATCTGCACCCCAACAGTCTTGTTGTTTCGGACCACCGGAAGCATCGGAACACCTGCATCGCTGTACTCGGTTTTGTATCTAAGAGATAGTGGCCAGTAGTGCGGCGGCGTCCATAGGAAAACAATCAAAAACAAAACCCAGGCAGCCGCATTCAGCTCCCCTGTCACTGCAGCCCAGCCAATCAAGACCGGCATTGCTCCTGCCGCTCCTCCCCAGACAATATTCTGAGGAGTGCGACGCTTCAGGAGCAGCGTGTATACAAAAACGTAGAAAAGAATTGCCGCTAGCGATAATGCCGCGGCCAATAGGTTAACTAGAACGGCAAGCCAGATAACAGATAGAACCCCCAGCGCCCAAGCGAACAGGTATGCCTCTTTAGCCGAGAGCTCTCCAGATACCAGTGGTCGGGACTTGGTTCTTCCCATGATCTTGTCGATGTCCCGGTCGATGTAGCAGTTGAATGAATTGGCACTGCCGGCACTCAAGGCTCCACCAAGTACCGTTGCCACCACAAGCCAGGGGTCCGGTATGCCACGCTGGGCAAGAATCATGGTTGGGACCGTTGCGATAAGCAGAAGCTCTATAACCCTCGGCTTTGTGAGGGAAAAATATGCCTTGGCCTTGCGCCAAAAACCTAGCCTGACAGGCCTTGATTCTATTGTTTGAGAGCTCATGATTTGCATTAAGTCTAAGCGACCAAGATTGAGCCTTTCGCAACCAAGAGTGGCAGGGCTGAGTGTGTAAGGTTTTAGTTGTAGGGCCCGGATCTCAAACAATTTTGCATCTAAAGGATTCAAACCTGTTTGGTGGGAACTGCGCAAAAGTTCCAGAAAACAAGAGAAGCAGGTCGGTTATGAGCAATCTAGAGTGGTCAGAACTAGACCAAAGAGCCGTTGATACTGCAAGGGTTCTGGCAGCCGACGCGGTTGAAAAAGTTGGAAACGGGCACCCGGGGACCGCTATCTCACTGGCCCCAGTGGCTCATCTTTTGTTCCAGAAAATTCTCAAGCATGACCCAGCAAACCCAGATTGGGTTGGCAGGGACCGATTTATTCTTAGCGTTGGCCACTCTTCCCTCACTCTTTACAACCAGCTGTACCTAACCGGCTACGGTCTTGAGCTTTCAGACTTGCAGGCGCTTCGTACCTGGGATTCCCTGACACCAGGACACCCAGAGTATGGACACACCAAAGGAGTTGAGATCACTACAGGACCGCTGGGACAAGGTTTAGCCTCCGCCGTTGGGTTCGCATACGCGGCGAGATTCGAACGAGGTCTGTTTGACCCGAGCGCAGCGCCTGGAACCAGCCCTTTCGATCACTTCATCTTCTGCGTAGCTGGAGACGGGGACATGCAAGAAGGCGTCACATCAGAGGCTTCCTCACTGGCTGGACACCAGAAGCTTGGGAATCTTGTTGTCTTGTATGACTCGAACCAAATTTCAATTGAAGACGATACCAAGATCGCGTTCACTGAAGATCTAGAGAAGCGCTATGAGTCGTATGGCTGGCATGTACAAGTTGTGAATTGGCGAAAATCCGGTGAGTATCACGAGGACATGCAGGAGCTTTTTGAGGCAATACAAAGAGCAAAAGCGGAAACCGATAAACCGTCGTTGATTACGATTCGGACCATCATCGGGTGGCCTGCTCCCACAAAGCAAAACACGGGCAAGGTTCATGGATCAGCTCTTGGGGCTGAAGAGCTAGCGGGCCTAAAAACCGTTCTCGGGTTTGATCCTGCGAAGAACTTTGACGTAGCACAAAGTGTTGTGGACTACACCCGTGGCTTTAGAGCGCGCAGCAAGGATGTTCTAGATAAATGGCATAGAGATTTTCAGGCCTGGAGGGCAGCGAATCCCGATAGTGCAGCACTGTTTGAGCGCCTAGAAGCCAACAAGCTTCCAGACATTGATTCAGTCTTACCCGTTTTTGAAGCCGGCGCAGATGCCTCAACTCGGGCAGCTTCTGGCAAGGTTTTGAACGCCATTGCCAAGGTCATGCCTGAGCTCTGGGGTGGTTCGGCTGACCTGGCTGAATCTAACAACACAACAATTGCAGGCGCCAAGTCTTTTGTTCCAGAGATGCACTCAACTCATGAGTTCTCGGGTGATCCCTATGGTCGCGTGCTTCACTTTGGCATCAGGGAACACGCGATGGGCTCTATCTTGAATGGAATTTCATTGCATGGCAAGACCCGCTCCTACGGCGGAACTTTCTTGATTTTCAGTGATTACATGAGACCTGCAGTTCGTCTCGCTGCTTTAATGAAGGTGCCGTCGATCTTTGTTTGGACTCATGACTCGATTGCTCTGGGGGAAGATGGACCAACCCATCAGCCCATCGAACAGCTTTCCACGTTGCGCGCTATTCCCGGTCTGGACATCGTAAGACCGGCGGACGCTAACGAAGTTAGCTTTGCTTGGAAGAAGATTCTTTCGAGAAGGCTAGGACCTGCTGGAATTGCTCTAACAAGACAAAACGTGCCGGTAATTCAGCGCGGTATGCCTGATTCAACTGGCCAGATCGTAGCTGCTGCAAGCAATGTTGAATTTGGAGGATACGTCCTGGTGGACGCATCGAATCAGAAACCAGAGATGATCTTGATCGCTACTGGTTCCGAGGTTCAGCTTGCACTTGCAGCAAGGTTGGAGCTAGAAAATAATGGTGTCAAAACACGAGTTGTTTCGATGCCTTGCGTTGAATGGTTTGAAGAGCAGACAGATTCGTACCGCGAGAGCGTACTCCCAGCAAGCGTTCAGGCAAGAGTTTCAGTTGAGGCAGGACTTGCCCTTGGTTGGTCAAAGTACGTGCCGCAAGGCGGATCGGTTTCGATTGAACACTACGGTGCTTCGGCCGACTACAAGACACTGTTTACAAAATTTGGCATCACAACAGAGGCAGTCGTAGCAAAAGCTAATCAACTTCTTGGAAAGAACACATGAGCTCACCACTTCACGAACTAGACAAAGCCGGCGTGAGCATTTGGCTCGATGACTTATCAAGAGATCGAATTCAGTCTGGATCCCTTGCAGAATTGATTGCCTCTCGTGCAGTATCTGGTGTGACAACTAACCCAACCATTTTCGCGGGGGCCTTTTCTAGTGGTGACGCATACGCTGATCAACTAGCTGAGCTTGCAGCCAAGGGGGTTTCGGCTTCAGAAGCAGTATTTGAAGCAACCACACAAGATGTGCGGATGGCTTGCGATGTATTTGCTGGTGTCTATAAAAGCACAAAGGGTGTTGATGGTCGAGTGTCAATTGAAGTTGAGCCTGGGATTGCTATGGACTCTGCCAAGACCGTAGCTCAGGCCAGAGAGTTATTCAACGCGGTGGACCGTGAGAATGTAATGATAAAGATTCCAGCCACCGTTCCTGGTCTTAGCGCAATCACCGAAGTGCTAGCAGCTGGAATATCCGTTAATGTAACTCTTATTTTCTCGTTACAGCGCTACGCGCTGGTTATCAAAGCCTTCAAGGATGGCATCTCCAAGGCTAAGCAGAACGGACACGATCTATCCAAGATCCATTCAGTGGCATCTTTTTTTGTGTCTCGCGTTGACACCGAAATCAATAAGCGGCTTGAGGCTATCGGTACAGAGCAAGCACTTACTTTGAAATCAAAAGCTGCACTTGCAAACGCAAGGCTTGCCTACGAGCTCTTCCAGAAAGAGTTCGCAAGCTCTGACTGGCAGGAACTTGAGAAGCAGGGAGCTAACAAGCAGAGACCACTTATGGCCTCTACAGGTGTCAAAGACCCCTCGCTACCAGACACGTTGTATGTGACAGAATTGGTCGCTCCACAGCTTGTAAACACCATGCCAGAAGCAACAATGGAGGCGGTGTTTGACCACGGTGAGATATCAGCAGACACCATCACTTCTGAGTACGACAGGTCTAGAGGGGTTCTTGAGGCACTAGAAGGGCTTGGTGTTTCTTACGACGATGTGGTTTCTCTCTTAGAGAGCGAAGGCGTGGAGAAGTTTGTGGCCTCTTGGAACGACCTTTTGGAAACAGTCTCAAAAGCGCTGCAGGGAAAATAATGAACCTAGAAGTCGCAACTAGGGGTGCGTCGGCGGCGGTGAAGCTAGTTGTTCCGGGGTTAGTCACCGACAGGATTGCAAGCAGAATCTTTGCGAAGGATTACACGATCTGGGGAAAGGAAGCTGAGGCGGAGTCCTCCATTCGCCTTGGTTGGGTGGATGCTGCAGCCGAATCCCTTGAACTGCTGCCACATCTAGAGGCCTTGAGAGCGGAGCACCAAAGCAAAGGGCTAACTAGGATTGTGCTTTGCGGAATGGGTGGTTCATCTCTGGCACCGGAGGTAATTGCAGCTACCTCTGGAGCTGAGCTTGTCGTCTTGGACTCCACTTACCCTTCGCAGGTGCACGATGCAGTTTCGAGGGACCTTGCTCGTACCATTGTGGTTGTTTCATCAAAGTCTGGTTCCACAGTTGAAACTGATTCTCAGAAACGTGTCTTCGAAAATGCCTTTGAGCAAGCAGGGATTAAAAGCACCGAGCGCATAATTGTTGTCACTGATCCCGGTTCTCCGATGCAAAGGCAGGCAATGTCGGATGGCTACAGAGTGTTTCTTGCTAATCCAAATGTGGGAGGCCGGTTCTCAGCTCTTACGGCGTTTGGTGTTGTCCCATCAGCACTTGCGGGGGTTGACATGGAACCAGTCTTATTGGAGGCCATCGCCGCTTCCGAGCTTCTTTGCGAGGATAAACCAGGTAACCCAGCATTGATTGTTGGGGCTGCAATGGCTAGAAGTGGATCTAGCTTTGGATTCAAGGACAAGTTGGGGATCGTTTCGGTGAGCAGCAGTGTTGTTGGACTTGGGAGCTGGATGGAGCAGCTCATTGCTGAGTCGACTGGAAAGAATGGCCGCGGAGTTCTGCCGATTGTTCTTGAAGCGAGCTCCCCTGAGCTAAAGGTGCCTGCCGATGACCTTTTGACAATCGGCGTGGTGGATGATGTTTCTGCTGGTGTTTTTGACATTAATGTTTCAGGTGGTCTTGGAGCACAACTTCTATTTTGGGAAGTCGCGACTGTTGTTGCAGCAAGGCTTTTAGGTGTAAATCCTTTTGACCAACCAGATGTTGAGTCGGCGAAGATTGCATCTCGAGCCTTCCTGGAGAATAAGTCAGCTAGCAAGAGCTCTTTGTTTACTGACTCCGGCGTGGAGGTGTCCGCTAAAAACCTGGACTTGGAATCAGATTCAACTCTCACTGAGGCAGTTGATTTGCTATTCATGGCAGTTCAGGATTCGAGCTACTGTGCAATTCATGCCTATTTAGACCGTGGTCGAGATAAGCCCTTCGAAAACTTAAGGGATCTGATGGCGCAAGTATCTGGGAGGCCAACAACATTTGGTTGGGGCCCACGGTTTCTGCACTCAACTGGTCAGTATCACAAGGGCGGTCCAGCGCAAGGAGTATTTCTACAGCTCATCGGCACAGGCGATAAAGAGATACCTGTGCCTGGTCGAGGCTTTGGATTCGCAGAGCTTATGAATTCTCAAGCTGACGGAGATGCGGATGTTCTAGCAGCGGCCGGTAGGCCAGTTCTTACTCTACGTTTTGCTGACAGCAATAGGGCTCTAGCTTTGGTTTCTAAGATTCTTGGAGCGAAAAAGTAATACTCAAATTTTGCAGGGCCTTCTCTGCAGTCGCTACTTCTTTTTAGTCGGTTTTGAAGCAGGCTTCTTTGTCACAGCTTTCTTTGCGACTGGCTTTGCTTTTGGCGAAGTCTTGGCAGACTTCTTCACTACTTTTGCCGGCGCAGCTTTCTTTGCAGCTGATTTCTTTGCGACAGACTTTGTAGCTTTCTTTGGAACAGCCTTGACAGACTTAGTTGGTTTCGCAGGCTTAACTGGCTTTACGGCTTTTGCGGCTCTTGCCTTCTCAGCCGCCATTTTTACTGCCTGTGCCTTTGCGGCGGCTGTGCGTGCTGCTTCTTCCTTAAGTTGCTTTTTCGCAGCCTCGGCAAGTTTGGCTCTGCGGTCCTTAATGGACGATAGAGCCTCATCTAGTAGCGCCTTGGCTTCGTCTGAAGTGCGACGTTCTTTAACGTAAGCCAGATGAGTTTTGTAAGGCTCGTGCTTGAGAATCTGAGGTGGGTTCTTCTTGTCCTGTCCCGCTGGTAAACCGCAGTTAGGGCAATCGATCATGTCTGGAATCTCTGCTGGATCAACATGAGCCGCAAACTGTGGGCTCTGCGTGTGTCCGTTTATACAGTAGTAGTGGCGTTCAACTCTTTCAGACTTGAAACCGCGGTATTGCTCCCCCATTGGACCCGCACCAACGCGCGAGCCTCTTATTGCTGATCCTCCGCTTGCCAAATTATCCCCTAAAAACCAAACCTGGTAAGTAAACCAAGTGCGATGACGGAGCTAACCCAAACTAGCCCCAAGATTATGGTGATCCTATTCAGGTTTCTCTCAGCCACTCCAGAGGAAGAAACATTGGTAGTCACTCCTCCGCCAAACATGTCCGAAAGACCGCCACCTCTACCTTTGTGAAGCAGAATCATAAGAATCAGAAGCAAGCTGGTAATTGCCAGCAGCACCTGAAGTGCGATTTGGATTGCAGCCATGGATTTACCTGTTCTTTTGAAGTACTAGAAGATTATAAGCTGACATGCTTCTGGAAGCGGCAAATACCAGTGAACTCGTCCACCACGAGGCTTGCTCCCCCGACCAAAACCCCATCAACCTCTTGGGATGATAGGAATCCAGCGACATTTGCGCTCTTTACAGAGCCACCGTAGAGAATTCTGGTCTGCTCAGCTGTCTCAGTTGAGAATAGCTCCTCAATACATTTTCTTAGCTTTTTGGCTACCTCAGCGGCCTGCTCGCTCGTTGCAACCTTGCCTGTTCCAATTGCCCAGACCGGCTCGTAGGCGACTACGAAATCTCCAACATCCTTGTGACCCTCAAGCGCCTTGGTGAGCTGTCTAACGGGCACTGCAGCGGCACCTTCGGCCTCCAGCTCCTCGAGAGTCTCCCCGACGCAGATCACTGGAACAAGCTTGTTCTTGAAGCAAGCGCTAACCTTGTCGCGAACAAGTTCGTCATCCTCATTGTGGAATTGGCGCCTTTCGGAGTGACCGACTAAGACGTATTCGACATCTAGTTTCTTTAGAAAAGCACCAGCCACCTCACCGGTGAACGCACCGGACTCGTGCTTTGAGATGTCCTGGGCACCAAGGCGGAGTTGAAGCTTGTCAGCGTCTATCAGAGTCTGAACAGTTCGAAGGTCTGTGAAAGGCGGAAAAACTGCCACCTCAACTTTTTCGTAGTCGTGATCCACGTCTTTTAGTGTCCAGGCAATCTTCTGCACCAGGGCAATAGCTTGCTGGTGATCGAGGTTCATTTTCCAGTTACCTGCAATTAGCGGTTTACGATCGCTCATGCCAGAACCTCCAGTCCAGGAAGGGGTTTTCCTTCCAAATACTCAAGACTAGCTCCACCACCGGTAGAGATGTGTCCAAACGCACTATCTAGGAACCCAAGCGCCCTAACTGCGGCTGCCGAGTCTCCTCCTCCAACGACGCTGAGGCCCTGGACCCTAGTGAGAGCCATTGCAACCGATTTGGTACCGGCGCTGAAGGCAGCGAACTCGAAAACCCCCATAGGCCCGTTCCAAAAACATAACTTGGAAGAAGAAACAATCGCTGCAAACTTCTCTGCAGTCTCTGGACCAATGTCTAATCCAATGCCACCAGGCCCGAACTCAGTTTGCTCTAACTGCTCAACTGCAACCACCAGATGCCTTGCGTCAGCAGCAAAAGCACTAGCCATAACTATGTCGGATGGCAAGACGATGTTAACTCCGAGTCTCTTAGCCTGCTCAAGATAACCCATTACATTAGCGATCTGAGATTCCTCGACTAGGCTCTTGCCGATTTTGTGACCTAAAGCTGCAAGGAATGTAAAGGCCATTCCACCGCCAATCAATAGGTTGTCCACGCGAGGAATAAGAGCTGAAATCACGCCAAGCTTGTCGGAGACTTTTGATCCGCCAAGAACAACTGTGTACGGATGAGAATCTGACCCCATAAGCTGCTCGAGCACAGTAAGTTCTTTCTCCACCAAGAATCCAGCCGCTGAAGGTAGCAAGTTGGCAATCTCAAATACACTTGCCTGCTTGCGATGTAGCACTCCAAATCCATCACTGACAAACACATCCGCTAACTCGGCAAGTCTCGTGGCAAATTCCACACGCTCAGTCTCGTCGTCACTCGTCTCAGCCGAGTGAAATCGAAGATTCTCAAGAAGCAGAACTTCTATGTCGCCAAGTTTGGATACCTTCTCATCCGCCCCGGTTCCCACACAATCTTCTGCAAATGAAACATCTTGATCAAGTAGCTCAGCAAGTTTCTTGGCGACGGGTTCAAGCGAGTATTTTTGAACCCTTGCACCATCTGGTCTTCCAAGGTGCGAGCAAATAATCAGCTTTGCACCTTGCTCGACTAGATGTTTGATAGTGGGAAGTGATGCTCTGATTCTTCCATCGTCTGTGATGAAGCCGTCTTTAATTGGTACATTCAGGTCGCAACGAAGAAGAACCCGCTTTGACTCAAGCGGCCCAAGAGTGGATAGAGTTCTCAAAACTAGAGTTTGTTCGCAACCAAAACAGTGAGGTCAACAAGTCTGTTTGAGTAACCCCACTCATTGTCGTACCAGGCGCTAATCTTCACCGTGTTGTCAATGACTTTTACGAGACCCGCGTCGAAAATTGAAGAGTGTGGGTCGGTAACTATGTCGGAGGAAACAATCTCGTCTTCTGTGTATAGAAGTATTCCCTTTAGGGGACCGGCTGCGGCCTTCTTGTAGGCAGCCTTAATCTCCTCAATGGTGACTTTTTTAGCCGAAACCAAGGTGAGGTCGGTAATAGAGCCGGTTGGAACTGGGACACGTAGCGCGAAACCATCTAGCTTTCCTTTTAGTTCCGGAAGGACAATGCCAATTGCTTTTGCAGCACCTGTAGATGATGGAACAATGTTGATCGCCGCGGCTCGTGCTCGACGCAGGTCTCCGTGCGGGCCATCTTGCAAGTTCTGATCGGCAGTGTAGGCATGTATGGTCGTCATCAGGCCATTCACGATTCCAAACTCATCATTAAAAACTTTTGCAAGTGG